>JAYUHO010000302.1:0-52551 GCA_043766915.1 Cypionkella sp.
CAGACCGGGGTGGTCGATCTGACCCCGCTGCAGGCGTTAACCGGGCTGCAGGTGCTGTGGCTGAACCAGACCGGGGTGGTCGATCTGCGGCCGATCTGCGATTTGCCTTTGTCGGGGAAAGGCCCGTTTTCTGGCATCAGGTTTGCAAATACCGCCGCCATTGCGCGCGACCCCGAACTGCTGCGGTTGTCTGCTGTTGAGGATAACGAACAACGCACGCGCGAGACGCTGGCGTATCTGAAAACTCTGCCGAAATGGCCTGAACCGTTGCCTTGGTTGGTGCCAAAAGACCCGCCACCTTTGACGTTGACTGCCCTGCTCGACGCACAAGAACGTGCAGGCTGGCGATATTCTCCTAGCCATGGCGCATTGCAGCTTTATGTGCAGGATTTGCCAGAGAGCAGCACGCAAACTCAGATGGCGGTGATGGTAAAAACCCGTGCCAATGCGTTGCTGGATAAACTGGGCGGGCGGGTAAACGCGGGTGGCTTACGGCAAGAAGTGCATGAAGAA
This sequence comes from Cypionkella sp., assembly GCA_043766915.1. Classification (GTDB taxonomy): domain Bacteria; phylum Pseudomonadota; class Alphaproteobacteria; order Rhodobacterales; family Rhodobacteraceae; genus JANNAT01. The sequence goes on from JAYUHO010000302.1 coordinate 514, forward strand.
ACCACTCGCTTTGTCGCTATTCTGGCGGATGACACGCGCAGCTTGTCTTTACGGGCACTGGAAATGTGGGGCAGCTTGGTGGCCTTGGGCAACTTGCTGGAAGCCAACGACACGGGGACCAAAGCCGGGCGGGATAAGCTTGATCTTTTGCCCCCCGAACCTCGTGCGGCACTGATAACGTGCATAGGTGTGGCTGCCGGGCTTGTGCGATCTTTCCCCGAAGCGCGGGCTTTGGACGATGATTATGGCGCGTTCAACCGTCGCATCGTGACACGCGAGATGGTGCTGGACCTGCTGGAACAGGCGCTGCGGGCAAAGTTCGTTGACGAGAAAAGCGGCGCATTGATGCAGCATGTGGCGGCGATCGGGCAAAGTGAAGGAAAGCAGGCTGATAAAGCCAGTTCGGTTACAATAGCTGGGCTGCGCAACCTAATTCTAACTGCAACGTTGATCAGTTCGTCTGTTGGCGCGGTTGTCGGCGGCGTGTTTAGTGGGATTGCCAGTGACGTCGGAACGGATATCAGTAACCATTACGCGTTGAGTGAAAAGGCAATTGATTTTCTTGACGGGACCGAAGGAAAAATCTCTGATTTTCTGGACGCTCTAACTCCAGATGAACGCGCACGCCTGCAATCAGCTTTAGACGACGCAATTTCCGCGCGCGCAGCCACCAAACCCAACGAAAAATAAAAAGCCACCCCGAGGGATGGCTTTTTTCGGCAAATGGCGCGGCGGACGGGACTCGAACCCGCGACCCCCGGCGTGACAGGCCGGTACTCTAACCAACTGAGCTACCACCGCGCATTGCACCCCGGTTGCCCGGCGTGTGGGGGTATTACGAAAGGGACGCGGCGGCGTCAAGCGGGCATTGGGGCGCACGCGGGAAAACTTTGGCGCGGGACGGCGCCCCGGCAGTTGGCTTTGGCGCGATTGAAGGTTTGGGGGTTTCACACCCCCGTCTCAATCGTCAAGACGATTGAGCCCCCCACGTGGGATATTTTTGAACAGAAAAAGCGCAAATTTTAGATAAATTTTAACGGGCTGGCGGTGTCACCCGCATCAAGCCGACTTTTACGCGGTTAGGGCGGAGCGGGGATAAAATCACCATCATCGGCGGGCGGCAATTGGAACCGGCCATGCGCCCAATCGCCTGCACGCCACGCCTCGCGCGCGGCATCGATGCGGTCTTTGGACGAGGCCACAAAATTCCACCAGATGTAACGCGGCCCATCCATGGTGGCACCACCCAGCACCATGATCCGCGCCCCCGCATCCCCAGCCTTGACCGATATCTGATCACCGGGGCGAAACACCAGCATTGCGCCGGCGGCGTAGGTTTGACCGCCCTGCGACACCGCGCCCTGCAGCACGTAGACCCCGCGATCTTCGTGGGTATCGGGCAAGGGCAGGCTGGCCCCCGCCTGCAGCGTGGCATCGGCGTAAAAGGTTTCGGATGGCAACGGCAGCGCCACCTTAGCCCCCCACGCCGACCCCAGAATCAGACGCACCTGTTTGCCCTCGGCCTCCAGCACCGGCAGAGCTGTGGCGGGCGCGTTATGAAAGGCGGCGGTATCATCCTCATGCGATTTCGGCACCGCGAGCCAGGTTTGCAGCCCGAACAGGCTTTGCGGGGCGGCGCGCGCCGGGCCGTCCATGCGTTCGGAATGGGTAATCCCCCGCCCCGCAACCATCAGATTCACCTCACCGGGTGTGATCCAGGCATCTGTGCCAAGGGAATCGCGGTGATGAATCTTGCCTTTCAGCAGATAGGTCACTGTCGCCAGACCAATATGCGGATGCGGGCGCACGTCGAGCCCCTGCCCGGTCAGAAATTCGGCCGGGCCCATCTGGTCAAAAAAGATGAACGGACCCACCATTTGGCGCTGCACAGATGGCAGGGCCCGGCGCACCTCAAAGCCGCCCAGATCGCGGGCACGGGCGATAATAACCGTTTCAATACGGTCAACCTCGTCCCCAATGGGAATCGACGCATCTAAAAGGGGTGACCAGCTCATCTTAAACCTGCAGAGTTGTTTTCGGTTAATTTGGCATATGATTGAAAAGTTACAACGGCCAGACCCGCACAACCACTCTGCATTTTCGCAGATTTTCCGGACAAGAGGGCTGCGGCTGGCTGGTGGTGGCGGTTGCACCCCTGCCCAAGTTTTATGCAAAAAACGCCGCCTCGCCCAGAAATTGACCCGAAACGCAACCAATTCAGGCCGCACCGCAGGAACGGGTTGAACCCGGCACCGCCCCACGCAACGTTGTCGCAAACGGAGCCGCGATGAATTTTGTCCCCCCCGCCCCACAAATGCAGCGCAGCCATGGAGTGGCAGCGATCTCTTTGGGTTTGCACAAGGCGCGGATGCGGCTGTTGGACCTTGCGCAGTCTGGATCGGCCAAGGTGATCTTGCCGCATCAGGGTGCTGGGATGGGCGCGGTGCCCGAACTGGTATTTTTGAACACCTCGGGCGGGCTGACGGAGGGCGATACCCTTCGCTATCAGATCACACTGGGCGAGGGTGTGCGCGCCACCGCCACCACGCAGACGGCGGAACGCGCCTATCGGTCAAGTGCCGGTGTGGCGCGAGTTGTCGTCAAGGCACGGGTGGGGGCATCCGGTTGGCTGGATTGGCTGCCCCAGGAAACGATCCTGTTTCAATCCAGCGCCTTGCACCGCAGCACCCGGATTGATCTGGGGCCGGATGCGGGGTGTCTGATGGTTGAGACGATTGTTCTGGGCCGGGCCGCGATGGGAGAAACGGTGACCGATCTGTGCATGCAAGACCGTCGCGAGGTGTGGCGACAGGGCCGCCCCGTGCTGATTGATCCGTTTGCGTTGGGCGACGACAGACTTGCCCTACGCCCTGCCCTTCTGAACGGAGCGCGGGTAGTGGCGTCGATAGCATTTGTGACAACAGGTGCCGAGGATGCGTTGGGCCCGGTGCGCGCGGTGCTGGACGAGCCGGGGGTGCAGGCCGCTGCCTCGGGCTGGGATGGCCGCTTGACGTTGCGGTTGATGGCCGCCGACGGCTGGCCGATGCGGCGGCAAATCCTGCGCGTGCTGGCAGTGCTGCGACCGGGGCAAGCGGCCCCGCGTGTCTGGCAGATATAGGAGAGATGCGATGAACCTGACGCCGCGGGAAAAGGACAAGCTGTTGATCAGCGTGGCGGCCATGGTGGCGCGGGGTCGCCTTGCACGCGGCGTCAAGCTGAACCACCCCGAGGCGATTGCGCTAATCACCGATTTCGTCGTTGAAGGTGCGCGCGATGGCCGGTCTGTGGCCGATCTGATGCAGGCCGGTGGGCATGTGATTACGGCGGATCAGTGCATGGCAGGCATCCCCGAGATGATCCATTCGGTGCAGGTCGAGGCGACCTTTCCCGATGGCACCAAACTTGTCACCGTTCACCATCCCATTCGATAAGAGGCTGTTATGAAACGTCTTGCCATCCTTTTTGCGATTTTACCCGGTGTCGCCCTTGCCCATCCGGGTGGTCATGCGCAGAACGGAGTCCTCACCAATCTGGCGCATCTGCTGACAGAGCCGGATCATTTGCTGATGCTTGCCGAGGGTGCTGCGCTGATCGGTCTGGCGATGTATCTGCGCAAAGGGCGAAACCAGTGATCCCCGGTGAAGTGATCTGCGCGGCGGGCGACATCATCCTGAATGCGGGGGCCGAGACGGTGCTGTTGATGGTGGCCAACACCGGCGACCACCCCATTCAGGTGGGCAGCCACTATCATTTTGCCGAAACAAACGCAGGGTTGGATTTTGATCGGAGTGCGGCGCGCGGCATGCGGCTGGATATCGCGGCCGGCACTGCTGTGCGGTTTGAGCCGGGGCAAAGGCGTGAAGTGCGGCTGGTGCCCTTGGGCGGTTTGCGCAAGGTTTTTGGGTTTAACGCCGCTGTGATGGGGGATTTGTAGATGCCGACCCCGATCTCCCGCGCCTCTTATGCATCGATGTTTGGCCCCACCACCGGCGACCGGGTGCGGTTAGGGGATACGGACCTGATCCTTCAGGTCGAGCGCGATCTGACAACTTACGGAGAAGAGGTGAAGTTTGGCGGCGGTAAGGTGATCCGCGATGGTATGGGGCAATCCCAGATCAGCCGCGCGGGCGGTGCGATGGATACAGTGATCACCAATGCGCTGATCGTCGATTACACCGGGATTTATAAGGCCGATGTTGGCCTGCGCGATGGCCGGATCGCCCGCATCGGCAAGGCGGGTAACCCGGATACGCAAACCGGCGTGACTGTCATCATCGGGCCGGGCACCGAGATTATCGCGGGCGAAGGGCGGATTTTAACCGCTGGCGGGATGGATGCGCATATCCACTTCATCTGCCCGCAACAGGTGGAAGATGCCCTGCATTCGGGCATCACCACCATACTGGGCGGCGGCACTGGCCCGGCGCACGGCACGCTGGCCACGACCTGCACGCCGGGGCCGTGGCATATCGGGCGGATGATGCAGGCCTTTGACGCACTGCCGATCAATGTGGGGATTTCCGGCAAAGGCAACGCCAGCCTGCCCGAGGCTTTGCACGAAATGGTACGCGCGGGGGCTTGTGCGTTGAAGCTGCACGAAGACTGGGGCACCACGCCTGCCACGATTGATTGCGCGCTGACGGTGGCCGATGCGATGGACATTCAGGTGATGATCCACACCGATACTTTGAACGAATCCGGCTTTGTCGAGAATACTTTGGCGGCAATCAAAGGCCGCACCATTCACGCCTTTCACACCGAAGGGGCTGGCGGCGGGCACGCGCCTGATATCATCAAGGTGGTCAGCCATCCGAATGTGATCCCATCGTCCACCAATCCGACGATGCCCTACACCGTCAACACCATCGAAGAACATCTTGATATGCTGATGGTGTGCCATCACCTTGACCGCCGGGTGCCCGAAGACGTGGCCTTTGCTGAATCCCGTATCCGTCGCGAAACCATCGCGGCCGAAGATATCTTGCACGATATGGGCGCGTTTTCGGTGATTTCTTCCGACAGTCAGGCGATGGGCCGGATTGGCGAAGTGATCACCCGCACCTGGCAGACCGCGCATAAAATGCGCCAGCAACGCGGGGCTTTGGCCGAAGATGTGGGGCAGGCCGATAACTTCCGCATCAAACGCTATATCGCGAAATACACCATCAACCCGGCAATTGCGCATGGCATGGCGGGGCATATTGGCAGCGTCGAGGTTGGCAAACGCGCAGACCTCGTGCTGTGGTCACCGGCGTTCTTTGGGGCAAAACCCGAAATGGTGCTGCTGGGGGGCGTGATTGTGGTGGCGCAAATGGGTGATCCGAATGCGTCGATCCCCACACCGCAGCCGGTTTATACCCGGCAAATGTTTGGGGCCTTGGGCCGGTCGGTGGAACGCAACGCGGTGATTTTCGTCAGTGCCGCAGCACAAGCGGATGGCGTGGCGGCGCGGTTGGGTCTGGCCAAAGACACCGTTGCGGTGGAACAGTGCCGGGGCATCGGCAAGGCGGATATGCGGCTGAACGACGCGATGCCGCAGATCGAAGTGGATCCCGAAACCTATGTCGTGCGCGCCGATGGCGAGGTGCTGACCTGCGAACCTGCAACCGAACTGCCGCTGGCGCAGCGCTATTTTCTGTATTGAGGCAGCATGACTGATCTTCCCGCCGCCCATACGTTGCACCGCGCCGGCACTTGGACAACTGCCTGTGATCTGGTGGTTCTAAGCTATGACGAGCGATTTCTGCGCCGCAAACGGCTGGAAACCGTGCAAGCCCGGGGGTTTCTGGTCAGCTTGCCAGAAACCACCAGTCTGGGCCACGGTGATGCGTTTGAATTGCTGGATGGTCGGCTGATCGAAGTGATCGCGGCCGAAGAGCCGGTGCTGGAAATTACCGGCGATCTGGCGCGGCTGGCCTGGCACATCGGCAATCGCCACACGCCGTGTCAGATTTGCCCCGACCATCTGCTGATCCGCCAAGATCATGTGCTCGAGGCGATGCTGCTGCAACTGGGGGCCAAAGTATCGCGCAGCATTGAACCCTTTACCCCCGAAGGCGGGGCTTATGGCCATGGGCGCACGTTTGGCCATGATCATGGCGGATATGATCATGGCGTTACAGAGCCTGGCGGATTTCAATTGCCCGCCAACCTTTGGAAAGGCAACCCGTGACCAGCACCCCGGCCCTGCTGTCGCTGATGCATTGGCTGTCGCCTGCCTTTCCAACGGGGGCCTATGCCTATTCGCATGGGCTGGAGTGGGCGATATCGGCGGGGGATGTGACCGACGCGGCCGGCTGTCAGGCTTGGCTGGGCGATGTTTTGCAATTTGGCACCGGCTGGCAAGACGCGGTGATCCTGGCCCAAGCCCTGCGCGCTGATGCCGATCACGCGGCATTGGCCGAATATGCCCGCGCCTTGGCCCCGTCGCGCGAACGGCTGGCTGAAACCATGGATCAGGGCACCGCCTTTGCGCGTGCGATCGGCGCTTTGGGTGGGGCAGTTGATCCCGCCCCCCTGCCCGTTGCGGTTGGTCAGGCCGCAGCGGTGTTGGCCTTACCGGCGGCACAAATCATCGCATTTTATCTGCACGCGTTTGCCGCAAATCTGGTGTCTGTTGCCGTGCGGTTCATTCCGTTGGGCCAATCAGACGGGCAGCAGATGCTTGCAAACCTGCACCCGATGATCATTGCCTTGGCCGATGCCGCCGCTACCGCCGATCTCTCGGACATCACCACCGCCACCTTCGGGGCCGATCTGGCGGCGATGCGGCATGAAACCATGGATGTAAGGGTGTACCGCACATGAACCCGCATGGCCCGTTGCGCGTTGGCATCGGCGGCCCGGTGGGTGCCGGGAAAACCACACTGACCGAACATCTGTGCCGTGCCTTGGCGGGGCGCTGTTCGATGGCGGTGATTACCAATGACATCTACACCCGCGAAGATGCCGAGTATCTGACCCGCGCCCAAGTGCTGCCTGCCGAGCGGATCAGGGGGGTGGAAACCGGCGGTTGTCCGCACACCGCGATCCGCGAAGATGCGTCGATCAATCTGGCAGCGGTGGCTGATCTGCGCGGGGGTTTTCCCGATCTGGACCTGATCCTGATTGAATCCGGTGGCGACAATCTGGCGGCGACGTTTTCGCCCGAACTCGCCGATATCTCAATCTACGTGATTGATACTGCGGCGGGTCAGGACATTCCGCGCAAACGAGGGCCGGGGGTGGCGCGGTCTGATCTGCTGGTGGTCAACAAAACCGATCTGGCGCCTTACGTGGGGGTTGATCTGATGATGTTAGAGGCGGATACGCAGATCGCACGCGGAGCGCGTCCCTATGTGATGGCGCAACTTCGGCATGGCAAAGGCGTCGAAGCAGTGGTGGCGTTTTTAGAACATCACGGAGGGTTGGTGTTGAAACCGGCGCATTTGAGTGCGTGACAGCGTGTTAACAAGGGCCCGTATCACCCTGATCTGATTGAAAATAAGGAAATGGTGGGTCGTGACGGGCTCGAACCGCCGACATTCTCGGTGTAAACGAGACGCTCTACCAACTGAGCTAACAACCCATCTGACCTGCGTGTACTGAACACGGGCCGGATATGCAAGACGGGTTTTGCGGGTAACGTCAGGCCTTATCGAATTATCAGCCCTGCCGGGGCCTAAGCCGTAATGCCTTTGCAGGTTGTTAAAACAGTGGGGGGTTTCACACCCCCGCCCCAATGGCTGCGCCATTGAGACTCCCCCGTGGGATATTTTTGAACAGAAAAAGCGAAAATTTTAGGTAAATTTTCAAGGAAATGGTGGGAGATAAGGGATTTGAACCCCTGACATCATCGATGTGAACGATGCGCTCTACCACTGAGCTAATCTCCCGTTGGCGGGGTGTTTAGCCCGCCTCGCCTGCGTCTGCAAGACCCTCTGTGGCGGCTTTTTTTCCACCCGTTTTGGCAGGCACCCGCCGAAGCTTTAGCGTCATCATCGACCCGTTCGCCAGATCGCGCGACCGCCCCACCCGCAGCTTGCCAAAGGGTGGCAGGTTCAGGGTTTCGCCAACTTCAAGGGCGCGGCCAAGTTCGGCCAACGTGACCTCGACGATATCGCGCACGTCCTTTTTCCTGAAATCCCCCGCCGCTGTAACCCGTTCAACCAAATCTTTCACGCGCAATGCGACACCAGATTTGCCGCCAACGTCTGTAGCAGCGGCCCTAGCAGAGGCGACGGGCGTCATGCTAACTGGCTTGGCCTTGGCCAAAGATGTTTTTGCCGGCTTGTTTTTGGCTGCAGGTTTGGCGGGGGCCGTTTTCGTGGGCATTGGGGCGTCCTTTGTTTCACTCTTAGAAACAATGCTATCTTACAAATGCCAGACTGGAAACAGTTCTGATGCGGCTTCAATCAATTGCAAATCCGGACGCCGCAGAATTTGCATGGCGTGTCCATCCAGATGCCGGCTGAGATCACGCGCACAGTCACGTGCCATCACGTTGCTGCATGACACGGCCTCGTCATTGGACCGTGAAGAAAACGCAAGCCTACGTTGCCATGCCGGACTCTGCCTAAGTCCTGGGTTGAGCCGGTTTCACACCACAAGGAGCATGTCATGACGACAGCCAATTACGAAGGTTTTGCTTTCAAACTCTCGGGCCTGATCACGGGGTCGGGCTCGACGATTCCCCTTGGCACCACGCTGGAAAAGGTCGTTCTGACCACCCGCGATCTGCTGGCAGGTGCTACAAGCGCCGAGCAAACCAACGACGCGGTGGGGCTGACAACGGGTGAAGGAGCCAATTTTCTGATCAACGGCCTGTTGCTTGGCACTGTCACGCCGACGTTCCGCGCAGTGCAACTGAACACAAATGCGGGGTCTTATAGCGCCATCGTGTTCACCATTGGCACTGACAGTTATGCGATCCCGCTTCCGGGGGCCAATTTTACCGCAGCCACCGCCATAACATCGGCCTCGGTGGTCAACACGCCCACAGTGCCGGTGATCAATCCGATCAGTTTTGGCCTGCTGCCCGAAGATGCCAACACCTATACGGCGCAGGCCTTCAGCACGCAGGATTTTGGCGGCCCGGCGGGCGGTTTGCCCGACTTCAGTGAAGTGAGCACTGTTACGCTTTATGACACCGACCTGATCCGCGGCAATGGCGAGGTGCAACGCACCGCGTTCGTCGAAACGCTGGCCACGCTTCAGTTCAAGGATGGCACGGTTTTAGGCGGTGTCGAAACTTTGCAAACCGGTGGCTATAGCGGCTATGTCACCGCCTTTACCTATTTGTTCGATAAGGCCGCGCTGGCCGCATCCGGCCACAGCATCGCGGATGTGGCCGCGGTTCTGGGCAGTTTTGCCACTGACCATGATTTGAACTGGAATGAGGCCGGATTTAGCTTTGTCGCTGGTCCGCTGACCAATGGCGGCGGCGATGATGTGCCGCCCCCACCGCCGCCTCCCCCACCGCTGATCATCCTCAATGGCACGTCGCGGGCGGATGTGCTGATCGGCACGGCGGGGCGCGAGGCGATCCGGGGATTTGATGGCAACGATACATTGACGGGCGGCGACGGCAATGATGCCTTTATCTTTGGCACCGACAGCCGCAGTGGCCACAGGTCAGTGGATGTCATCCGCGACTATCAGGTGGGCCATGATGTCATCGGACTTGAAGGTGGCGCGAGCGTGCGCAGCATTGTCGACAGCGGTTCGGCCATTGTCATCACATTGCTTGGCGATGGCGACCGGATCGTGGTGAGCGGTGCAGCACTGAACGTCGCAGATATCAAATTCGTCTACGACGATTTCGCGTTTATCTAAAGCAGGGTGCAGCCAATCTGTTTCAGATGGGCTGCACCCCAAGACAAACAAAGACTTGGAATGTTGCGTCTTGCTTTCAGTGGGGCGAACCGCATTGAAAGCAACACGCCTTAAAGCAGCGAAGGGGCGCGGGCAAAGCCGCGCCCCCCCCAAAATTCACCGCCGTGCCGCCTAATGCGCGTTGCGGGCTGTTTCAGATCCCGACGCCAAGGCGCGGGCGGCAGCGGCGGCTTCTTCCACCGCCTCGTCCCATTCCACAGCAACCGGTTGACGCACCAAAGCCTGCGCTAAAACCTCACGCACGTTGGAAACCGGAATGATGATCAGCCCGGCTTTCACATTGTCGGGGATCTCGATCAGATCTTTTTCATTCTCGGCTGGAATGAACACAGTCTTGATCCCGCCCCGCAGCGCCGCCAGCAGTTTTTCCTTCAACCCACCGATCGGCATGGCATTGCCGCGCAACGACACTTCGCCCGTCATGGCGATGTCTTTGCGCACCGGAATGCCCGTCAGGACCGACACGATGGCCGTTACCATCGCCAGACCCGCCGAAGGGCCGTCCTTGGGTGTGGCGCCGTCGGGGACGTGAACGTGGATATCCAGCGTTTCGAATTTCGGCGGTTTTACGCCAATTTCCGGGCTGATAGAGCGCACGAATGACGCCGCCGCTTCGATAGATTCCTTCATCACATCGCCCAGTTTGCCGGTGGTTTTCATCCGACCCTTACCGGGCAGCCGCAACGCTTCGATCGACAGCAATTCACCGCCCACCGATGTCCAGGCAAGACCCGTCACCACACCAACCTGATCGGTCGCCTCGGCCAACCCATAGCGATAGCGTTTGACGCCAAGATAGCCTTCCAGTTTGTCAGGCGTCACCACCACCGATTTGGCAGTTTTCTTGACGATCTCGGTCACCGCTTTGCGTGCAAGTTTGGCGATTTCACGTTCCAGATTACGCACCCCCGCCTCCCGCGTGTAGGTGCGGATGATATCCAGCAACGCGTCGTCGGTGATCGAGAATTCACCTTTTTTCAGCGCATGGCCTTCGATCTGCTTGGCAATCAGGTGACCCTTGGCGATTTCGCGCTTTTCATCTTCGGTGTAACCCGACAGCGGGATAATCTCCATCCGGTCCAGCAGGGGGCTGGGCATGTTATAGCTGTTGGCGGTGGTGATAAACATCACGTTCGACAGATCATATTCCACTTCCATATAGTGGTCGATGAAGGTCGAGTTTTGTTCAGGGTCCAACACCTCAAGCATGGCCGACGCCGGATCACCGCGGAAATCCTGACCCATTTTGTCAATCTCGTCCAATAAGATCAACGGGTTGGTCGTTTTCGCCTTTTTCAGCGCCTGAATGATCTTACCGGGCATAGACCCGATATAGGTGCGCCGATGGCCGCGAATTTCGGATTCGTCGCGCACGCCGCCCAACGAAATGCGGATAAATTCGCGTCCCGTCGCCTTGGCAACCGACCGGCCGAGCGAAGTTTTACCAACACCGGGGGGCCCGACCAGGCACAGGATCGGGCCTTTCAGCTTGGCTGACCGTGCCTGTACCGCCAGATATTCGACGATGCGGTCCTTGACCTTTTCAAGCCCGTAATGATCGGCGTCCAGCACCTTTTGCGCCGCCCCCAGATCTTTCTTCACCCGGCTTTTTGTGCCCCACGGCACCGCGAGCAGCCAATCAAGGTAGTTGCGCACAACGGTGGCTTCCGCACTCATCGGGCTCATGTTTTTCAGCTTTTTCAGCTCTGCTTCGGCCTTGTCGCGCGCCTCTTTTGAAAAGGCGGTTTTCTTGATCCGCGCCTCCAGCTCGGCCATTTCGTTCTGGCCTTCTTCGCCGTCGCCGAGTTCCTTCTGAATGGCCTTCATCTGCTCATTCAGATAATATTCGCGCTGCGTGCGCTCCATCTGGGTTTTCACCCGCGATTTGATCTTTTTTTCCACCTGCAGAACGCTCATCTCGCCCTGCATCTGACCGTAAACTTTTTCCAGCCGTTCGGCCACATCCAGCGTTTCCAGCATGTCTTGCTTGATCGCCACATCAATCCCAAGATGCCCGGCCACCAGATCGGCAAGCCGCGCGGGTTCGCGGGTTTCCGACACCGCAGAAAGCGCCTCTTCGGGGATGTTTTTCTTGACCTTTGCGTACCGCTCAAACTCTTCGGCAACGGCGCGCACCAGCGCCTCAACCGAAGGTTTGTCGCCGGGGGTTTCCGACAGGCGTTCGGCGCGGGCCTCAAAATACACCGGGTTTTCGATGAATTCAGTGATCTTGACGCGCTGCTTACCTTCGACCAGCACTTTGACGGTGCCATCAGGCAGTTTCAGCAGCTGCAGCACATTGGCCAGCACACCAATGCGGTAGATGCCATCGGTGGCCGGATCGTCAACCGAAGGGTCAATCTGGGATGACAGCAGAATCTGTTTGTCATCCGCCATCACCTCTTCCAGCGCGCGCACCGATTTTTCACGGCCCACAAACAGTGGCACGATCATATGCGGGAACACCACAATATCGCGCAGTGGCAAAACGGGGTAACTGAGGCTAAGTTTGTCAGTCATTTGGTTATCCTTCATTGGCAGGATGGTCAGGGCCCCGAGATGCGGCAACCGTTCGATCATCCCCTGTCAGACGCTATATCTGGTATCGAGCAGGCGGGCTGTCAACCATAGCATTGTCACAATAATGCGCCGGGGCAAGCGCCGGGGCAAGCGCAGTTTCATCACGATTTTAGCAGATTGCGAGCCAATGCGTTTCGGGTCCGGGGGGTAATCGGGCCGTTAAAGCGGTTCAATATCGCCCCCGGCCCGCAACGCGTGGAAATCCGCCACGAATTGGTGCAACATCCGGGTGGCAATAGCATCGCGCAGGCCCTGCATAAGCTGTTGGTAGTAATGCAGATTATGCCATGTCAGCAGCATAGAGGCGATGATTTCCTGACTGCGCAGCACATGGTGCAGATAAGCGCGGGAATAACTGGCGCAACACGGACAACTGCACTCTTCATCCAGCGGGCGCGGATCGTCGATGTGGCGGGCGTTGCGCAGATTGACCTGACCGCGCCGCGTCCAGCCCTGCCCGGTGCGGCCCGACCGCGATGGCAACACGCAATCCATCATATCAATGCCGCGTTCGACCGCGCCTACGATGTCATCAGGCTTGCCCACCCCCATCAGATAGCGCGGCTTATCCTGCGGCAGCATGTCGGGGGCATAATCCAGCACCCCAAACATTGCCGCCTGCCCTTCCCCTACCGCCAAACCGCCTATGGCATAGCCGTCAAAACCGATTGCCGTCAGGGCTTTGGCAGATTCTTCGCGCAAATCACGCGTCACGCCGCCTTGCATGATGCCGAACAGCGCATATCCGGGGCGGTCCCCAAACGCATCGCGCGACCGCTGCGCCCACCGCATCGACAGCGCCATGGATTTCGCCACTTCGGCATCTGTGGCGGGCAGTGCGGGGCATTCGTCGAAACACATCACAATGTCAGACCCGAGCAGTTTTTGAATCTCCATACTGCGTTCGGGTGACAGCATGTGTTTTGAGCCATCATAGTGGCTGGAAAACCTGACGCCCTCTTCGGTCAGTTTACGCAGGGCCGCCAGCGACATCACCTGAAAGCCGCCGGAATCTGTCAGGATCGGGCGATCCCAGTTCATGAACTTGTGCAACCCACCCAGATTGGAGATGCGTTCGGCGGTGGGCCGCAGCATCAGATGATAGGTGTTGCCAAGCAAAATATCGGCCCCCGTGGCGCGCACGGATCCGGGCAGCATCGCCTTCACCGTGGCCGCAGTGCCGACCGGCATAAAGGCGGGCGTGCGAATATCCCCACGCGGCGTAGAGATAACCCCGGTGCGCGCCCGCCCGTCCGTTGCCTGTAGTGCAAAGCCAAACGCCGTTGTCATGGTTTCCCCCGGTTATCGTTGCCCTTTTGCGGGAATAGGGGCAGAAAGTGAAGGGGGATGCGCCCCTTGTGGATTTTGTAAATGCCAGTCACCCCGCCCCCCCCTGTAAAACGCGGCCCCGTGGAACGCCGGTCTGTCGAAGACCGCCGCGCGCAGATAGCCGCCGCCGCCTTGCGCTGTTTACAACAGGTCGGGCATGCGGGGTTAACAGCGCGCAAAGTGGCCGCCGAGGCAGGCATTTCGCTGGGCCATATCAGCTATCATTACAAGGACATGAACGAAGTGCTGGTGGCAGCCTTCACCCTGGCCGCCGAAGAGGTGCAAGCGGCGGGCCGCGCACAGCTGGACGTGCGCGGCGGCACCGCAACCGAACGGCTGGACCGGTTCTTGCGGGCAGGATTTACCCCCGATCTGATGACGCCCGCGCATCTGCGCCTGCGCATAGACCTATGGTCGGCCGCGCTGACCCAGACATCGGTGGCCGAAATAGAGCGCAAACTGTATGAAAGCCACCGCACAGCCGTTGAGGCCCTATTGGACCGGATCGCGGCGGATTACGCCATCGAACGCGTTCCCGTGGTGGCAGATATGATTATGGCGACGCTGGACGGTCTGTGGCTGGACTGGCTGCGGCGCGGCGATGGTGTGGCGGTGAAGAACGGTCTGGACGGCTGCGTGATGTTCGCGCGGCTGCGCTTGGGGGGGAGTTAAACTGGGATGGGTTTTTTGCCAAGGGGTGGGGGCTTCACGCCCCCACACCCCCGTGGGATACTTTTGAACAGAAAAAGCGCAAATTTTAGGTAAATTTTATGGAAATTTAAGCCGTGCGCGATGGGATTTGCGCCTCAAACCATTTGAACAGCAGCACGATCATGCCCGCCAAAATCATATAGACCAGCGCCAACAGCAGCAGCGGTTCGTAGACGATGAAGGTGTCTTGGGTGACTCTTTTGGACAGGGAAAAGATATCGACCACCGTGATGGTGGCGACAAGGGGTGTGCATTTCATTTGCAGCACAGCCTCACCACCGATGGTGGGCAGGACGCGATGGAGGGCTTGAGGGAGCCAGATGCGGAAGAAGGATTTATAGCGGGGCATGCCCATGGCGCGGGCAGCCTCTAGCTGGCCAATAGGGACGCTTTTTAAGGCACCGCGCATGACTTCGCCTTCGTAGCCCGCCACGCTGAGCGTGAGGGCCAGCAGCGCATAGGGCCAGGCTTGGCGCAGGATGGGCCACATCCAGCTTTCGCGGATCCAGGGGAATTGCGGGAAAAGCGAGCCGAGGCCGTAGTAAAGGAGCCAGAGTTGCAGCAGAAGCGGCGTGCCTCGGATGATTGCGCAATAGATGCGCGCGGGAGTGGAGAGATACCAAGGGCCGCTGGCTTGGGCGAGGCCGAGGGGGATGGCGAGCATCATGCCAAGGGACATGCTGAGGACGGTTAGCCAGATGGTGCGCCAGATGGCGATGGGGATCAGGTGAAGGTAGTCGGGCAGCCATGTCCAGTTCATCTTTGCGATGCACCACAGAATGATAGCGGCGGCGGCGGCCAGCATGATGATGCGGTGGGGCTTCCAGAAATTTCTCACATGCCACCGCCATCCATGGCGCGTTGGCCTTTGCGCGCCCAACGCTCAATCCGGCTAAAGACGACGCCAGAGAGCAGGGAGAGGATGAGATACAGCACTCCCGCCGCCAGATAAAACGTGAGGAAGGCTTTCGTCGTGCCCGCCGCCAGCGACGTGGCTTTGGTCAGTTCAATAAATCCGATCACGGCCAGAAGTGCTGTGTCTTTCGTCACCGTCAGCCACAGATTGGCCAATCCCGGTACGGCGGCCGATGTCATCAGCGGAAAAGTAATGCGCTGAGCGATCTTGAAAGGCGACATCCCCATGGCGCGGCCAGCTTCGATTTGCCCCGCAGGCACCGACAGGATCGCACCCCGCAACACTTCGGTGGAATAGGCGCCTTGCACCACTCCCAAAACCACGATGCCCGCCACCACGCCGGAAAAATCAATCGGATCAAAGCCGTTGGATCGCAGCACCGCGTTGATCGCATCCTTGGCTGCAAAGGTGATCAGCAACAGCAGCACCAGTTCCGGCACGGCCCGCACAAGCGTAGTATAAACGGCCAGCAGATCTTTGGTGATCGGCCCGCCATATAGTTTGCCAAATGCCCCCAGTACCCCGATGAACAGCCCCAAGGCATAGGCCCCGGCGGCGATCAAAATGGTTTTGCCCAACCCCACGATCAGCGTGGCCCCCCAACCCGGGGGGGACCATGCCAGCAATTCAGCAGCCGAAGCCGCCATCAGGGAGGCAAGCATCGGCCTTAGCCGCCGTAGATCGACGAGGCGAAGTAAGGCTTGGAAATGGCGTCATAAGTGCCATCGGCGATCACCTTGGCGATGGCTGCGTTGAACTTGGCCTTCAGGTCATCCTCGCCCTTGCGCAGGCCAACGCCCACACCCAGACCCAGGATCGCCGTATCATCCGCCACAGCGCCGATCACTTCGCAGCAGGCCTTGCCGGTATCGGTCGACATAAAGGCGTCGATGGCGATGCTGTCGGCCTGGCTTGCGTCAATGCGGCCTGCAGCCAGATCCTGAAAACCTTCATCGGTGGTCTGATAGGTTTTGATCTCGGCTGCGGTGGCTGCAAAATATTTCTGGGCATAAGCCTCATGCACGGTGGATACCTGCACGCCGATGATCTTGCCGGTCATGCCAGCGGCATCTGGTGTCATGCCACCGCCTTTGGTGGCCACGATCACGGTGGGGGTGTTGTAGTATTTGTCCGAGAAATCAATGGTCTTGCTGCGCTCTTCGGTGATCGACATTGACGCCATGATCGCGTCGATCTGCCCGCCGGTCAGCGACGGGATGATGCCTTCCCAAGCCACCGGGGTGATCACACATTCCATTGCGCCTGCCGCGCAGACCGCATTGATGAAATCAACCTCCCAGCCGACCCAGGCGCCTGCGGCGTCGGGCGAGGCAAAGGGTGGATAGGGCTCGGCGGCAATGCCGATTTTCAGCGGCTCGGCCAGGGCGGCGGTTCCAAGCGCAAGGGTTGCAAGTGCGGATAGGATGATTTTCTTCATGAGAGTCCTCTTGGTTTACTTTAAGATAAGCTATTAACTGACTGATTTCAGGAATTGTTTCAGCCTGTCTGATTTGGGCGCGCCAAACAGCTGCTCGGGCGGGCCTTCTTCTTCTATCACCCCATTGACCAGATAAATCACGTGGCTGGCCACTTCACGGGCGAATTTCATTTCATGGGTGACAAGGATCATCGTGCGGCCTTCGTCAGCCAAAGCGCGGATCACCTGCAGCACTTCGCCGACCAGTTCGGGATCAAGCGCCGAGGTGGGTTCATCAAACAGCATCGCGCGGGGTTCCATGCACAGCGCACGGGCAATGGCGGCACGTTGCTGCTGGCCACCCGACATAAAGGCCGGATAGGCGTTGGCTTTCTCTGCCAAACCCACGCGCGCCAGCAACGCCTCGGCGCGGGTGGTGGCCACGGATTTTGACGTTTTCATCACCTGACACGGCACTTCGATCAGGTTCTCCAGCACGGTTTTATGCGTCCACAGGTTAAAGCTTTGGAACACCATGCCAAGCGATTGGCGCAGCCGTTCGATCTGGCGGCGATCTGACGGGCGGCCATCAGAGTGCATGGCAACGGATTCGCCGCCAATTTCAATGCTGCCACCGGACGGGGTTTCCAGAAAATTGATGCAGCGCAGCATCGTTGACTTGCCAGACCCTGACCCGCCGATAATGGCCACCACATCGCCTTCGCGGGCGGTCAACGACACGCCTTTCAACACCTCATGCGTGCCGAATGACTTTTTCAGTCCTTCCACGCGAATTGCGATGGGACGGTCACCTGCCATGGTCCCCTGCGTCGGCATGTCTATGTCCTGCCGTTGTTATTTGACCCATCTGACACGCTGGGGGCTATGGCGCGCAAGTGAAATATTCAGCCGGGGTGTCTGTGGCACCCGGATGTGGGGTTGCCGTGCGGTTTAAAGACGCTGTGCCAAGGCATCGTGCAAAAGGCTGCGCACCAGATCGGGCGGCACGTCTTCGGCCACAAACGCCTGCCCGATGCCGCGCGCCAGAATAAAGCGCAGCTTGCCGTCTATCACCTTTTTATCCTGACCCATCAGGCCAAGCAGCGCGTCGGACGACGGCAAATCGCCACTGATATCGGCGATATCGGTCTTCATACCCAAAGCGCGCAGATGCGCCCGCACACGGCTGGGGGTTTCTTGCGAACAAAGCCCCATGCGTTGCGACAAATCGAACGCCAGCGCACAGCCGATCGACACGCCCTCGCCGTGCAACAACCGGTTGGAATAGCCGGTGGCTTTCTCCAACGCATGACAAAAGGTATGGCCAAGGTTCAACAGCGCGCGCTCGCCGTCTTCATGTTCGTCCCGCGAGACGATTCCGGCCTTCATCTGAACCGAGCGTTTGACCGCATGTTGGCGCGCATCGGCATCGCCTGCGACCATTTTTTGCGCGTTGACTTCCAGCCAGTCAAAGAACACCGCATCGCCCAGCAGCCCGTATTTCACCACCTCGCCATAGCCCGCCAGAAAATCGCGCGCAGGCAGGGTGGCAAGGGCATCAATATCGGCCAGAACAAGGCTGGGCTGATGAAAGGCGCCGACAAGGTTCTTGCCTTGACCCGTATTAATCCCGGTCTTGCCGCCAACGGAACTGTCCACCTGTGCCATCAAGGTGGTTGGCAGTTGCACAAACCGCACGCCGCGCCGCAAGATTGAGGCGGCAAAGCCGACAAGATCACCCACCACCCCGCCACCAAAGGCAATCACCACATCGCGGCGTTCGATCTTTTGATCCAGCAGCCATTCGACACAGCGTTCCAGTTGCGGCCAGCCTTTGCTGGCTTCACCGGGCGGAATGGCAAGGGCGGTCATTGCAATGCCGCTTGCCTCCAACGACGCGGCAAGTGCCAGCAGATGCCGGGCGGCCACGGTTTCATCGGTGATCACCGCCACCTTTTTGCGGTGCAGCAAGGGGGCTATCTGACGTCCGACATCCGAAATCAATCCCGGTCCGATGCGCACCTGATAGCTTCGCTGTCCCAGCGCAACCTCGACCACGTCCAGGGCCATCTTTTACGTCCTTTCCAGAACATCGGCCCGCAGACCAAGGGCAGTCACCACACGCTGCGCCATATCTTCAACCGACAGATCGGCAGAAGAGTCGACGACAATATCGGCCATCTGGTAGAACGGCAGGCGGGCGTCGTAAAGGCTGCGCAGAGTGTCGCGCGGATTGGGGGTGCGCAACAGGGGCCGCGTCGCTTTGTGCCGCACGCGTTGCCACAGCAAATCCAGATCAGCCCGCAGCCATACCGAAACGCCGGCCTCGCGCACAAGATCACGGTTTGAGGCCGACAAAAATGCGCCCCCGCCGGTGGACAAAACGCATGGGGTTCCGCGCAACAACCGCCCCAAAACCTCGGATTCACGGGCGCGAAAAAATGCTTCACCATCGCGGGCAAAAATCTCGGCAATCGAGCGATCTGCCGCCAGGGTGATCTCGTCATCCGAATCAACGAAGGGCACTGACAGCACGCGCGCAAGCACCGCCCCCACCGCCGTTTTGCCCGCTCCCATCATGCCAACCATCACCACGGTCTTTGTCAGCCGCATCATATCTTCCGTCGCACCCTGTTTATCCCTGTCTATCCTGACAGTTTGATCCATAAAGGCGGGCAGTCGCCCACGCCAAATCTTTCTTCCTTGAATGGCGTGAACTTGGAACAAATGCCATATACAATCGCTGTCAAATCGGGGCTTCGACAAACAGGACGTCCCGACAAGACGGCACCGGGGCAAACCGGGGCCAAAACAAAGGGCAAATCGGGCATGGGCCGTGTGATCAAATTGGTGGTGCTGTTGGCGATTTTAGGGTTTGTTGGGCTGACAGGGTATGCGTATCTGGCGGATATGACGCCCGAGCGCCAAGAGGTCAAACAGCCGGTGGTGTTGGATGTGCAATAGCCGGGTTTTGGTGTTGGTTGCGGTGGGTGCGGGGCTGTGCGCGCCCGCTGCCTTTGCCGAAAAACGCCCGTTGTCTGCGATCAACTGGTTGTCGCAATCGGTCAAGGCGCCGCCCGCCATCGGGCTGCAGCCGGTTCAGCCCGACGCCGTGGTGCAACCCAATGCCAATACGGTCAATGGCACCCAAGCCACCTTGCCTGCCGTGGCGGGTGAAGTGGGCGTGACCCAGACCAGCGTCCTGCCCCAGCCTGTCGCCGTTTCCATTCTTGGTGGCCCCTCACCCGATGCGGTGGGATTGCTTCCGGCAGCGGTGACGGGATTTCCGCGCAAACTGTGGGGGCCTGGACAAAGCGCTGATATCGCGTTGGCGATTGGCGCGGTGCGGTTAGATGGGTTGCCAGCCTTGCAAGGCCTGCTGATGACGGTGCTGCTGGCCGAGGCCGAAGCCCCGCCGGATTCCGCCGGATCAGATGGTTTGCTGGTGGCGCGGATCGACAAACTGTTGGAAATCGGTGCGCTGGATCAGGCGCAGGCGCTGATCAATGCCGCAGGGCCGACCACCTCACCTGAATTGTTCCGCCGCAGCTTTGATGTGGCGCTGCTGACCGGCGAAGAAGACCGCGCTTGCGCCGTGATGCAAAGCGCGCCCGGTTTGGCCCCCACCCTGACAGCACGGGTGTTTTGTCTGGCGCGGGCTGAAAATTGGTCAACCGCTGCTTTAACACTGCGCACCTCGCAGGCGTTGGGGCAGTCAAACCCCGCCGACGACGCTTTGCTGACGCGGTTTTTGGACCCCGACCTGTTTGACGGCGACCCGATGCCGCCGCCACCCAAGCCGATTTCACCTTTGACCTGGCGGATATATGAAGCGCTGGGCGAGCCGATTTCCACCGCCACCCTGCCCCCCGCCTTTGCCCATGCCGAATTGACCGACCGCGCCGGATGGAAGGCGCAGATTGAGGCGGCCGAACGGCTGGCCCGCGTTGGGGCGATTACGCCAAACGTGCTGTTGGGGCTTTATACCGATAGCACGCCGTCAGCGTCGGGCGGCGTATGGGACCGCGCCGATGCGTTCCAGCGCTTTGACGCCGCGTTGACCAAGGGCGATGTGGCGGTAGTAGAGCAACGCCTGCCCGTCGCTTATGCGCGGATGAAGGATGTTGAACTGGAGGTGCCGTTTGCCACCTTGTTCGCACAACCCTTGTCAAAACTGTTGCTGACGGGCGATGCTGCGCGGATGGCCTATGAATTGGGCCTGTTGTCGCCCGACTATGAACGCCTTTCAAAGGGCGATGGCGCAAAACTGGATGCGCGGACGCTGTTTTTGGCCGGATTGGCGACGGGATCGGTCAAGGATCTGGTCGCCCCCGACAGCATGGCCCGCGCGATTGCGCCTGCGTTCCTTACCCCCGAGCTGCCCGCCGATCTGGTGCCCATGGTGCAAGAGGGCCGCACGGGCGAGGCTATATTGGCAGCGATGGACCGGATCGAGCAGGGCTTGGGTGGCGAACTGGTCAAGGTGACCGAAGGGCTGTCAGTGCTGCGCAAACTGGGATTGGAAGACATCGCCCGGCGCACGGCGATTGAGTTGATTCTGCTGGAACGGCGGGGCTGATCCGGTGCCCGCCCCAAAGGCCGCCCATCTGTGGATCAGCGGCTTTCTGGCCGCCACCGCCGCCGAACTGGGATCGGCGCGCAACACGCAACTGGCCTACGGGCGCGATCTGAAAGACTACGTCGATTGGCTGGACAGGCACGCGTCAACGCTGGCCAGCGCAGCGCGTGGGGAAGTCGAGGCTTATCTGGTCTATTGCGAGGCGCAGGGTCTGTCCAAAGCCACCCGCGCGCGGCGGCTGTCGTCAATCCGGCAACTGTACCGCTTTGCCCATGATGAAGGCTGGCGTGCAGACAACCCCGCGCTGCGGCTTAAGGGGCCGGGCGCCAGCAAGCATTTGCCCGCCACCCTTAGCAAAACCGAAGTGAATACCATGTTAGAGGCCGCGCGGGGCTTTGGTCGCAGCGCAGCCGACCGCCTTCGCAACCGCGCCCTGATGGAAGTGCTGTATGCAACGGGCATGCGGGTTTCGGAATTGGTTGGCCTGCCCGTCGCGGCCGTGCGCGGCGGCCCAAGAATGATTTTGGTGCGCGGCAAAGGCGATAAGGAACGAATGGTGCCACTTTCGACCCCCGCGCGAGAGGCGCTGGCAGACTGGTTGACCAGCCGTGACGCCGCCGAGGATCTGGCCCGGGCAAAAGGCAAGCCCGCGTCAAAATACCTGTTCGCGGGCCCCGGTGTGGACGGCCATCTGACGCGGCAATATTTCTATCTGCTGATCAAAGACATCGCGGCGGCAGGCGGGGTTGACCCGTCGCGCGTCACGCCGCACACTCTGCGCCACGCCTTTGCCACGCATTTGTTGGCGGGTGGGGCCGATTTGCGGGTGATCCAGACGCTTTTGGGCCACGCTGATGTTGCGACCACCGAGATTTACACGCATGTGTTGGAAGACCACCTGAAAGATCTGGTGTTGACCCACCATCCCTTGGCGCGCAAACCATAACGCCGCAGCAAACCGGACAAGATGACCCTTCCCGCCCTGACCATCCCGCTTTGGCTGATCGCCGCCGCTGTCTTGGCCGCCGTCGCGGTCTTAACCCCCCCGATACGGCTGCAGATGTATCACCTTTTGCACCGCCTTGGCCTGCGCGCCGCGCCTGACAGCAAAATCCTGGGTCTGCGTCAGGAAATCATGGGCGCAATTGCGTTGGGGCATTCGGGCGGAGCGGTGGAAAAAGAAGCCCGCGACCGTTTGCTGGGCGCGCTTGATCTGTCGCATCGCACGGTGGATGAGATCATGCGCCACCGCCGCCAGATCGAAATGATCGACGGAGATCAAAGCCCGGACGATATTATCACTCAGGTTCTGGCCTCACCGCACACCCGCCTGCCGGTTTTCCGCGGGTCAGAGGACAATATTCTGGGTGTGATCCATGCCAAGGATCTATTGCGTGAAGTGGACCGCCTGGTGCGCGGGGAAGATCGGTCTTTGGCTTCGATCCGCGATCTGGATATCGTCAAGGTGGCAATGAAGCCGTATTTCATCCCCGACACCACCACGCTGGACGAGCAAATGCGCGAGTTTCTGAAACGCCGCACGCATTTTGCGTTGGTGGTGGACGAATATGGCGCGTTGCAGGGGCTGATCACACTGGAAGATATTCTGGAAGAGATTGTTGGTGATATTACCGACGAATTCGATGTGGTGGCGCGCGACAGCGGCCTGACCCGCGTCGAGGGCGGCGATTATCTGGTCGATGGCGCAATGACGATCCGCGATCTGAACCGCGCGCTGGACTGGCGGCTGCCCGATGATGAGGCCAATACGGTGGCGGGTCTGGTGATCCACGAGGCACAGATGATCCCTACCGAAGGACAGGCGTTCAGCTTTCACGGCTTTCGCTTTGAGGTGGCGCAGCGGCGCGAAAACCGGGTGACGCGGCTGAAAGTGCGGCCGTTGTAGGTGCCTCCCCAACCCCAATCCCGCCTCAGATAATATCGATCAAAGCCGCGATGCCTGACAGCGACGTGACCGCCGTCAACGTCACCACATCGCCTGCGCCAAAGTCGAACACCACACTGCCTGCCACCACGCGGCCAAACTGCGCAACCACCTGGGTTTCAGTCAGCACGCGGTTCTCCCAGAGCGCATCATCGAACAGCAATACTTCGCGACTGGCCACCGAATAATCAGCAACAGACTCGCGCCCACAGCCGTTTTGGAAGATGAACGTGTCCAACTCGGTGCCGCCCGTGATCACGTCGGCTCCAGCACCCCCCGTCAGGCGATCCGCACCGGTGCCGCCGAAAACAAAATCATTGCCCGCGCCGCCAGAAACGGAATCATTGCCGTTGCCGCCGTAAACGCTGTCACTGCCGTCGCCACCAAACACCGAGTCGGCCCCGTTACCGCCAAAGATGGAATCGTTACCGCCCGCGCCGTCCAAAACATTGGCGCCGTTGTTGCCGGTGATAACGTTGTTTGAAATGTTGCCCGTGGCCTTAAGGTTTGCCATTCCCAGCAGGCGCACTTCATTGATGCCCGTTCCCAAGGTGATATCGCCCGAGGTGAAGAACGCATTGCCGTTGACCACGTCCAACTTGACGTTGCCTTTGTCCAACGCAACCGTGGCCGAAAACGCCAGCGTACCTACCGTGCCCGTCACCGCAACCGCCGCCCCCGCCGCCAGTTTCAATGCATAGCCGCCCGCGGCCTCGGTGATGTCACTGACGGCTTGGGCGCGAAAGGTTACGCCGGCCCGCGCCTCACCGATCGAATAGAATTTATCGGCATTGGTGTCGGTATAGGCCACCCCCGTGACAAACACCGCCGTGCCCGATGTGCCGAACAACTGCCCCACCATCGAGGCGTTGAAATTGGTGGTGCCTTGCTTGAACTGACCAAGCTCTTGCGCGATGCCCACTTCGCGATAACCATCAAGCAGAATGTTCTGGCGGTGCGGCGCAGATTTGAACAGCGCATCGTGATGCGCGGCAATCATCGCGTTCGCGGCAATCGCCCCGGTAGAGCCTTGCCACGCAATGTTCTCGCCGACCCGGTTCCACGCATAGCCCGCAGCCGTGGCGCGTTGGCCGGGGGTCGAGCCCCCCGCCCCGGTATGCGAAAACACATCCGCCGCCAGCATCCATTTCGAATGCGCAATAGCAGCCGTTTCCAATTTCTCGTTCGGCGCCAAAACCTGACGCGCCTGCGGGCCCAGTGTGTTGGCGGCCAGCCCTTGGTTCAGGCTGATCCCCAGGCGCAAAGCCTCTGCGGCCGGGTCCAGCCGGGCCCGGTTCACAAGTTCCAGCATATATTGCTCGGCAGCAGAAATCGTCATGGCATTCCCCGGTGTTGTCGGCAGACCTGTCAGGCATACCGATCAATTGTGGCTGGCCATGGACAAGATTGTGTCAGCGGCTTCTGAAAATTGACCCCAAGACGCCCCTGATCACGGCTTGACCGGATTTTGACCCCAGACTGCGGGCAAAGCTTTTTGCAAAGGCTGTGCCAATAGAATCACCGCCCCCAGAGGTTGATTTCGGTTTTGGCGCGGGCGCAGCCCCTGCCCCGCCATCATAGCGGCGGGCGTTCTTAAATTCTGCCGGATCCCAGCCTTTCACGGTGGGGCAACCCTCTGGTGCGGCGGCGGCCTCATTGGCGGCAGCCTCGGCCTTGGCGCGCAGGCGTTCATAGGCCGACTCGCGGTCAACCGTCTGGTTGTACTTCGTTCCCATCGCCGATGAGGTCATAAGTTGCGCCCGCACAGTATCGTCAATCGGCCCCAGTTGCGATGAGGGCGGACGGATCAAAGTGCGTTCGACAATGCTGGGAATGCCCTTGGCTTCAAGAAACGAGGTTACGGCCTCACCGGTGCCCACATCGCGGATCGCGTCTTCGGTCGCAAAGCGCGGATTAGAGCGATAGGTTTCCGACGCCATGCGCAGGTCTTTTTGGTCTTTGGCGGTAAAGGCCCGCAGCGCGTGCTGCACCCGGTTGCCCAATT
The DNA here is from genome assembly GCA_043766915.1 of Cypionkella sp. Lineage (GTDB taxonomy): Bacteria > Pseudomonadota > Alphaproteobacteria > Rhodobacterales > Rhodobacteraceae > JANNAT01. The sequence continues at coordinate 25,869 of JAYUHO010000302.1, forward strand.
GGCCCAAGATCACTTCGGGCACATCTGCGGGATTTTGCGTGATGAAATAAATCCCCACGCCTTTGGACCGGATCAGGCGGGCGACTTGTTCCACCTTCTGCACCAGCGCGCGTGGCGCATCGGTAAACAGCAAATGTGCCTCGTCAAAGAAGAACACCAGTTTGGGTTTATCGGGATCGCCGACCTCGGGCAGGTTTTCGAACAGTTCCGACATCAACCACAACAGGAATGTCGCATAGAGCCGCGGGCTGTTCATCAGCTTATCTGCCGCCAGAATGTTGATCATGCCCATGCCATTGGCATCAACCCGCATCAGATCGGCCAGATCCAGCGCCGGTTCGCCGAACATCTGCACAGCGCCCTGATTCTCCAACACCAGCAACCGGCGCTGGATTGCGCCCACCGATGTGGTCGACACCAATCCATAGCGGCCAGAAATTTCGCTGGCATGTTCAGCGATAAACGTCAGCAGGGCTTGCAGATCTTTCAAGTCAAGCAGCGGCAGTTTTTCTTCATCGGCCAGCCGGAACGCCACATTCAACACGCCCTCTTGTGGTTCGGTCAACTCCAGCAAACGGCTCAGCAACAGCGGCCCCATTTCGGCAACTGTGGCGCGAATGGGATGGCCCTTTTCCGCAAACATATCCCAGAACGTCACCGGATAGGCGCGGTATTGCAGATCATACCCGATGGTCGCCGCGCGCTTGCTGAACGCCTCGTGCAGTTTGTGGCTGCTCGACCCCGCAGCGCCCAGACCGGAAAGATCGCCTTTCACATCGGCCATGAACACCGGCACCCCTTCGGCGGAAAACCCTTCGGCCAAGACCTGCAGCGTCACGGTTTTACCAGTGCCGGTTGCGCCCGCAATCAGTCCGTGACGATTGCCATACTTCAGCAGCAAAGATTGCGGCAGGGCATAGGCCTCACCGCCGCCGCCCACGAAAATTGTCTCACCCATCTTTACCGTCCCTCTGCTGAACTTGCGGCAACTTTGGGCTGCCGTTTGCGTGCAAAATACATTGTTAACCCAATCGTGCCAGTGTTGTTCTTGCAGAGCGCGTGTTTCGCACGATCTGTGATGACTTCCTCCCTGTCTGACTGGCCGCGCCCCTGAAAAGGCGTGGCTTTTTTTCGTTTTTTCGCCGAAAATACCCTGCCGATTTTATGTTGACGCCTGTGCCAAAGCGCCGTAGTTTGCCCCATCAAGTCGGCCAGTCCGACAGGGAGCAAAAAAATAGATGTGGAAAAAGGGTCGGTTTGCCGGCCCTTTTTCTTATTTAAGACTGATATCAATTCGTTACAGCCTTAAGCAATTTTTTGCTCAGGCAGGCCTCATTTTTACCAGTTCGCGGCGCCTCGACCCTTTTTCGCACCTGACTTGACGGATTTGGCGTGATAGGTCGGGCGGCGAACAACCAAGAAAGTGACAGTAATGTCGATGATTGATTTTAGCCGTGCCTTTGTATTGTCTTTGGGCCTGTCGCTTGCCGCGATGCCATTTGCCAACACTGCCCTGGCACAAGATGCCACAACCCCGCCCCCCGCGACCGGAACCGAAACCCCGGCAGCGCCACCTGTGGTGGGCGATGCGCCAACCGCAGACGGATTGTCGATGGGCGCGGATGTGGCAGCACCTTCGGTGCCAAAGACCCAAGAAACCGCCGAAGTGAACGAAACCTATCTGTTGAAATCCATTGATGCATGGGAACTGCGCTGCGTTAAAACCGCCGATGGGTCTGATCCGTGCCAGCTTTATCAGTTGCTGAAAGACACTGACGGCAACGCGGTTGCCGAATTCAGCCTGTTCGCGCTGCCTGACGGCGGCGAGGCGACGGCGGGTGCCACGGTGATCGCCCCGCTGGAAACGCTGCTGACCGCCAATCTGCGCATTGCGATTGATGGGGGCGAGGCCAAGATTTATCCGTTCACCTTCTGCGCCTCTTTGGGCTGCGTGGCCCGTGTGGGATTCACCGCAGCCGAAGTGGCGCAGTTCCAAAAGGGGGCGAAGGCAGTGCTGACAATCGTTCCGGCAGGCGCGCCCGAACAGAAGGTCAATCTGGACATCTCGCTGAAGGGGTTCACCGCCGGGTATGACGCGGTCAAGGCGACGTTGCCGAAGCCTTAATTTTCAAGACTTGGGGCCCCGCATCATTTGCGGGGCTTTGATCAGGCTGCGCGCGCCAGCGCGATGACCGCATTCATGCCGCCAAAGGCAAAAGCGTTCGACAGCGCCACATCCACTGCGGCCTCGCGCGCAACATTCGGCACCACATCCAGTGCGCAATCGGGATCGGGTTTTTCATAGCCAATCGTCGGGGCGATCACGCCGGTCTGCAGCGCCATCAAGCAGGCCAGCATTTCCACCGCCCCGGTGCCGCCGATCAAATGGCCATGCATGGATTTGGTCGAAGACACCATCAACTGATCAGTATGCCCGCCAAACACCTGTGCAATTGCCGCACATTCGGTTTTGTCATTCGCCGCGGTGCCGGTGCCATGCGCGTTGATATAGCCCACCTGTACGGGGTTCAGCCGCGCATCCCGCAACGCCCCCGCCATCGCCCGCGCAGCCCCTGAAACCGATGGCATTACGATATCGGACGCATCCGATGTCATGGCAAAACCGATCACTTCGGCCAGAATTTCGGCCCCTCGCGCGCGCGCAAGATCATAGTCTTCGAACACAAAGACGGCAGCACCCTCGCCCATCACCATGCCGTTGCGAGAGGCACTGAACGGACGGCACGCATCGGGCGACATCACGCGCAGCCCCTCCCACGCCTTTAATCCGCCAAAGCACAGCATCGCTTCGGCCCCTCCGGTGATCATCACGGGCGCTGCCCCCGATCGCACCGTCTGAAACGCCAGCCCCATGGCATGGTTTGAACTGGCACAGGCGGCGGAGACGCTGAAGCTTGGTCCTTGCAAACCAAATTCGATGGACACATGCGCGGCCCCTGCATTGTTCATCAGGCGTGGCACCACAAAAGGATGCACCCGGTTTTTGCCGTCTTGATAAACCGCGCGGTAACTCTCATCCCAAGTGGTCACCCCACCCGCAGCGGTGCCCATAACGACGCCCGAGGCCATGGCCAGGTCGCCGTCAAACGCCAACCCCGATTGGGCGATGGCCTGACGCGCCGCAATCAGGGTGAATTGGGTAAATCTGTCATATAAGACCAGCTCCTGACGCGAGAAACATGTCTCGGGCTGCCACCCTTTCACCTGCGCGCCGATTTTGACCGCCAGCCGATCCACATCGCGAAATTCCAACGGGCCAATGCCACAGCGCCCCTCGCGCAGGGCGGCATAGGTTCCGGGCACGTCGGTTGCCAGCGCATTGACCGTGCCCGCCCCGGTGATGACAACCCGCTTCATCGCGCTTTGGCGGCAATCAGGCTTTGCACTGCTGCGATGATTGCGCCGACCGACGAGATATCAAAATCGGCCTGTGCGGTGTCATTGGCGTTGAACGGAACGGTGATATCAAACGCCTCTTCGATGGCAAAGATCGATTCCACCAACCCCAGGCTGTCGATCCCAAGGCTGGTCAGCGTGGCATCAAAATGCACCGCCGACAGGGGCAAAACGGCTTGTTCGGCGATGATGGCAATAATCCGGTCAGCCACCTTTGCAGACGTATCAGGCGAAATCTCTAGAAGTTGGTTCATGATCTGTGCCCTGCCCCAAAATTTTCTCGCCTAATCCTGGCCATTGTCATCGTCATTGCCGGAGTTTTCAAGCGCAGCCACCCGCGCGGCAAGCCGTGGCAGGCGGCGCAGGGCTTTTTGCATTTCAACATGGATCTCCATCTTTACTGCAGGATAGCCCAACATCACACGTCCCGATGGCACATTTGTGAACACCTTGGTCGCACCGCCGCAAATCACATCATCCCCGATGAAAATGTTGTCGTTCACGCCGCATTGCCCGCCCATCACCACCCGGTTGCCGATGCGCGCCGATCCGGCGATGCCCACCTGACCACACAGCAAGCAATCGGTGCCGACCTGCACGTTATGGCCAACATGCACCAGATTATCCAGCTTGGTGCCCGACCCGAGCGTGGTGTTGCGGATGGTGCCGCGGTCAATCGCGCAATTGGCGCCGATTTCCACGTCATCGCCAATGGTGACAGCGCCCAGCGAATGGATGCGCGTCCAGCTTTGGGCGGTGATCGCTTCGCGCTGACCCAGGGTTTCGCGAATCTGCTCCACCCCCGATTTTTCGGGCGTCACAAAGGAAAACCCATCGGCACCGATCACAGCACCGGGTTGGCAAATGAACCGATCACCAATCACCACGCCCGCCCCAATGCGCGCGCCCTGCAAGATCATCGCATCCGCGCCAATCAACGCGTGTTCTGCGATAGATACATGGCTGGCAATCCGCGCATTTGGCCCGATTTTTGCCCCCGCTCCGATGGTCACAAACGGACCTATCGCGGCATTTTTCCCAAGGATCGCCGTAGGATGGACAATTGCCATCGGATGCACACCGGGGGCGATATCGGGGCCTGCGTCCAGCATCCGGCTTAGACCCGCCATTGCCAGCCGACCGCGCGGGGCAAAGACAACCGCCTGCAACCCCATGGCCCGCCAGTCGGCACCCGGCCACAGCAATGCCGCGCGTGCCTTACCTGCGGCAAGTCCGGGCGCGTATTTCGGATCCATCGCCAGCGCCAAATCATCCGGGCCAGCCGTTGCGGGTTCGGATGCGCGCGCAATCAAGATGTCCAGATCGCCCTGCGCCTCGGCCCCCAGCGCAATGGCTATATCACGGATGGAATGGGGCATTCGGTCCTCACAGGCAGATCCACCGCCAAACGTCAGATCGGCGTCAACACAGAATTAGCCCTGAACGCCGTCCAGCACCACCCCGGCCTGCACCAGCGCGTCAAATATCCGCGCATCCCGCCCGTAAATATCGCGCCGATAGGTCATGGCGCCCTTGGGCGACGGCCAAGCGGTGAAATAGACCAAATGCACGGGCACCGGAGTATCCAATGACACCGGGCTTTCCTTATCGGTCGCAAGGTTGCTGGCAAATAGGCCTTTGGGATCATCGGTTTGCACCGCCAAAAGCGCATATGCAAAATCCATCGGATCGTTCAGGCGAATGCAGCCGTGGCTGAACGCGCGCACGTCTTTGTCGAACAGCGCCTTCGCGGGGGTGTCATGCAGATAGATGTTATAGGGGTTGGGGAACATGAACTTTACCTTGCCGAGGGCGTTGCCATCCGAAGGCGGCTGGCGCAGGCCAAAGGGAAAGCTGCTGGCTGAATAGGCTGCGAAATTCACCGCACCGCGCGGCACCACGCGACCCGCGCCATCAATCACCTGCAGATGGCTGACCGCGTTAGAGTTGCGCTGCAACAGCGGCAGATATTCCTTAACGATGATAGAACGTGGCACCCCCCAACTGGGATTGATCACCATGAATTCCATTTGGTCAGAAAATTCCGGCGTGCGACGATCTTCTTCGTTTGATCCGATTACCGCACGGGTTTGGAACGTGACCCGGCCACTATCAACAATTTTAGCGGTAAAGTCGGGCTGGTTTACCCAGATATAGCGCGCGCCCAGCGGCGCGGTCCCCATCCAGCGCAAACGCTCCAGCGCCACCACCACCGATTTCAACCGCTCTTGTGGTGCGGCGTTCAGCGCCTTGATCGTGGCCTCGCCCGCAACACCGTCGGCCACAATGCCCTGATCCAGCTGATAGCGCTGCACCGCGCGCTGGATGGATTTATCATAGACGGCGCTGGATGATCTTTCAAGATATTCCAATTTAATCAATCGGTTGCGCATCGCAATTAACGCGTCTCCCTTATCCCCCGGCTGCAGTTTCTCGGCGGCGATCTCTGCCCCCCAACCGCCAGCTTCGATCCGGGCCTCCAGCACGATCTTTTCCTTGATCAGCCGGGCATATTCGGGGGCTTTGGGGGCAAGATTGCGCAAAAACGCATCCGGCGCGGGGCTTGCGGCAAACTGGGCCAGCAACACCGCAGGGTCCGGGCGGATAATGTCGCGCAAAATGCCGCTATCCACCGATTTGGGCTGCAAAGCGCCAGAGCTGACGTCGCGGGCATAGGACAAGAACGCCGCCGTCATCGCCACTTCAACCCGCCCGCGGTCACCTTCAGTAACCGCCGATTGTGCCTGTTTGATCAACCCCGCCGCGTCATAGCGGGCCACCGGCAATCCATGCATCGCCGCTTCGGACAATGCAGTGATCAGGGCGGTGCGACGCGGCTGATCCTGCGGGGCGGTCCACAGCGTTTTGTAACTGGACTGGCGATAAAACGCCGCGATGTCGTCCGATTGCGCAGCCGCTTCGGCCAACGACCGGGTAAAGGCCGACGTTTGCGCCTGTGCTGCCCCGCCCATCGACAACATCACTGCAAAAGCTGCGGACGCAGACCACACAAAACCTGCACTGCGCGACCCGGCGCTAAAACGCATTCTCACAATATTTCCTTCGTGTCAGGCGGCATCTGCCTTTGCACAGTTCATATTTATTTCCATGAAATTCTGGCAACTGTAAACTGATGTCAGGGGCAGGCCAAAACATGGGCTCTCTATGTGGTTTTGATTGTCTCAATTTCGCCACGAATACATAGGTGCGGAATTCCCCACTTGTCAGACCCGGATTCAGCAATTTTTCGCCTATTGGCTTTAGAGTGGTGGTTCGGCGGTCATTCTGCACTTTGGCTTCTTATTTAGCTGTGCAATAAAGCATCAGCACTTGGGGATGAAGTGGCAGACAATCCGCCGTTAAAGGCGGTCAAAGACCAGCGACGGGACAGGCGCACAGAATGGCGAATAACAGTTTTTCGGGGATCACGCGGCGTGGGCTGCTTGGTGTTTTTGCAGCTACGGCTGTGATCGCGGCACCAACACTTTCCAACGCGTTTGGTCTGTTAAAGGGTGCGGGCGATATTCGCCGCATCAAGATGTATTCGGGCCGCACGGGTGAAAGTGTGGACACGATCTACTGGATCGAAGGGGAATACATTCCAGAAGTTGTCAAAGAAATCAACCACTTCATGCGTGATTGGCGGTCTGATGCGACGGTCAAGATGGATCCTCGGAACTTTGACATTATCGCAGCGTCACATCGTTTGATGGATGTAAACGAACCGTTTATGTTGCTGTCGGGTTATCGCAGTCCGGCCACCAACGCGATGCTGCGCTCGCAGTCGCGCGGTGTGGCGAAGAATTCATTGCACATGAAGGGTCAGGCAGCTGACCTGCGATTGAAGTCGCGGTCGGTCGGTCAGATGGCCAAAGCAGCCGAGGCGTGTGGTGCGGGTGGTGTCGGCCATTACTATCGGTCAAATTTTGTGCACATGGATTGCGGCCCGGTCCGCACCTGGGGCGGTTAAAACAGTTCACGAAGGTTTTATGCAAAAAGGGCACCTCAGGGTGCCCTTTTGTATTTCGGTGCCGCCGGATTGTTTCCGATCCAAACCCAAAGCCGGTCAGGATTTGGCGGAACCATATTTATCGGACAATACGGTTGACAAAAGTAAGCAGCGGCAAAGTCCTAATCTGTTCAAACCGGAACCGCGTTATGCGTCGTCCTGATCTTGCCGATAATCCGGCTCCAGATCCGCAGGTTTGCCCTTGAACCCCTGCGCCACGACAAATTTTTCCGAACTGTCCGCCCGGCTGGCCGGAGGTTTCACATTGGCGACCTTGGTAAAGCTGCGCTTTAGAATGGTCAGCAGCTCATTCTCGGCCCCGCCTGCCAGAACTTTGGCCACGAACGTGCCGCCAATTTCCAATACGTCAAAAGCGAAATAGGCCGCCGCCTCGCACAGGGCTATGATCCGCAAGTGATCCGTGCCTTTATGACCCGACGCCGAAGCCGCCATATCCGACAGCACCACATCGGCGCGGCCCCCCAGCCAGCCTTTGACCAGCGCATCGGCTTCATCCGACAGAAAATCCAGCTGATGGATTTGTGCGCCGGCAATCGGTTCGATCGCCTGCAAATCCACGCCCAAAACGGTGCCGATCGGCTTATTCGCCCTATCCCCCAAAGCATTCACCCGGCCCACCGCCACCTGACACCAGCCACCGGGTGCGCAGCCCAGATCAACGACCCGTGCGCCGGGTTTCAGAAATTCGAACTTGTCGTCCAATTCCAATATCTTAAACGCCGCCCGCCCGCGATAGCCGTCTTTCTTGGCGCGGATCACGTAAGGATCGTTCAACTGCCGTTCCAGCCACAGCGTAGACGACAGCTTGCGCCCCTTGGCGGTTTTGACCCGCACCCGCAATTCTCGCTGCCCGCGACCGGAACTGCCCTTTTCAGGCGTCTTTTTATCATTGCTCATTCGAATGGCCCGTCTTCCAGAACGCCGTCCGCGCCCATCTGTGCATATAACAGCCCTTCGCGCAGGCCCCTGTCAGCTACTGACAGCCGATCCGTGGGCCATATCCGCATCAGCGCCTGAAGGATAGCCGCCCCGGACATGATCAGCGTATGACGGTCGCGGCCAATGCGCGGATCGGTGCGCCGCCCTTCCGGCCCCAAAGACAGATATTCCCGGATGACGAAATCAATCTGGTCAGATGTCATCTGCAATCCGTCCACCTTGGCGCGATCATAGCGGCGCAGATTTAAGTACGACGCGGCAACGGTGGTGACGGTGCCGGACGTTCCAATAATCTGAAACCCCGCGCGCGGTTGGGCGGCGGCGGCATAGGGTGAAAAAGACGCCAGATGTTCTTCAAAAAACCAACTCATCAAGGCAAAACGTGCGCCGTCATCTTCAACATCGGCGAACTGATCTTTCAACGTTGCCACGCCTAACGGCACTGATATCCAATCCACCACCCGCGCGCCCCCTTCGGGCTGCGCGGCAAACCCCGAATGCAGTCGCATGATGGCGCGGGGGCGGTCTTCGGGGGCAACGGTAGACAGATCAACCCACACAAGTTCGGTCGAGCCACCACCAATATCGACCACCAACAGCTGTTCTGTATCTGCATTGACCAAAGGCGCGCAGGAAATCACCGCCAGCCGCGCCTCTTCTTCTGATGGGATAATCTCGACATTCAGCCCGGTTTCGCGCCGCACCTGGCGCATGAATTCGCGTGCATTGCGGGCACGCCTGCACGCTTCAGTCGCCACCAGCCGCATTCGTGTTACGCCATGCTGTTCGATCTTTTTCTGGCAAATGCGCAGCGCCTGCATCGTGCGCCCCATCGAGGCCCGCGACAGTTTGCCAGACGCTTCCAGCCCCGCGCCCAATTGGACAGTCTTCGAAAAGCTGTCAATAACCGTGAACTGACTGCCCTTTGGCTGGGCAATCAGCATCCTGCAACTGTTCGTTCCCAGATCCACAGCGGCATAAAGCCGCCCTGATCCGGGGCTGGGGGAGGCCGGCGTAACATCTGTGCGGGAAACGCCTGTCGGCATCTCACCCGCGATAAGAATCGCGTCCACCCCCGTAGGACGCTGGGGCGTCATAGTCGCCCTCCATATTTGGTTACGCTCAAGCTAAACCTGTTCCGCCCCACTGGCAAGCGCCCTGCCCTAGGCCATGTTCTTGCGACGCACATGCAAATGATGAAAACCTTTCCAATTCAGCCGTCTGGCTGCCCCAGCAATTTTGCGGTAAAGCAGCGGCAGGGCAGATTTGGTCGCCATCAGCGCGCGCAATGTCGAAAACCGACTCTGATTGTCGCGGATGAGCGATTAGAACAGGGGCGGACAGCCAAAAGGATTCGGGAACAATGCCAGAGGTTACAGTGGTCTATTGGCGCGACATTCCGGCGCAAATAATCGTCGGCAAAGGCCGCAGCGGATCGAAGGTCAAACTGACCGAACGCTTTGAACAGGCCATTGACCGGTGCGCGATGAAGATCGGTGCCAAGGATGCCGATGCCTATCTGGCCGAATGGCGCAAAGCCGCCCCCTATGCGGTGGAAGGGGAGCCTGACGCCGTTGCCGCCGCCGAGGCCGCACGGATTGAAGCTGAATTTGACGCTGACCGCCTGAAAACCCTGATCAACGCCGAGGGTTGGGCAAAAGCCTGATCTTTCCACACCAAGGAGGCCCCGATGGCCCTGTTCAATTTCCGCCGTGAGGCCCCTCAGTCCAATGTCGTGACCGCCGAGGTCGAAGCATTTTTGGCCGGCTATTCCATCGAAGTGATGCCGCGCACAGCGGAAAAGGTTGAAGATTTCCGCGCCCTGCTGCCGCGCGGCACCCGCGTCTATATCGCCCATATCGAAGGCACACCGATCACCGAAATGGTCGCCACCGCCAAACGTCTGGCGGCCGATGGCTATGACGTGATGCCGCATTTCCCGGCGCGCATCATCCCTGATCGGGCCACACTGGCCGACTGGATCGCGCGCTATCAGGGCGAGGCAGGGGTGAAACAGGCGCTGCTGCTGGGTGGGGGAGTGAACACTCCTGCGGGTGATTTTGATGCCTCGATGCAACTGATCGAAACCGGGTTGTTCGATGGATTTGATCGCCTGCATGTCGCGGGCCACCCCGAAGGCAACAAAGACATCGACAAAGACGGCGGGGATCGGATTATCTTGCAGGCGTTGCGCTGGAAACAGGCGTTTTCCGAACGCTCGGACGCCAAGATGGCGATCACAACGCAGTTTTGCTTTGAATCCGGCCCCGTGATCGCCTGGGCGAACCGTCTGGCTGCCGAAGGCATTCATTTGCCCATCCATATCGGTGTGGCGGGCCCGGCCAAGCTACAAACCCTGATCAAATTCGCCATAGCCTGCGGCGTCGGCCCATCCCTGCGCGTGTTGCAAAAGCGCGCTATGGATGTGACCAAACTGCTGTTGCCCTACGAGCCGACGGATCTGATCACCGCTTTGGCCGCCCACAAAGCCGCCAATCCCGCTTTTGGCATTGAACGGGTTCACTTCTTTCCCTTGGGCGGCATCAAAACCAACGCCACTTGGGCAATTGACAATGGCGGCGCGTCTGGCGTGCCCGCAAACTCTTAAGAAAGCAGTTTAACTATGACCCGCACCATTATTGAATCTAAAACAAAAACTGTGATCATCGGATTTGATGAACCCTTCTGCGTGATCGGCGAACGTATCAACCCCACCGGGCGCAAAAAGCTGGCGGCGGAACTGGAGGCGGGCAATTTCGAAACCGTTTTGCGGGATGCGCTGGAACAGGTGGCCTGCGGGGCCAATGTGCTGGACGTCAATTCAGGAGCGGTCTTTACCAATAAAATGGCGTCCGATCCGCGCTATGCCGATAACAACTTTGTCGAACCACCGCTGATGCGCGAATTAATCCTTCGCATCCAAGAGGTTGTCGATGTGCCCTTGTGCATCGACAGCTCTGTTCCCGGCGCACTTGAGGCAGGACTGATCGCCTGCGAAGGCCGCCCCTTGCTGAATTCGGTGACGGGCGAAGAAGAGCGGATGGAACTGGTTCTGCCGCTGGTCAAGAAATTCAACGTGCCGGTGGTGGCGATTTCCAACGATGATACTGGCATCAGCGAAGACCCCGACGTGCGCTTTGCAGTGGCCAAGAAAATCGTACAACGCGCGGCCGATTTTGGCATCCCGGCGCATGATATCGTGGTTGATCCCCTGGTGATGCCAATCGGCGCGATGGGATCAGCGGGCCAGCAGGTGTTCGCACTTGTGCGGCGTCTGCGTGAGGAACTGGGCGTCAATACGACGTGTGGCGCGTCGAACATCTCCTTCGGTCTGCCCCAACGCCACGGCATCAACGCGGCCTTCCTGCCGATGGCCATCGGTGCGGGGATGACATCTGCCATCATGAACCCGGTGCGTCAGGTCGAAATGGAAGCAATCCGGGCGGCGAATTTCCTGATGAACCATGATGCCAATGGCGGCGAATGGATCAGATTTGCCAAGGTGATCGAAGCGGTCGCAGCAGGGGCCACCTTTGCCGAAGCATCCGCCGCTGCGTCCCAAGCCACGTCTGGTCGGCGGGGCGGACGCCGCGCGCGGGGGTAAATCACGACGATTTATCTAAAATTTGGCTTTTTCTGTTCAAAAATATCCCACGGGGGAAGCTGCAATCGTTTTTGCGATTGCGGCTCGGGGGTGTGAAACCCCCGCCTGCGCAGCGGCAGCGCGATCACAAAAAATCTAACGCAACCGCTTTGCCAAGTTCGCCGCCTGTCGCGCGCGTTTGGCCGCCTGCGCTGCATCCACTGAAACGGTTTGATCTTCGGGCGTTCCTGCGTCCGCCGAACGCCCCCGCCGCGCAACCATGCCAAAGCCCTTGTTCACCGCGCCATTGATCAGCTTTCGCAGCACGGTGTTGATGATCATCTGGATTATTCTGCCGATATCCATTTGTTAATCCTCAAATAATTCACTTTGTCCGGTCTGGGCCTCGTCCTCATCCGGCCCTGATGCCATGGCCCCCGGCAACGGCCTGCTGTCCAGCAACCCGGCCTGCCGCAACTCTTTCAGGCCCGGCAAGTCGCGGGCAGATTCCAGCCCGAAATGGTCCAGAAAATGCTCGGTCACCACAAACGTCACCGGGCGTCCCGGCGTCATCCGGCGCCGTCCCAGTCTGATCCAGTCCAGTTCCAGCAATTGATCCACAGTGCCCCGGCTGACGGCAACGCCGCGGATTTCTTCGATTTCGGCGCGGGTAACGGGTTGATGATAGGCCACAATCGCCAGCGTTTCGATGGCCGCGCGCGACAGTTTACGCTGCTCGGCGGTTTCTTTTTGCATCAAATGCCCCAGATCGGCGGCGGTGCGAAACGCATAGGCATCGCCCACCCGCACCATCTGCACCCCCCGCCCGTCATAACGGCGGCGCAGCGTGATCAGCGCCTCGGCAGGGTCCGCCCCATGGGGCATCCGGTTGATCAGGTCCGCAAGGGTGACCGGGGCGGCAGATGCAAACAAGATCGCCTCGACCATACGTTCCTGCTCGCCCATCGGCGGGGCTTCGAACAGAGATTTCTCGACAGGGTCGCTCATACGGCGTCCTTTCGGCGGATCAGCAGCGGCGCAAACACCTCTCCTTGCCGCAACTGCACCTGTCCGCGCTTGGCCAATTCCAGAATGGCTGCAAAATGCGCCGCTGTGGCCGATCTGCGCCGTTCCGGGCTGAGGTTCCAGCCTTCGGGCAGAAAACTGGTCAAGTCAGCCCAGTCACCGGCATAGCCCAGCAGGCCACGCATGCGGTCCAGCGCCTGTTCCATCGTGTAAATGTTCTGCCGATCAAAGGCATAGGGCCGGAATTCATCTTTGGTGCGAATGCGGGCATAGGCGCGCATCAGGTCCAATAACGTGGCCCCATAGGTGATCTTTGTGCGCCGCATTACGTCTTCCGGCACGCCACGGACGAAGAAATCACGCCCCAACTGATCGCGCCCCATCAGCCGTGCGGCGGCATCGCGCATTGCGGCAAGGCGTTCCAGCTGAAACGCCAGATGCGACGCCAGATCATCGGCAGATGGCCCCGGATCGCCGGGTTCGTGCGGCAGCAGCAGGCGCGATTTCAAAAACGCCAGCCAAGCCGCCATCACCAGATAATCCGCCGCCAGTTCAAGCCGCAAGTCCTGCGCCCGGGCGACGAAGGTCAGATACTGCTCGGCCAGTTGCAGCACCGATATGCGCCGCAGATCCACTTTTTGGGTGCGAGACAGCATCAGCAGCAGGTCAAGCGGGCCTTCAAAGCCGTCGATATCAAGGATCAACGCCTCATCGGCCTGGCGGTCAGCCGCCATCGGACGGCCCAATTGGCCCCAATCATCTGTATCGGTTTCAGCCATCTGCACCCTGCCCTGACAGCTGCGAAAATTCGGCTTCTAAATCCGCAATGTCAACGGATTCGGGATTAATACGACGGGCCAGCACTGCGGATGCACGGGATTGCGCGGCGGCAGTCATGTTGCCCGCCGCCGCCGCAACGGCCATCATCTGCGCCAGATCGCCCTTGCAATGCAGGGCAATATCGCACCCCGCCGCCATTGATCGGGATGTGCGATCAGACAGATCGCCAGCCAGCGCGTTCATATTCAGATCATCGGTCATCAACAGGCCATCAAACCCAATCTGGTCGCGAATCACTTTGATCATGTCTGCTGATTGCGTGGCCGGACGGAGGGCATCAATCGCCGAAAAAACGACATGCGCCGTCATTGCCATCGGCAAATCGTTCAATGCTCGAAACGGGGCAAAATCGGTTGCGGTCAGATCGGCCAGACTGGCGGTGACCGTCGGCAGATCGTGATGCGTGTCGGCGGTTGCGCGCCCATGTCCCGGCAGGTGTTTGATCACCGGCAGCACGCCCATCGCCAGATGCGCATCGGCGACGGCGCGGGCGATACGCGTCACCGTTGCGGCGTCGGTGCCATAGCAGCGGTTGTGCAGAAACGGATGGGTGGCTTCGGTGGCGATATCGGCGACGGGGGCACAGTTGGCATCAATCCCCAAATCGCGCAGTTCTGCGGCGATGATCATCGACCGCAGCGCCATCGCGCGGGCGGCGTGACGGCCCGCGCGGCGAACGGTGTCTAACGGTGGCGTCCATTCGCGCCAGTGTGGCGCGCGCAGGCGCTGCACCCGGCCACCTTCCTGATCAATCAAAACCGGCGCATCGCGGCCAACGGCGGTGCGCAGATCGCCCGTCAGGCGGCGCAGCTGATCAGGATTTTCGACATTGCGCGCAAAGATGATAAATCCGAAAGGGTCATAATCGCGAAAGAAATCACCCTCGTGCGCCGTCATCACCGGGCCGTCGCAACCAAAGATGGCCGCGCCGCGCCCGATGGTCATCGTTGCGCGACCGGGATGCACGAGGCATTTTCGGCCAGAAGGGCGGCGCAGAACCGGCGGGCTTCGTCCTCGTCGGCGAACCCATGTGCGCGCAGACGGTAAAAGGTGCGCCCGCCGCTTTGCGCCGATTGCACGACCATAGCCTTGCCGTTGATCAGCTCGGCAAAGCGGCCCGATAGCCTGGACCATTCCGCCCGCGCGCCCGGCTCATCGTCAAACGCGCCAAGCTGCACCAGCCGCGTCCCTGCGGCGATGGTTGTCGGATCAATTTCAAGCGGTGCAACGGCGGCCACCTCTTGTACATCATTTACCGCTGCATCGGACGGTGCAACGGCATCAGATGCCACGGGCCGCAACCGGGGCCGCACCGATGCCACCAAGATTGGCGTGGTTTCAGAACCAGCATCGTCTGTTTGCGGCGCAAGCCCATCGCCACCATCGGCAAGGGCTGCGGCAAGGGCCAGTTCAACCGCCTCTGCCTGGGTTTGCGCCGGGGCCTCTTCGGCCATAACAACTTCAGGCTCGGCACTATCTGCGCCTAAATCTGTCGCTGCGATATCGGACGCTGCGATATCGGACGATGCGGCAATCGGATCGTCTGCCACGGCCACCGCGGCAAGCTGATCATTTGTCACGACCATTTCGGCGTCGGTCGCGGTCACCAGACCAGCCACATCTTCAGCGGCCAGTTCCGCCCCTTTCGGAGCAAGTGTCAGGCTATCGGGCAGCGGCATCGCAACGCCCGCCGAGGCAATTGCGTTCACCGACAGGCCCTGATGCGCCATCACATCGCCGCCCGGATTGTCGGGGGCCACGCGCAACGGCCCGGCCAGCGCGCGAAACACCGGGATGCCGTTCACATCCCGCACCGCCAGCTTGTATCCCCAAACCGCAAGGCCAACGATCAGAGCCACCGAACAGGCCGCCCCCGCCAGATTGACCAACCGGCTGACCCGCCCATTTTGGGGCGCAGCATAGCCGCCATCGAAATCATCGAATTTCATATCCGCCATCTTTGCCTCGTGTGCCGGGGTGATACGTGCCACCACAGCTTGATTTACCTGCTCGACCCGGCTGGGCGCTGTTGATCAGCGCATTTCCTCTACCGGAGTAACTCCAAGGATACCCAAGCCCGCCGAAATCACAACGCCAGTGGCACGCGCGAGGGCAATTTTTGCCAAAGTTGTTGCTGCATTGCCCTCTTGGACAAAGCGCAAGCTGGGGTCATCATTGCCTTTGTTCCAAAGCCCGTGAAATTCCGACGCCAATTCATAAAGATAAAACGCCACACGGTGCGGTTCGTTTGACTTGGCTGCGATTTCCACAAGGCGCGGCCATTCGGCAATTTTCCGCGCCATTTCCAATTCAGCCGGATGGCCAAGCTGGGTGAAATCCGCCATCAACAGCGCCGCATCATCGCAGGCAACACCCGCCTCACGCGCCTTGCGGATCACCGAATTGATCCGCGCATTGGCGTATTGCACATAAAACACCGGATTGTCTTTCGACTGCTCCAGCACTTTTGCGAAATCGAAATCCAGCGCCACGTCGTTCTTGCGCGTCAGCATCATGAACCGCGTCACATCCGCGCCCGCCTGCTCAACCACATCGCGCAGGGTCACAAAGGTGCCCGCTCGTTTTGACATCTTGAACGGTTCGCCATTTTTATAAAGCTTGACCAGTTGCACCAGCTTGATGTCCAACGGCACGCGGCCCCCCGACAATGCCGAAACCGCCGCTTTCATCCGCTTGACATAGCCGCCATGATCAGCGCCCAGAATGTCGATCAATTCATCAAAGCCCCGGTTCACTTTATCAAAGTGATAGGCGATGTCGGGGGCGAAATAAGTCCAGCTGCCGTCAGATTTCTGCACCGGCCGGTCCACATCATCGCCATGCGCGGTTGAGCGGAACAGCATCTGTTCGCGCGCCTCCCACTCATCCGTTGTCTTGCCTTTCGGCGGTTCCAGGGTGCCCATATAGATCAGGTCCATGCTGCGCAGGGTTTCTATCGCCGCTTCAATCTGGCCAGTGCCATAGAGCGCCTTTTCCGACGAAAACACGTCCATCTGAACGCCCAACAGCGCCAGATCTTCGCGTATCATCGCCATCATCATATCCGTCGAAAACGCGCGCAGATCGGCCAGCCAATACTGCTCGCCCTTGTCCAGCAGCGTGTCGCCGTATTTGGCCTTCAGCGCCTCGCCCACCGGGATAAGATAATCCCCGGGATACAGGCCCTCACGGATTTCAGGGTCCAGCCCGTGCGCCTCACGGTAGCGTTCATAGGCAGACCGTGCCAACACATCGACCTGCGCGCCGCCATCGTTGATGTAATACTCCCGCGTCACATCCCATCCGGCAAAAGCCAGCAGGCGCGAAAGTGCGTCTCCCACCACAGCGCCGCGCACATGGCCCACATGCATCGGCCCGGTTGGATTGGCGGACACGAATTCCACATTCACCCGCCGCCCCTGCCCGATGGCAGACGCCCCAAAGGACGCCCCATCGGTCAGCGCCGCCTTGACCACGCCTTGCCACATCGCGGGCGCAAGGGTCAGGTTCAAAAATCCCGGCCCCGCCACATCGGCGGCAATCACCCGCGGATCGGTCAGCAGTTTGGCCGCCAAAGCATCGGCAATCACGCGCGGGGCAAGGCCCGCCGGTTTGGCCAGCACCATCGCGGCATTGGTCGCCATATCGCCATGGGCTGCATCGCGCGGCGGCTCAACCGCAACCGCGCCCATATCCAAACCGCCGGGAAAAACCCCGTCCGCCGCCAAAGCGGCCAGGTTTTCCAGCACAAGGCTGCGGATTTCGGCGAAGAGATTCATTTGATCATTTCCTGATTTACCCGTCTGGCAATGCCAGAGCGCGCAAGTCAGGTCAAGGTTCGCACTATGTTTGCCCCGCCCGCCAATCGCTTAACGCAGGGTTTTCATCGGGTGCAGCAGAGGCAGCCCCACCCACTCCCGGCGGCATCACCAGCGGGCGGTTGCGAAAATAATACGTCTCGCGTGCGCCAAAGTAAAACGCCACCACCGCGCCCAACAGCCACCACAGCGGTTCCGGCACAGCATTCAGCCCAACCATCCGACGGGCAAACTGCACCGGGTCGCACATCGCATAGATGAACAACCCGATGGTTCCAAAGGCCAGCATCGGACGGGGCAAACGGTTGATCCCATTCACCAACCGGTCAAACCAACCGACCGATGGGTTTTCATATTCCGCCCCCAACTGGCGCAGAGCCGCCATTTGCGCCTCGGCTGACAATTCCATCCGCTTGGTGGCCGAGGGCACGAACACCTCGGCCACCCCCCGCGCGGCATCGCCCAAAGCCGCCACTGCACCGGGTGCTCCGACCAGATTGCCAATCATCCCCATGCCGCCACCCGTGCGCGGTGCTGGGCATCGGTCAGATGATATTTCGGGGCGATGAATTCCTCGGCGCGGATGATCCAACCGCCCTTGCCCCCCTTTGCGGTGCGCGCATATTTGCGGCTGGCAGGGCGGGCATCGGCAAGCGCGTAATAGTAGTTGCGCCGCGCAATGCCGTAGGCATCGGCCAAATGGCCGGGGGCGGCCTCAGACGCCAGTTGCGCGGCGCGGACGGTTTGCGGCCCGATCTGGCCATCCGGATCGCACGGGTATCCCATATCGGTCAGCAAGCGTTGCAAAACCTTCACCGCATTGCCGCCCGCGTTGACATACATGTCAAACACCGACGGCTGCAGCGGTTCAGGCAAACCCGCAAGCCCGGTGCGGCGAAAGTAATGTTCCACATAGATATCAACGGCTTGACTTGCAGAAAGCCTGCGCACGTCCTCGACATCAATACGCGCATCCCCGGTGATATCTATCCCCAGACGGCGCATGGTGTGGATCGTCACGCCGTGGTTCGTGGCCCCGCCCGGATCAGCCGGATCATTCACAAAGCCGCCCTCACGCGCCACAATCTGCGCCGCCAACTCTTGCACGGATACCATTCCAGCCCCCATCGGATTGCCCGACAGCCATGCTGCACCACCGCCGTTAACGCGGGCCAACCGGGGCGCGCGCCGGCATCTCTATAATTTAGCTAAAATTTTCGCTTTTTCTGTTCAAAAATATCCCACGGGGGAGGTGGCAATTGCCACCAGGGGGTGTGAAACCCCCGCTTCCGGCGTACATTGCCACGAAATTACTGCGAAGGCGCCACATAAACCCCTTGCGCCTTCAAACTGTCGATCACCTCTTTGGGCATATACGACTCATCATGCTTGGCCAAAATCTCGGTGGCCACAAACGTGTCGCCCTCCATCGCACCGGTGCCGACCATGCCCTGCCCTTCCGCAAACAGGTCTGGCAGCACCCCGGTATAGCGCACGGGCACTGATTTATTGGTATCGGTCACCGTAAAGCTGATTGTTTCGCCCTGCCCGCGCACAAGGCTGCCGTCCGACACCAACCCGCCGATGCGAAACACTTCGCCCACGCGCGGAGGATCGGTCAGCACCTGACTGGGCGAGCGGAAAAAATTGATCCCGTCGCGCATGCCATAGCCAATCAGCGCCGTGGCCCCGATCAGCGCCACAAAGGCCAGCACGATCACTTGAATGCGTCGCTGTTTTTTCAGCCCCTTTAGACCAGCCATCTGAACCCCTTACGGAAAAATTGGCGCCAGCATCAGGCCATCGGTTTCATCCAGCCCCAGCATCAGATTGGCGTTTTGCAACGCCTGCCCCGATGATCCTTTGGTCAGATTGTCCAGCACCGATACCACCACGGCGCGGCCGGGCAGCCGATCACCGATCACCCCCAGATGACAATAGTTAGACCCCGCGATATCGCGCGTCGAGGGCAGTGCGCCAAAGGGTAGCACCTGAATAAACGGCTCTGTCATGTAGGCGTCAGCCAAAACGCGGTGAATGGTCAGCGGATCACCCTGCACATAGGTGGTGGCCAGTATCCCACGGTTCATCGGCAACAGATGCGGGGTGAACTGAATATGCACCGGACGGCCCGCCAGCAGGCTGAATTCCTGATCAAACTCGCCCAGATGTCGATGCGTGCCGCCCGCAGAATAGCTGTATGTGCCGCCCGACAGTTCGGCATGCAGCAGATTTTCCTTCAAAGACCGCCCCGCCCCGGACACCCCTGCTTTCAGGTCAATCAAGATGCTGTCCAGATCAATCACCCCCGCAGATATCAACGGGCGCAGCGCGAATTGGCCAGCGGCGGCATTGCACCCGGTGCCCGCCACCAGACGGGCGGCGCGAATATCCTCGCGGTAAAACTCGGTCAGCCCATAGACGGCCTCGCGCTGTAAATCGGGGGCGCTGTGCGGTTGGCCGTACCATTTTTCATATTCCGCCACATCGCGCAGCCGGAAGTCCGCTGACAGATCGACGATTTTCAGCGTTTTGGGCAGGGCCTGCACAACCACTTGGGTGGTGGCATGCGGCAGCGCGCAAAAGCACAGATCGACCTGCGAAAAGTCGATCTCGTCGATCTTTTGCAGGCGCGGCAGCTCAAGATGGCGCAGAAACGGAAACACCGAGGCCATCGTCAGTCCGGCCTTGCGATCCGCCGAAAGTGCCACGATTTTCATCGAAGGATGCGTGGCTATCAGGCGCACAAGTTCCGCACCCGTATACCCCGAGGCCCCAAGAATGGCGATCCGCTGCATCATGGTCGTCCTTTGTCTGCGCCTTGCCGCAGATGTGGCGGTGCGGGGGCGCAGATGCAAGGGGAAATGAGAGCGGTTCAGGTTTGTGTGACCGCAGACGTCGCTGCGCCTTGTGCCCCCCGAATGCGATGTCGGATGCCCCTGTTTCCGTCAAAACCTGACTTGCGTTAAGGGGATACGGGCCGGGTGTCAGACAAAGATCAGATCATCCGCCAGCGCCAGTTTGGTGGTGTTCGTCACCGTAAAGCTGTCACCTGTTGCCAGTTGAAACACCACATTTCCACCGATTTCGGTGGCCAAACCGAGGGCTTTGGTAACCGTGTTGGCCGCCCCAAAACCGATAATTGCCAGCGTGTCGATGTTGTCCTGAAAATCCATCACCCGGTCTGCGCCGGACCCCGGCTTGAATACAAAGACATCGGCACCCTCGCCACCAAACAGCGTGTCCGCCCCGCTGCGCCCCCAAAGCCGGTCATCGCCGCCCATACCCGAAAGGACATTTGCCCCCGCGCTGCCGTATAGCCCGTCGCCGAAGGCCGAGCCTTCAAGGTTTTCAACGCTGACAAACACGTCCCCCTTAGCATCGCCCACGCTGACAAAGGTTTTCGACACCCCAAGGTTGGCCACCACACCTGCGGTCGCCGAGATGTAGCTGGCGGTATCATTTCCCCCGCCACCGTCCAATCGGTCGGCGCCAGACCCGCCTTGCAGCACGTCATCGCCCGCCTCCCCCAGCAGCACATCGGCCCCGGCCATACCCAACAGCTGGTCTTTGCCCGCGCCTCCCAGCAACCGGTCTGCGCCACTCCCGCCGGTGATTGTATTGTTTTGCGCATTGCCCGTACCAGTGAAGGCCACAGCCCCCGTATAGGTCAGGTTTTCAACGAATTTGAACTGAGTGGCCGCCAAGGACAGCGTGGCCAGACTGGTCTGCACCGTATCGGTGCCCGCGTTGGCATATTCCACGATGGTATCGGTGGCCGAGGCAAGAACATAGGTATCGTTCCCGTCTCCTCCGGCCAGCGCGTCATTGCCAAGCCCGCCGTCCAATGTATCTGCGCCGGCACCGCCAAACAAATGATCAATCCCGCCACCACCTTCCAGACGATCATCGCCTGACTGGCCAAACAGGAAATCATCCGCTCCAGCCCCTGACAGCACATCACGGCCGGTGCCGCCATAAAGGAAATCATTCGACAGGTCGGTACCGGTCAGCGTGTCATCGCCGCCAAAGCCAAAGCCGAAGCCCGCCTTTCTGACCGTGTCAAACAGCGCCTCGCCCGCCGTCACCTGATAGATTTCATTGCGCAGCTTGGCGTCCACCATCGAGATCACCACCGCTTCGCCCGCCGCATTCGCCACCGGGTTCGATCCCAGCGAATAGGCATCCATCGCATGGGCCAGCGAATGCTGATGGCGATAGTTCAGCGCGTTATTGCCCTCAACCGACAACAGATGCGCGCCCCCGGTTTGCAGCCCGGGATACCAGCCGATCCCGATGCCGTTTTCCGCAAACCAGTCATAGGCCGCCACGAAATAATCGCCAAAATTGGGCGAGTTGGCGGGGTTATCAACCGATCCGCCGGCATTGATCTCGGTGATCAGCACATCATCGCCCGCAACAGAGGCGTAAAGCAGGTCCAGCTTGGCGCGCAATTCCGCCGGAGAGGTCACATTCCCTGTGCCCATCCAGCCTGCATAAAGATGCGCCGACCAGACCAGATCATCGCCCACACCGCGCCGGATGTAATCCAGCGCCGATCCACCGTCGATAACCGTTCGATCCAGCGACAGAAAATCGCCGTTATAGCCCCAGCCGCCGACCAGAACCTTGCCCTCGGCACGCGCCTGCACCAGATCGGACAGCGCGATCATATGGTCGGCGTAAAGCTTGGCAAAGCTGGCGACGGAATAGGTCGCGTCTGCACCATTGGCTTTGATGCTGTGACGGTATCCTGCGGATTCGTTCATCAAATCCCAGCCATAGACCGCGTTTTTCACCGCGCCATGCCCATCCATCCAAGACATCATCTTGGTCCAGGCCCCGGACACATCCGTGTAATTTGCCCGCAACGCCGCATCAGCCGCTGCATTCGACAGCGCCCCCCAAGTGGCATTGCCGATGCCAATGTTCTGCGCATCACCACCGCCATAGGTGATGGTCAACTTATACCCGGTCGCAGCGGCAGCGGCCAAAAACCGCTCCATCTGCGGATTAAGGGTGCCATCGGCGTTGAAGGAATATTCGTTGAACAGCACGCGCAGATTGTTCACCAACGGCAGGCCCTTGTGGATCGCCGCAACAAAACCTTCCGGATCGCCGTTCATTGCTACGGGGATCATCTGGGCCACGTCTTGCCATGTTTTGCCCGAGCCATCTGCAGCGGTGACCGCGATATTGATCATCTTTACAGCGCTGGTGTTTGATCCGGCCATTTTGGCAATTCCTTTAATAGATCGGCAAAGCCATATCTGGCCCGCTTGTGGGTAGACCAAAAGTTAGGGGCCAAATCAGGGCAAAATCTCGTTCGCTAACACCAAAAATATATAACAATTTCAGAATATTAGAGTTTATCTGATGCGAATGATGGCGGATTATACTGCAAAGCAGAAACGGTCGGAAAGTGTCGTTTCCAAAGCCGTATCAATGCCCGCGAATCTTATGGGCGGCGCGCGTCAGGGCCATATCTCGCCCGCCCGAACGGCGAACGGCAGGATATTGCTGCGCGGCGGCAAGGGGCAGATGGCGAAATCACTGAACGCGCAGGGCGGATTGAATGCGCGGTTGAAATCCAGCGTGATATGGCCGTGGCCCGCATCTTCGCCGATCAAAAACCGTGACGCCGCATAGGTTTCCCGCCCCGACGTGGTATCGCGAAAGACAAACATCGGCTTGCCCGCCTTCCAATGCGTGGCCAGAAAGGTGATATCATGGCCGCCATAATGAAACGCGGCGGTATGGGTCAGCGCCACTGTGGTGGGTGCCCCGCCCTTTTGGTCGATGATCTGGGATTCAGGCACGGCAAGGGTCCGCCATTCAGCCCGGATGATCAAGGCGGGATCGGGCGGAAAGTAGCGCAGTTCCACCGCCCGCGCCCGTGTCAGATCGCGGACCCGCAGGGCCATATCGCTCCCGTCGCCGTGCAATTCCAACAGCAGGGACGCGACCGTCAGCTGCGGCGGCGTCTCGGGCCTGGCGACGAACGGGGCCGCGACACCGTCGGGCGTCTGCAACACGCCGTCTTTCGCGGTCAGCGTCAGCAGCCCCAGATGCGCGGGGCCTGCACTGATCACGATATCATTGTCGCCCGCGCGTCCCACGGTCTGCGGCCCCTGCGCTATCGGCACGCGGTCAGTCAGGTTCAACCATCCGTCTGGCGCGGTCAGCGCGGCCAATCGCGCGGCTTTCCAAGAGGTCAGATCAGCGGTCATTCAGGCCTCTGCCCGGCGCTTGATGTCTGCCAGATCGCACCCAGCCACGAAACGCGGGATATTCGCCCAAACAGCGTGAAAGCCAAACCCGCCATTGACCAACTCATCCAACGCGGCCTCGCGCGTCCAGCCCTGATACAATATCCGGTACAGTGCCATCGTGGCCCCTGTGCGATCTGCGCCGTGATGGCAATGCACCAGGACGGGCCCGGTTTGCAAACCTTGCCGCAAATAGCGCAAGACCTGCACCATTTTGGCGGCATCGTCTTCGCCGACATCGCGCGATTTCATGCGCACTTGGCGCAGGGTCAGGTCGGTGCCGATGGCAAGGGGGGCGTCATCGACCAACTGGCGCAGGTTTACAACGGTCTTGATCCCAAGCATGGCGAGGTTCGCAAATCCAATCGCATCAGGTTGCGCAGAACGGTAAAGCTGCGGGGTGACACGGTGCAGGTTTGGCGCACCCTCCAAGACGACGGGTTCGGCCCAATTCGCAGGGCGGGTGTTTGCAAACGCGGGGGCTGCCAACATGGCAACGCCTCCGAGCGCAAGAACGAAACGCCGGTTAAGGTTCAGCGACATCATTGCCCTTTCGTAGGGTGTGTGCATCGGCGCACCAATGCTCGACAGAACCGGCACTGCAGGATGCGCCAACCGGCACGCCCCGAAATTAGAACGGTTCAGGTTTGTTTGGAACCGGAATTCGCGGCCTCTCGCGTGGCTCGGACGCGATTTCCGATCACCTTGTTTACATCAAAACCTGAACCACCTTGTATCACGAATAAAGCGCAGGCACGCCCAGCTTGGCATGAATATCATTCACGCCCGCCTTGTCGATGCCCAAAGCCGTTGCCAGATCATGCAGATATTGCGCTTCGACCTGGCTATCCAGATCAATCGCCATCACCGACATTGTGTAAACCTGTTGTTCCAACCCGTCAGGAATATGCCCCACCAAGGCCGCGATATCCACCGGCTTTTCCATTTCAGCCTGCACGAACGCCATTTCGGCATCGGACACATCGCCCAGATTGCCCAGCAATTTCTGCTTTTCAGCCTCTTGAATTTCGCCGTCCGCCTTAGCGGCCTGAATCATCGCGCTAAGCATCAAGGCCGCCACCGCGTTTTGGTCGGCGGTGGGTACGACATCAGGCTCGCCCTGATTGGTGAATGAACTGTTCAGCACATCGCCAAAGCTGCGATCATTGGCGGGTGCCGCACTGCTGGCAGAGCCGCCCCCTGTCAGGCTGCCAAGCAAGCCGCCCAAACCGCCCGCTGCAGCACCACCGCCCAAAAGACCGCCCAGCAAATCCCCCAAGCCGCCGCCCGATTTTGGCCGCGCAGTGCGGTTGGCCGCGCCAGTCCCGCGACCCAATTGTTCCAGCATCCCACCCAAGCCACCCGTTGGGCCAGGTTGCGTCCCGGATCTGCCGCCCAGAACCGATCCCATCCTGTCGCCCTGTCCGCCGGTGCTGCGTCCGCCGTTTTTCGGGGTGGGGCTATGCGCTCCGCCAAACAAACCACCTGAACCGGCAGTGCCCGCCGACCCGCCCCCCGCCGAGGCGCGGTTCGTGACAGCCTGCATCCCTTTGGCCAAGGCCACGCCAATTGCGACTTTCGCGAGAGTTCCCATCAGTGACATCACCATCTCCAATTAAATGCCCAGACGGCAGTTTATCGGGGTTTGGTAACAAAGAAAGCGGGGAAATTTTACGCCGCTTTGGCAGCGGATGGCGGGCACAGTTTCGGCAGAACTTCGCCGATGGTGCGCAATCCGCCTGTCACGCCGCCTTAAACAGCACGGATTTGCGCCAAGGTTTACAATCCCGCCGCCTTGCGCAGCGCCGTGTTCATCCGCCCCTGCCATCCGGGCCCGCTCGCCTTGAAAATCTCTAAAACGTCAGGGTCCAACCGCAGGGTGGTGGAAACTTTCGTCACTGTGGCCTTCGGTCGTCCGCGCTGGAGGGTGGTTTTGGCGAATTTGGCAACCCAGTCATGTGTGGACAGATCTGGCAGATCGTCATCCGCCGCTTTTTGTAAAGGCGGGACTGTATTTAAGGACTTCGCGGTCATTGGCTTTCCTCATACTGATAATTCGGCGCGTATCCCCCCGTTGGGTCCACGCAATTAACACCATCCGACCGTCCAGCAGACCAATCGTGATCTGGCGCATCTCACCGTAGTTTTTGCGATCATCTTCAACCGTCAGCGTAGGCCCGGCAAACACCAAAACCGCATCTGCCAAATTTAGACCGCGTGTCATCAGAGTGATTTCATGCTTCGCCGGATCGAAGTCGATCTTCACTTAATGTAACTACACTAAATGAAGGAAATGTGCAAGGCTTAATCGTTCAGCCCTCATCTTACGCCGCCTCAAACACCACGGATTTGCGCAGAAATTGCGTGGCTTTGTCGGACACTGATTGGGCATCCCCTGTGGTGATAAACTTTGACAAGGTGCCCGTGCCCAGCATCTCGGGACGCCGCGCCAGATAGTCTTCAAGCGAGGCCGCGACCAGATTGGCTTGGGAGTAAACCTTCACCTCCGGCCCCAAAGCGGCGGCAAAGACGGCTTCCATCAACGGAAAATGTGTGCAGCCCAAGACCGCGGCCTGGGGATGCGGCATGCGGCGTTTCAATGCCTCGACATGGCTGCGCACCAGGGCTTCGGCCAGCAATTCATCGCCCGCTTCAATGGCATCGACCACACCACCACAAGGCTGCGCTTCGACATCCACACCGATGGCGCGAAATGCCAGTTCGCGCTGAAACGCCCGGGATGCCACGGTGGCGGGGGTGG
>JAYUHO010000303.1:0-3870 GCA_043766915.1 Cypionkella sp.
GCGCTGGCGCATGCAGGTATTGCGGAAGCAGATGTCACCATCATGAACCTTCCCGCCGATCAGATCGCCGCAGCCTGGGAGTCAGGGCAAGTGGACGCCGCCTTTATCTGGGAGCCTGTACAAAACCAGATTATGCAAACCGGCACGTTCATTGTGGGTGCGGACCAAACTGCGGCATGGGGTTTTCCAACCTTTGACGGCTGGGTTGTGAATAAAGAATTCGCTGCCGCGAATGCCGACGCGATGGTGGCATTTGCCAAACCGCTGAACGAGGTGAACAAGGCCTATCTTGCCGATCCCGCCGCTTGGACTGCCGACAGCGCGGAAGTCAAAGCAATTGCCGAAATGACCGGTGCCGCCCCGGATCAGGTGCCCGGCATCCTGAAAGGCTTTACCTTTATCCCACTGGCGGATCAGTTAAGCCCGGCATGGTTGGGTGGTTCGGCCGCCAACATGAAAACCACAGCTGATTTCTTGGTCAAAGCCGGGCGGATTGATGCCGCGATTGACGATTACTCGGGCTTTGTAAACACCAGTATCGCAGAAGCCGCGAAGTAAGCCCTGACCCGGCCAGACGCGGCAGTCGTTCCGCGTCTGGTTTTTGATCGCAGCGCAAAGGGGCCAGGATGGGATTGAACATCAAGAAGGCAAGCGTCGTCTATCCATCAACAGATGGTCACCCCCCGGTTGACGCGCTGCGTGAGATTGATCTTGATATCGTAGACGATGATTTTGTTGTGGCTCTTGGTGCGTCCGGTTGTGGAAAATCAACGCTGCTGTCGTTGATTGCGGGATTTTTGTCGCCCTCGTCCGGTGAGATTTTGCTTGATGGCGCACCGGTGCAAGGGCCCGGCGCCGACCGCGCCGTGGTGTTTCAAAAGCATGCGCTGCTGCCTTGGCTGAACGTGTTGGACAACGTGGCCTTCGGGCTGAAATTGCAAGGCATCGCAGAGGTGCCGCGATACGAAATTGCGCGCAGGTTTATCAGTCTGCTGGGATTGGGCGAATTTGAATCCAGCCGGGTTTATCAACTGTCGGGTGGAATGCAGCAACGGGTCGGAATTGCACGGGCGCTGACCTGCGATCCCAAGCTGTTGCTGATGGACGAACCGCTTGGCGCGCTTGATGCGCTGACGCGGGAAAAGGCCCAGGAGCTGATTCTGAACATCTGGTTCAAAACCGCCAAATCGGTGTTTTTCATCACGCATTCCGTCGAAGAGGCACTGTTTATGGGCACCAAGCTGATCGTGATGTCACCGCGCCCCGGTCGGATTGCGCACCGCTTTGATCTGCCGTTTTCGCGGCAATTTCTGGGGGGTGCACCCGCGCGTCAGGTGAAAGCCAGCCGCGAATTCATCGCGCTGCGTGAAGAAATTCTGAAGATCATCTTCTCGGACGAAGAGGCCGCAGCATGACCGAGCATTCTTACCCGAACACGAAGTCCAAACAAAAAGGCACCGTCTCGGTTTTGAGGAAAGCCCGCGCAACCAAACCGGGGGAAACATATGGCGTGCCGGGGCAGGGGGAAACGATGCTGCTGTCGATGATCTCTATCGTGGGGATCATCTTTGTGTGGTGGCTGGTAACAGCAATGGGGTGGGTCAAGCCGCTGTTTTTGCCATCGCCGGGTGCGGTGTTGCGCAAATTTCTGGATGTCTGGAACAACGGCTTTACCAACACGTCGCTGTTGGAACATGCCGCTGTGTCGGCGGCACGGGTATTTGGTGCGTTTGCGCTGGCGTGTCTGGTGGGCATCCCGTTGGGTCTGGCGATGGGGATGAGCCCGTTTGTGCGCGGTATTTTCGACCCGCCGCTAGAGTTTTACCGCCCCATTCCCCCGTTGGCCTATCTGCCCCTGATGATCATCTGGTTCGGTATCGGAGAGACATCGAAGGTTCTGCTGATATTCTTGTCGGTGCTGGCCCCGGTGGCCTTGGGCGCGCGATCAGGCGTGAAATCGGCGGCCATTGAGCAGATCCACGCCGCCTATTCCTTTGGCGCAAGCCGGTGGCAAGTGATGCGCCATGTCATCCTGCCATCCGCCCTGCCCGAGATTCTGACCGCAATGCGCATTGGCATCGGCTTTGGCTGGACAACTCTGGTGGCCGCCGAAATGGTCGCGGCCACCAAGGGGCTGGGCTATATGGTGCTGACCGCCAGCCAGTTCTTGCAAACCTCGACCGTGATCATGGGCATCATCGTGATCGCCGCGATTGCTTATGGCTTTGATCTTTTAATGCGTTTTATCGAACGCAAAGTGGTGCCCTGGAAGGGCCGGATGTGAGCAAGACAGCATGGCCCTGACCTATCTGAAGAAAGCCACCCGCACGCCCCATACGGATCAAACCGATGTGCGCGATCAGGTGCAGGCGATGCTGGACGAAATTGCGCGCAATGGGGATGCGGCGGCGATACATTTTGCCCGCGAGTTGGACAAATGGGGCGGTGATATCATTGTCTCGCCAGCGGCACGGACGGCGGCGGCGGCGCTGGTGCCGGAAAAGCTGCGCGGTGATATCCGCTTTGCCCACAACAACATCCGCCGCTTTGCCGAAGCGCAGCGTGCCACGATCATGGATTGCAACATTGAGATTTTGCCAGGCCTGACAGCGGGGCAAAAGCAAATCCCTGTTTCATCGGCGGGGTGCTATGTGCCGGGTGGGCGGTATAGTCATATCGCGTCAGCGATCATGACCATCACCACGGCCAAAGTGGCGGGGGTGCCGCATATTGCGGCCTGCTCGCCGCCGCGCCCCGATATCGGCATCCCGCCTGCGATCATCTACGCGATGGATTTGTGCGGTGTCGATGTGATCCTGAACCTTGGCGGCGTGCAGGGGGTGGCCGCGATGGCGAATGGGTTGTTCGGCCTGCCACGCGCCGATATTCTGGTGGGCCCGGGCAACCAGTTCGTCGCCGAAGCCAAGCGGATTTTGTACGGTCAGGTTGGCATCGACATGTTTGCAGGCCCCACCGACAGCATGGTGATTGCCGATGGCACCGCTGATCCAGAGCTGGTCGCATGGGATTTGGTGGGACAAGCCGAGCATGGTTACAATTCGCCGGTTTGGCTGGTAACGACCGACCGCATTTTAGCCGACCGGGTGATGGCGTTGGTTCCGCTTATCATTGCCGAACTGCCCGAACTGAACGCCAGCAATGCCCGCGCGGCGTGGCAAGATTGCGCCGAGGTGATGCTGTGCGACACAGCCGAAGACATGGCGCAAGTGGCGGACGCTTACGCGCCTGAACATCTGCACGTGCAGGCGGCCGATCTGGATTGGTGGTTGCGGCGGTTGCGGTCATACGGGTCTTTGTTCCTCGGCGAAGAAACCACGGTTGCCTTTGGCGATAAGTGTTCCGGTCCAAACCATGTGTTGCCGACATCCGGAGCAGGGCGCTACACGGGTGGGCTATCCGTACATAAGTTCATGAAAACAGTGACATGGCAACGCGCCACCCGTGCCGCATCCCGGCCCTTGGCCATTGCCACCGCGCGCATTTCACGGATGGAGGGGATGGAAGGCCACGCAAGGTCGGCTGACGTGCGGCTGGCCAAGTTCTTTCCGGGTGAACACTTTGACCTTAGCCCGACCGATGACGCAGCCTAAGATCTGCTATCATTGACATTTGACAACTATTTGCTATTTTGGTGTCATATGACAGCACGAGGTCACTATGCCACATCTGCAACTGATCGAAACCCGTTCCGCCACACCCGCCCCGCATTTGTCGGATGACGAGGTGCAGGCGATGCAGCGTGCCTTTGTCAAACTGGCCGGCTTGTGGGAGATCACCGATGATCAGGCCGCAGTTCTGATGGGGGATATTTCGGTGCGCACCTACCGGCGCTGGAAAGTCGGTGATTTT
>JAYUHO010000304.1:0-10177 GCA_043766915.1 Cypionkella sp.
TTTCACAACGGCGTCAGGCCGGGCGGTTGATCTGAACATCTGGGTGCGGCCGGGCGATCAGGACCACTGCGCCTACGCAATGGACAGTCTTCTGCGGTCGATGCGGTGGGACGAGTCCGCCTATGGCCGCGAATACGACTTGGACATTTTCAACATTGTTGCCGTCGATGACTTCAATATGGGCGCGATGGAGAACAAAGGGTTGAACATTTTCAACTCCCGCTATGTTCTGGCCAGTTCTGACACCGCCACGGATGATGATTATGCCCGCATCGAGGCGATCATCGCGCATGAATATTTTCACAACTGGACGGGCAACCGCATCACCTGTCGCGATTGGTTTCAACTGTGTCTGAAAGAGGGGCTGACCGTGTTCCGCGATCAGCAGTTCAGTGGCGATATGCGCAGCCATGCGGTCAAACGGATCGAGGATGTGTTGATGCTGCGGGCGCGGCAGTTTCGCGAAGATGGTGGGCCGCTGGCGCATGCGGTGCGGCCCGACAACTATATCGAGATCAACAATTTCTACACCGCGACGATCTACGAAAAAGGGGCCGAGGTGATCGGCATGTTGAAACGGCTGGTCGGCGATGCCGATTATGCCCGCGCGCTGGATCTGTATTTTGACCGCCACGATGGCGACGCGGCGACGATTGAGGATTGGCTGAAGGTGTTCGAAGACACCACGGGCCGCGATTTGTCGCAGTTTGCGCTGTGGTACAGCCAAGCCGGCACGCCGCGCCTGAAAGTGTCCGATGATTGGCAGCCGGATGGCGTTGCAGGGCGCTATACCTTGCATCTGGAGCAGGAAAATCCAGCCACCCCGGGGCAGCCCGATAAGGCGGCGAAAGTTATTCCGGTGGCTGTCGGCTTGTTAAACCCCAATGGCGATGAGGTGGTGCCAACCCGCGTGCTGGAGCTGACCGAGGCGCGGCAAAGTTTTGCCTTTGACGGGCTGGCGGCGCGCCCGATCCCGTCAATCCTGCGCGGCTTTTCCGCGCCAGTGGTGTTGGAACGGGAGGTGTCGTCATCCGAACGCGCGTTCCTGCTGGCGCATGACACGGATCCGTTCAATCGGTGGGAAGCGGGCCGGGCGCTGTCAAAAGAGGTGTTGGCGCGGATGATCACCGAGGGTGCGCAGGCCGCACCCGATTTACTCGACGCCATGGCCCAACTGGCATTCGACACCTCACTTGACCCGGCCTTCCGCGCTTTGGCGCTGCGGTTGCCGGGCGAGGATGATATGGCCGCCACCCTGCATGCGGCAGGCCATGTGCCTGATCCGATGGCGATTTATACCGGGCGTCGCGCGCTGCAACTGGCTATGGCGCACCGGTTGGCCCCCGGTTTGGCTGAACTCGAAAGCAAAATGCGGGTGAGGGGGGCTTACTCGCCGGATGCCAAGGCGGCAGGTCAGCGGGCGTTGCGTCTGGTGGCGCTGTCGCTGATGGCGCGGCTGGATGGTGGCACCGCCGCCCGCGCGGTCCACCGGGCGGCGGACAACATGACGGAAAGTTTCGGCACTTTGGCCTGTTTGCTGGATATTGGCACCGGGCAGGACGAATTGGCGGGGTTTGCCGAAAAATGGGCCAGCGATCGTCTGGTTATGGACAAATGGTTTGCCGTACAGATTGCCATGGCCGCACCTGATCTGGTGGCGCAAGCCACCCAATCCCTAACCGCGCGCGCCGATTTTGATTGGAAAAATCCCAACCGCTTCCGGTCTGTTGTCGGGGCCATGACGTCGCATCATGCAGGGTTTCACCACGCGTCGGGCGATGGATACCGCTTGTTGGCCGATTGGCTGATCCGGCTTGATCCCCTGAACCCGCAAACCGCCGCGCGGATGTCGACCGCATTCGAAACCGCAGGGCGCTATGATGCCGACAGGCAAGGCATGATGCGCGGTGAATTGCAGCGCATTCTGGCCACACCGGGCCTGAGCCGCGATTTGTCGGAAATGGCGGGGCGGATGCTGGCGGGGTAAGGTGATCTCAGCGTCACCCGGCGCAATACGCCTGTTTGCTGGTCCACGCCGCCATCTCGGTGCGTTGCGATGATTTTCGCAGCGGCATCCAGTCGCGCCCGATGCCACGGTTGCCTTTGCCTGCGACGACCCCATCGCGGCCAACCTGCTGGGCCAACATCTTGACGGCGCATTCCAGATTGGCCCCGCCATTTTTCAACGCCTTTGAGGATGTCGCAGCGCAGCCATAATTGGAGGCCGATCTGGGGGATATTTGCATGATCCCCACATAGCGCCCGCCATCACCGGCGGCGTTTGGGTTCCATGAACTTTCGTATTTCGCCACTGCCGACAACAACCCGGCCCAAAACGCGCGGCGATCAGGCAGCCGCGCAGATTTGTAGCGCGGGCACCAGGTTTCGATATCGGCGGGCACCTTTGACGCCAGAACGTCATCGCGCGCAGCAACCGCCACCAAGGCGCGTGATGTCCACTCAGCGGCTTCGGGTCGATGATCCCAGCGCATCGCGGGCAGGGCGGTTGAGGGCAGATACGCCGTCAAATCGGGCAATGCCACCCGGGCACAGGCGGTTAAACCAAAGGCCAGCATGGCCAGCACAAAAAACGAGCTTAGTCGCATATACCCTGTCACACCAACGCCGCACCGATCTGTACGACCGTCGGGTGATTAGCGCCATGACGCATAAACGCCAAGTTTTGCGGACCGCCGAGGGGGAAAATAGGCTGCTTTCCGCCCGCCCGGCCCTTGCCCCGCACCGCGCGGATGCCTAAAAAGACCGCAACCAACTCCGGAGCCCGCCATGCTTGATCTGACCTACACAGCCCCTAAGCCAAAGGTAATTTCCGGGGCCAAAGGTGACTGGGAACTGGTAATCGGCATGGAAATTCATGCGCAGGTGTCGTCAAACGCCAAGCTGTTTTCGGGGGCCAGCACCCAAGTGGGGGCCGAGCCGAATTCCAACGTTGCCTTCGTCGATGCCGCGATGCCCGGCATGCTGCCGGTGATCAATGAGTTTTGCATCGAACAGGCGGTGCGCACGGGTCTGGGGCTGAAAGCCGCGATCAATCTGGCGTCAGCCTTTGATCGCAAGAACTATTTCTACCCCGATCTGCCGCAAGGCTATCAAATCTCGCAGCTGTATCATCCCATCGTCGGCGAGGGCGAGGTTTTGATCGAACTGTCGCCCGGTGTGGCCCGTCTGGTGCGGATAGAGCGTATCCATCTGGAACAGGACGCGGGCAAATCCATCCATGATATGGACCCTGCGATGTCCTTCGTCGATTTCAACCGCACTGGTGTGGCGCTGATGGAGATTGTCAGCCGCCCCGATATTCGCGGGCCAGAGGAAGCCGCGGCCTATGTGGTGAAGCTGCGTCAAATCCTGCGGTATCTGGGCACTTGTGACGGCAACATGCAAAACGGCAACCTGCGCGCGGATGTGAACGTTTCGGTCTGCCCGCCCGGCCAGTACGAGAAATATCAGGCAACCCAAGACTTTAGCCATCTGGGCACGCGGTGCGAGATAAAGAACATGAACTCGATGAAGTTCATCCAACTGGCGATTGATGTCGAGGCGCGGCGTCAGATTGCCATTCTGGAAGATGGCGGCAAGGTGCATCAGGAAACCCGTCTGTATGACCCCGACCGCAATGAAACCCGCAGCATGCGCAGCAAGGAAGAGGCGCATGATTACCGCTATTTCCCCTGCCCCGATCTGTTGCCGCTGGAGATTGAACAGGCCTGGGTCGATCAGATTGCGGCCACGATGCCGGAACTGCCCGACGCCAAAAAGGCGCGGTTTATGGGGGATTTCGGGCTGACGGATTACGACGCCAATGTGCTGACGGCCGATCTGGAATCGGCTGGGTTCTTTGAGGCAGTGGCGCAAGGGCGCGACGGCAAACAAGCGGCGAATTGGGTGATCAATGAGCTGTTCGGCCGGTTGAACAAGGAAGGTCTGGGCATTGCCGACAGCCCGGTTTCTACCGTGCAATTGGGCGGCGTTTTGGATCTGATCGGTTCGGGAGAGATTTCGGGCAAGATGGCCAAAGACCTGTTCGAAATGATCTGGACCACAGGCGGCGATCCGGCGCAGGTGGCCGCCGCACATGGTATGAAGCAAGTCACCGATGCCGGCGCTATTGAAGCCGCCGTTGATGCCATCATCGCCGCCAACCCTGATCAGGTGGCCAAGGCCCAAGCCAACCCAAAGCTGGCGGGTTGGTTCACGGGGCAGGTGATTAAGGCATCAGGCGGCAAGGCCAATCCGGCGGTGGTGGGTGAAATGGTGGCGCGGAAATTGGGATTGTAAGGCGGGACAGGCAGATTGCCCATCCTACATCCCCAACGCCACCTTCATAACAGCCTTGCGCACAGGCGTTGCGGCATAAAGTGCCGACAGCGCTGCGGCGCGCAGATCGCGCAAGCCTTGCCCTTGGGCCATTGACGCGCGGTTCAGCGCCTCAATCCCGATCCCCCGCGCGCGGATGTCCCAATAGCGGCGGCGGTGATAGGCGTCCAGCATGGCGGCATTGCCCAAACCTGCACGGTCGGCCTGCGCCAGCTCCAGCAGGACGGCCAGATCGGCCAGGCTCATATTCAGCCCCTGCGCGCCGATCGGCGGCACCACATGCGCGGCTTCGGCCATCAGCGCAACCCGGTCGCCCGCCATCCGGTCGGCGACTTGCGAAATGATTGGCCAGACCATGCGGCGCGATGCCAAAGTCAGCGGCCCCAGCACATGGCAGGACCGCGCGTTTGCGGCCGCTTCAAACTCGGCCACGGGGAGGGCCGACAGCCGCATGGCCTCGGGGCCCGTCTCCATCCAGACAACAGCAGAACAGGGCAAACCATCGCGGTCGGGCAGCGGCACCAAAGTGAACGGCCCGCCAGATCGGTGAACCTCGGTTGAGATATTGTGGTGCGGCACTGGATGACTGACGGCAAAGGTGACCGCCTTTTGCCCGTAGTGCGTTGTTTTCACACCAATCCCCGCCGCCGCCCGCATGGTCGATCCGCGGCCATCTGCGGCGATAACCAGACGCGCGGATACCGATTGGCCAGATGACAGGCTGACCAAAGCCACCGCATCGCGGGTGATCAGCTTGGTCGTTGCCACGCCGGACAGGAACGTGACATTTGGCAGCTCGGCGATGCGCGCGACCATCTCGCGGCGCAGCAGCCAATTTGGCAGGTTCCAGCCAAACGGCTGTTCCGAGATATCGGCGGCGTCGAAATCTTTGGTCATCCGCGCCACCGGCTCGGCCCCGCCGGCATCGACAATCCGCATGATCTGCAGCGCGCAGGCCTGCGGTGCCAGCCGATCCCACAGACCCGCCGCGCGCAACACCGCGATGGCAGGTTGCAAAAACGCGGTGGTGCGAAGATCGGCACCGGGGCCAGCGGCATCTGTCACGGGTGCTGCGGGTTCTACGCAGATCACTGAAAACCCCGCCGCGCCAAACGCTGCCGCCGCGCACAAGCCAGCCACGCCGCCGCCCGAGATCAGGATATCTGTTTGAAGTCGTGCCATGGGTGCCCCTTTCTATGGCATTAATCTAAGCCAGACTGCCGGGATTGCGAAGCGACAAAGCGTCTCGGGAGCGGTTACACCACGTGCCGCAAAAATGTTGCCAAATCGTCGGTGTGATGGTGAATATGGCGGGCTTTCAGCGGTTTGGGGGCGACAAATACGGTTTTCATCCCCAGCAGGTGCGGGGCCGCCAGATTGCGCGGATCGTCTTCGAACATCGCGGCTGTGGCGGGGTTCAGACCATCAATGGCAAAGATCGTCTCGAACGCCGCCTGTTCGGGTTTGGGGCGAAATCCGGCACGTTCTACACCGTAGACCGCATCAAACAACCCGGTCAGCCCACGCGCGGCCAAGACTTTCTGCGCATAGGGTTCACAAGCGTTGGTATAAACAATCCGCCGCCCCGGCAGCGCCGCAATCGCTGTCGCCAGATCGGGATCGGCAGGAAGGCCAGAGAAATCAATATCATGCACGTCCGTCAAATAGGGCGTGGGATCGACGTTATGTTCGCGCATCAGGCCGGCAAGCGTGGTGCCGTAGGTGTCCCAATAGTGCTGGCGCAGCCTGTTCGCCTCGGTCCGCCCGACGCCGATGGCTTGCATCACCCAATCGGTCATCCGCACCTCGATCTGATCAAACAAGCGATAGCGCGGCGGGTACAGGGTGTTGTCCAGATCAAAGACCCAAGTGGTGACATGTGCGAACTGTTGTTTGATCATGCGGCTTTCTACCGTGATGCGGCCGTGTGGGCAATCGGTGGCTTGATCCCTTGATGTCTGGGCGGCTAGGGTGGCGGCAGGGGTGATCAAAGGACCACGCGTTTGCAAAAAGATGCCTATATGCTGATCCTTGAGGCCATCGAAAGCGGGCTTTACAAACCCGGTGACCGGTTGGTGGAAAGTGAGTTGGCCGAGCGTCTGGGCGTGTCACGCACCCCGGTGCGTGAGGCGCTGCAGCGGTTGGAAACCCAAGCCATGCTGACCCGCGATGGCCGCAGCCTGATCGTGGCCAGTCTGGACCACAACCAATTGTCGGAACTTTATACCGTGCGCACCGAGTTAGAGGGGCTCGCGGCCCGGCTGGCGGCCCGCCATGCGACCGAAGAAGAAGTGCGCGTGTTGCGCGCGATGGTTGACGCAGACCGTGGCTTGTTGGGCGGCGACCCGCGGCTGTTGTCCCGCGCCAACAAACGGTTTCACAAGCAAATTCATCTGGCGTCGCACAACCGCTTTTTGGTGCAGCAGCTGGATCTGGTGCATCGGTCAATGGCGTTGATGACGACGACATCCTTTGCCGCCGAGGGTCGTGATGAGGTGGCTTTGACCGAGCATGACCAGATCGTGCACGCAATCGAGGCGCAGGATGGCGACGCGGCCTATGCGGCGCTGCGCATCCATATCTCCAAGGCGTTTGAGACACGGTTGCGGGTGGATGCGGGAGAGTTGAAGTTGAGATAATTGTTTTTTTTGAATTATTTAAGTGATGCAGCTAACTTGAAACCTTAAGATTTTCGCCACACTGGCTAAAATGCCCATGGCTGGTTTTGTCCCAGTAAAATGGCCGGGTCAGCAGCTCCCATGTGCCTTTGTAGGCGGCAAGACTGGCAAGCGGGTGATAGAAGATCAGCGTCGGCACGAGGAACGGGCTAAGCTGGTGCTGGGTGCGCGACAGACCGGCGATACCAAAAGCAATGGAGACGACTTCGGTCGCAAGGAATGTCAGCCAAAGGGTGGTGAACATCGCAGGCGACAGCGCTGCGGCCACCGGATGATGCACCCCAAGTGGCACCAGCCAGAACGACCAAAGCAACGGTGCCAACAGCGCGTGCAGCACAGAGCCCGCGAACAGCACCTGAAATCCGACAAACCGCCGCGCGCCCAACTGCCGCCACAGCACCACCGGATCACGCATATGCGTGGCCCAGGTGATCACAAATCCTTTGATCCAGCGGGATCGTTGTTTCACCCAAGGCAGCGCCCGGCAGTTGGCCTCTTCCAGTGTCACCGTATCGATCAGTTCGGTGCGCAACCCGTGGCGGGCGATTCGCAGGCCCAGATCGGCATCTTCTGTGACGTTATGAGCATCCCAACCGCCCAGATCCTCCAGCGCGTGGCGGCGGAAAAACAGCGTGGTTCCGCCCAACGGCACCGCCAGCCCAAGCCGTTCTATGCCCGGCAGGATCAGCCGGAACCAGACGGCATATTCGGTGGTGAAACAGCGTGCCAACCAGTTGTTGCGGGCATTGTAGAAATCCAGCATACCTTGCAGGCACACGACCTTGGGGTCGCAAACGGCAAACCGTTCAACCACTTTGCGGATCTGGTCGGGGGCGGGGGCATCTTCGGCGTCATAGACCCCGATGATCGACCCCCGACAATGATCCAGCGCATAGTTCAGCGCGCGGGGCTTGGTTTTCACCCCCCCCGCAGGCACCGCGATCACCCGCATCCACGCGGGCAGGGCGGTGCGGGCCAACGTGTTGCGCGTCAGCATATCGTCTTCTTCGACCACCAGCAGCACATCCAGCAATTCGCGCGGGTAGTCCAGCCGCCCCAGCCGTTGAACCAGACGCGCGGCGATATCGCTTTCTCGGTAAAGCGCCACCATCGCCGAAACGAGGGGCAGATCGGCTATCGGCGCAGGTGGGGCCAGTGCCCTGAAGGGTTTGCGCATCACCAAAAACGCCGCCATTTTCAGCCCGGTAAAGGACAGCATCGCCAGCAGCGCCACCGTGGTGAACGCCAGCAGAATTGCCGTCGGCCAGATCGTTGCGGCCACCGCCAAACCCAGCACAAGGATTGCCGCTGGCAGGCGCAGTGCGCGCGCGCTAAAGCTGCGGCAGCTTTCTGAAGCAGCCACGCGCGTTTCCGCCCGCTGTGCCAACCGCGCGCCACGGGCCGCCAGCACTGCTGCCTCAATCATCCGCAATGGCGCCAAAACCATCATCACCGGGCCGTAGATCGGTTCCAATGCGGCGCGCAGCTGCGGGAAATCATCGGGATAGGCGCAGGCGATCACGCAGGTGGGGCCCATTTTGCGCCATGGCAAAAACCCGCCTTGCAGGCACCAGACCGGATCGACTTCATCAAGAAGCCGCCCATCGGCGGGGGATTGCGCCAGATCTGCCAGCCCTACGCCCCAATGCCGCGCCATTTTTTCATAAAGCGTCGTCTCATCCAGCAGCCCGCGCGCCAGCAGGATATCCACCAGCCGCCCGCGCCGTTTTGCATGCAGCGACAGCGCCTGCACCATATCATGCGGCCGCAGGATACCATCGCGCAGCAGCACCACGCCCAGCGTTTCAACCGATGGCCGCAGCTCGCCTGCCGGTTCAACATCGGGGGCATATTGCACTATCGGACGCAGTTGCGTGACGGACATCATCCCCCCCCAGGCAACCCGGCAGGGGTTACAGGGCCAAGAATGGCGCGCGCAGGGTTAAGAACGGGTTAACTCAAACGTTAACGGGCGGAATCTTGGTGCAGCATTTTGCCCGAGCGACAGATCAGCCCGCGCGCCGTGCCCGCATTGCATCGGCAAAGCGCTCGAACAGATAATAGCTG
This sequence comes from Cypionkella sp., assembly GCA_043766915.1. Taxonomy (GTDB): domain Bacteria; phylum Pseudomonadota; class Alphaproteobacteria; order Rhodobacterales; family Rhodobacteraceae; genus JANNAT01. The sequence continues at coordinate 9,084 of JAYUHO010000304.1, forward strand.
TCTTGCGGGCCGGGGCTGGCTTCGGGGTGGTATTGCACCGAAAAAACTGGCCGGTCCGCCAGCCTGATGCCGCAGTTTGATCCGTCAAACAGCGACACATGGGTTTCCAGAACGCCTGCGGGCAGTGTCTGGCTGTCGACCGTAAAGCCATGGTTCATCGAGGTTATTTCCACACGACCGGTGTCCATGTCCTTGACCGGATGGTTCGCCCCATGATGGCCATGGTTCATCTTGACCGTCTTGGCCCCCAAGGCCAGCGCCAGCATCTGATGGCCAAGGCAGATGCCAAACACCGGCAGCTCTGCCGCCAACACACCCTTGATCATTGGCACGGCATAGGCCCCGGTCGCCGCTGGATCGCCGGGGCCGTTTGACAAAAATACACCTTCGGGGTTCAGGGCCATCACATCATCGCTTGTGGCCATTGCGGGCAGCACCGTCACCTCGCAGCCAGCCGACGCCAGACAGCGCAGGATGTTCCGCTTGGCACCATAGTCAATCGCCACCACCCGCAGGCCGGGTCCACTGCGCCGTGTATAGCCATCAGGCCAGGCCCAGCGTTGTTCATCCCAGCGGTAACTTTGCGTGCAGGAAACGTCTTTGGCCAGATCAAGGCCCTCAAGCCCCGCCCAGGCGCGGGCGCGGGCGACCAAAGCGCCAATATCAAAATTCCCAGCCGGATCATGCGCAAGCGCCACATGGGGCGCCCCTTGCTGGCGGATCGCGCGGGTCAGACGGCGGGTATCAATACCGCCGATACCGATGCGGCCCTTTTGCGCCAGCCATGTGGTCAAATCGCCCGTTGCGCGCCAGTTCGACGGCTCGGTCGGATCCCATTTCACCACCATTCCGGCGGCGACCGGTTGGGTGGTTTCATCATCCTCTGCCGTCACGCCGGTGTTGCCGATATGGGGGAAAGTAAAGGTCACCACCTGCCCCGCATAGGACGGGTCAGTCATGATTTCCTGATAGCCGGTCATTGCCGTGTTGAACACCAACTCGGCCACCGTTTGGCCCGTGGCCCCAAAGCCATGTCCGTAAAACACTGTGCCATCAGCAAGGGCAAGACAAGCGGTGGGGCGATTTTGGGCGGA
>JAYUHO010000305.1:0-3833 GCA_043766915.1 Cypionkella sp.
GGCACCATGGCCGATATGCCAAAGCCAAGGTTTGCCGTCATCCCACCACGCAATTCCATCGCCGCCCGCCGCGCGATCACCTTTTCCACCCCGTGCTCAGCCAATGCAAAGCTCGCCCAAGGCCGAATAATCTCCCCCGATATCGCCGGGTCATGCGGGGTTTCCGTGGTTTGCTTCTGCTCCGGGTCCAGCACGATCAGATCAACCAGATGCCCCGGCACGCGCACATCATGCGGGCGAAGCGACCCTGCCGCCGTTATCCGTTTCACCTGCGCAATCACAAGCCCGCCGTGGTTGCGCACCGCTATGGCTTGGTCAAGACCCCCTAAATACGCGCCCTCATGTTCATAGGTCAGATTGCCGCGCTCGTCCGCCGTGGTGGCGCGCAGAATGCAGACATTCGGCACGATGTTGGGGAAATGCAGCCATGTCTCACCACCAAATTCCGCGCGCTGCACAATTGGCGCCGCCGCCCCACGCGCGTTCATCGCGCAGCCTTCGCGGATAGGGTCAACGAATGTATCAAGGCCAACCTTGGTCATCACGCCGGGCTTTAACGCCGCCACATCGCGGTGCATGTCGAACATGATCCCAGATGGCACATTATAGGCGGCAACCCGGTCTTCAACGATCATCCGCCAGATATCCGGCATCGGCAGGTTGGATGATCCGGATGGGTACGACCCTGCGATAATCCGGGTTAGCAACCCATCCTTGGAAATGTGATCAATGCCTTTGACGCCGTACATATCACCCGCCGCAATCGGGCTTAGCACGGTCAGGTTACGCGGATGACCCATCGCGTCAAACCGCGCGCCAATCGCCCGCAACACGGCATCGGGGCAGCCAAGCGCGGAGGAGGATGAAACTGACACCACGGCCCCGTCGGGGATACGCGCTGCAGCCTCTGCTCCGGTGACCAACTTGCTCATCAAAACCCACCATAGTTTATGCTGGTGCGGGTGCCGGATTTGGCCGCATCACGCACGGCCAAAGCCAATGCCAATGAGTTGACGCCATCCCGGCCATCCGCTGCAGGCTGGCCCTGCCCTGCCACCGCATCCACAAATTGCCGCACCGCCCGCACGTAAAGATCATGGTCCAAAAAAGGGATCATTTCGCGCCCGGCGGCGGTAACAAGTTCGATCTCGCCCACCGGCTGTTGGGTCATCACACCGCGCGCAAAGATCGATCCTTGGGTGCCGTGCACCTCAAACCCCGATCCCGCAAACGGGTGAGTGAAACTTTCATGCGCCATCACCATCGCCCCCGATGGCATCGCCCAGACCGACATCACTGAATCTTCCACGTCCGCCCCCAAGCCAGACACACCCGATTGTGCCACCACAGAAACCGGGTCTTCGCCCAGCAAAAACCGCGCGCAATCGGCGTCGTGCACCGTGATATCGGGGATAACACCCCCCCCGGCCCCGGCATCATTGATCCGCCAACCCTGCAGATGTGGCGGCAAATGCACCGCGTGATGAATGCGCAACGAAAGCACCCGCCCGATCCGCCCCGACGCGATCAAGTCACGCACCGCGCGGTGGCTTCCCGAACACCGCAAATGATGATTGGTGGCAAAGATCACCCCCGCCGCCTCCGCCGCCCGCACCATGGTCGCCGCATCATCAACCGTCATCGCCAGCGGCTTTTCGCACAACACATGCTTGCCCGCCGCAATACAAGCCAAGGCCTGCGCGGAATGTTTTTCGTTGGTCGACGAAATATAGACCGCCTGCACGCCGAGGTCTGCAAGCATGTCATCCATAGCGGTCGTGGCTGTCGCAATGCCATGCGTCGCGGCAAAGCTGTTGGCATGTGCTGCACCGCCACTGACAACCCAATCAACCTTGCCATTGTCCACGCTGCGCAAGGCATTGATCATAAACTCGGCGGCAATAGTGCTTGCTCCGACCAGTGCCCACCGCATCCGACTCACCTTAAATATGGAACGTTCCATTTATTTATGGAACCTTCCATATTTAGTCAATGCCCATAATTTATCCCGCGAAAGCATGAAAAATGTCCATTTGCGTAGAAAAACCCACATACCGTAACCTTCATTCAAGTGTGACAAGGGGTCAAAAAAGCAACGGGCCGCAGTTTCGCCCCAGACTCTTTTGGATCGCAGGACCGGCCCGCAAAGTCTGTCAGGTGCAGTTTCCTGCGCATTTTCGGAAGGCAATACCGCGCTCGTTCGCCGTCGAGATCAGGCGGAGGTATGAAAAGGTTGATCCCTTCAGTTGGCTTGGGATTTTGTCCCACTCGCCGCCGGTTTGTGATGAGGTGATCTGCGCCGCTTATCCGCGCGGTTTCAGGCCCAACAGCGCGCGGGCCTGCGACGAAGTTGCAACGGGGCGGTAGTATTTGGCGCACAGGTCGGCGATGCGGGGCGACAAGGGCGGCGTTGGATGGGGAAGGTATCTCGGTCAAGCCGGACGTTATCTTCCAGACCCGTGCGGGCATGGCCGCCCGATGATACTGACCATTTCGGCGGCAAGCCAATTGACCAGATCAGGCGGGTTTTCGTAAACGCGGGTGGGAAAGTTGTTCGAGCCGACGGAAAGGCTGGCCATATCGGGCCGCAGGGGCAGCATGCGGCCGCGCGCGGCGCCCGCACCAGAGCGGCCCCCGGTGGACAGCTGCACGTTCATGCCGGGGCAGTGTTTCTGAACGCCCTCTTTCAGCCGGGCAAAACGGGCAGGGTCAGAGGTGGGTTTGCCGTCATCATCGCGGACATGGGCATGGACGATCGCGGTCCCGGCCTCAAACGCCGCATGGGTGCTTTCGATCTGTTCGGCGATGGTGATCGGAATAGCCGGATTGTTCGCCTTGGTGGGCAAATATCCGGTTATGACGCCGCAGATGATGCAAGGCTGGGTCAAAAGTCGATGAACACCGATTCAGTGTCACCTTGCAAGCAGCTGTCACAACAGCAGGTGCCGGGGGCGGTTGCCGTGGCATTCAGGGTTGCGGCGCGGATGGGTGGGTCAATTGATCCCAATGCCGGGGCTGGAAGCGTCGTGCTTTTTACCCACATGGCCTGCGTCCCGCCCCCTGGTCAAAAGTGAAGCGTGCAGAAAAGTCTGGACCGGGGTTCGCCCCTCTCGCAAGGTGCGCGCAGGAGGATGGCGATGGAGCAAACCAAAAGTCACAACGGCGGCTGCCTGTGCGGTGCGGTGCGCTATCGCACCCATGGCCAGCCCGCCATAGCGGCGTTGGGCCAGTGCCACCATCGTCAGGCCCGCACCGGATCAGCCTTTGGCCTTGCGATCTGTTTCAAGACCAAACAGGTCGAACAGCTGTCGGGCAGGATGAAAAGCTATGCGTTTCAAACCGAAGCGGAACGCAGCTTTGCTACGCGCTTTTGCCCGACTTGCGGCACGTCGCTGTTCTTGCCCCCCGCAGCCGGGGCCGATCTGACCGGCGTGGCGGGTGGCAGGTTTGATCCGCCGCCCTTTTGGAATGAAATCAAGCGCGGTTCACCGATAAGGTTCGCCCGCTGATCCTGAACGACAACACCTTGCGCCTTTTGGGCGTGCAAACCGCCTGAGGAAATCATGTCCCTGACCCAAGCCGAAATTGACCGCCTTGCTGCCCTGCCCGTGCCCGCGGGTCGTCTGCTGATCGACGGCGCATTTTGCGAGGGCGGTGCAGAACCGTTGCAGGTTCTGTCGCCCATCAATGGCCAACACCTGACCACCATCGCCGCAGGCACTGAGGCCGATGTGGCCCGCGCCACGGCTGCCGCCCGCCGCGCCTTTGACGATGGCCGCTGGTCGCGCCAGTCGCCCAGCGCACGCAAGGCGGTGCTCCTGCGGCTCGCCGCG
>JAYUHO010000306.1:0-10099 GCA_043766915.1 Cypionkella sp.
ATTCCAAACGCCTCGGCCAAGGGCCCCGGCTCGCCCTTGGTCATCAACTCTGCCATCGCCCAGCCGGACCCCGGGATCGCCTTGAACCCCCCCGTGCCCCAGCCGCAGTTGATGAAACAATTTCCCAGCGGCGTTTTGGAAATGATCGGTGAACGATCCCCCGTCATATCGACAATCCCGCCCCATTGGCGCAGCATTTTCAGACGCGAAATCATCGGGAACGTCTCTACCAGCGCCCGCAAGGTTTCCTCGATATGGTGAAAAGACCCCCGCTGGGTATAGTTGTTGAACCCATCCGTGCCGCCGCCAATCACCATTTCGCCCTTGTCCGATTGCGACATATAGCCGTGCACGGTGTTGGCCATCACCACTACATCCATGCAGGGCTTGATCGGCTCGGATACCAGTGCTTGCAGCGCCACAGCCTCAACCGGCAGTCGAAACCCTGCCATTTCAGCGACTTGGCCGGAATGCCCCGCCACCACAATGCCCATTTTCTTGCAGCCGATAAAACCCTTTGTGGTTTCCACCCCTGTCACTTGGCCACCTTCAGACCGCACGCCCACAACTTCGCACTGCTGGATAATATCCATCCCCATGCCCGAGCACGCCCGCGCATAGCCCCAGGCCACGGCATCATGCCTGCCCGTGCCGCCGCGCGCCTGCCACAGCGCCCCCAGAACCGGGTATCGCGGCCCGTCGATGTTCAGGATCGGGCACAGCTCCTTAACGCGCTGCGGGGTGATGAATTCGGTCACAACGCCTTGCAGCGCGTTGGCGTGGGCGGTGCGCTGATATCCCCGCACCTCGTGGTGGGTTTGCGCCAGCATCATCACGCCGCGGGGCGAAAACATGACGTTATAGTTGATGTCCTGCGACATGGTTTCATAAAGCGAGCGCGCCTTTTCATAGATCGCCGCCGACGGGTCTTGCAGATAGTTTGAGCGGATAATCGTGGTGTTGCGCCCGGTGTTGCCGCCGCCCAGCCAACCCTTCTCGATGATCGCCACATTGGTTATGCCGTAATTCTTGCCAAGGTAATAGGCGGTGGCCAGCCCGTGCCCGCCAGCCCCCACAATCACCACGTCGTAGGATTTCTTTGGTGCTGGCGAAGCCCACGCCTTTTCCCAGCCCATGTGATGGGTAATGGCTTCACGCGCGATGGCAAAGACGGAATAGCGTTTCATGGGCCGCACCTGTTGGGTCTGATCAAGGGTGGTAACGTGCGGTTCCTTCTATCCGCCCACGCCAGCGGCACAATCGGGAAAATTGCGACATCGGGGTGTTAAAATGTCGCGATTGTGCCTGGGGCGGAAATGGGCCTTTTGTGCGGGCGTCAAAACGCCTACATCCAAGGCTGCAATGGGTTGGGGCGGACTATGGCTGTATGGGGGTTTTGGGCGGCGGCGTTTGGCATCACGGTAGCGGTGTTCTGGTTGATCGCGCGGGCGGTGCGCAGCGTGCCTGTGGCGGACGATAACCCCAGTTTGCGGGTCTACCGCGATCAGTTGGCCGAGGTGGGCCGTGATCTGGCGCGTGGGGTGATTTCGGGCGATGAGGCGGCGCGGATCAAAACCGAAGTGTCACGCAGGCTTTTGGACGCAGATCGCAATCGTGCTGCGGTGCCCGGCGGGGGCAGCCCTGCATCTGCGGGGGTGGCGACTGTGCTGATAGGCGCTAGCCTGTTGGCGGCGGTGGGCGGATACTTTTGGCTCGGCGCACCGGATTATCCCGATCTGCCCCTGTCGAAACGTTTGGCGCAGGCGCAGGCGGCCTACGACAATCGCCCAACTCAGGAACAGGCCGAAGCTGCGGCCCCTGCCCCGGTGCCAGTTGCGGCTGATGCTGACTTTATGGATTTGATGACCAAGCTGCGCGCGGCGATCCTCAGCCGCCCCGATGATATTGCCGGTCTTACCCTGTTGGCACGCCACGAGGCCAGCCTGGGCAATTACATCGCCGCCCGTACCGCCCAGCAACATCTGGTCGCCCTGAAAGGGGACAGGGCCACGGCGCAAGACCATGAAACTCTGGCCCAAATGATGATCGCGGCGGCCGAGGGATTTGTCTCCCCCCAAGCCGAGGCCGAACTGATCAAAGCACTGGAGCTTGCCCCAGACAGCGGCTTGGCGCGGTATTTTTCGGGGCTGATGTTTGCCCAAACCGGGCGACCGGACCGCACCTTTGCATTGTGGGAGCCCCTGTTGGCAGAAGGCCCGACAGATGCGCCATGGATCGGGCCTATTCGCGCGTCAATCGAGGATATCGCGGTGATGGCGGGGGTGCGCTATACCTTGCCTGATGTCAAAGGCCCCGATGCAGCGGCGGTTGCGGCAGCGGATGAGATGACCGCTGAAGACCGCCAAGCCATGATCGAAGGCATGGTGGGTCAGTTGCAAGACCGTCTGGATGCCGAAGGTGGGCCGGTGGCCGACTGGGTGAAACTGATCAACGCGCTAACGGTTTTGGGGGAAGTTGACCGCGCGCAAGCCGCCGTAGCGGCTGCGAAAGCCGCCTTTGCGGGCAAACCCGATGATTTGGCGGCCCTCACGACTGCGGCCACCGAAGCCGGGCTAGCCCCATGATCATCGACGACATCGCTGATTTCGCCAAATGCCTGCCTACAACGGCGGCCATTATGGGCCTTGATCTGGGCGACAAAACCATCGGCGTTGCAATATCCGATCTGCGCCGCACCATCGCCACGCCGACCGAAGTGATCCGGCGCACCAAATTCACCGAGGACGCGGCCAAATTGCTGGCCATCGTGAAAAGCCGCGCGATTGCCGGCATCCTTCTGGGGTTACCGTTGAACATGGACGGGTCCGAAGGCCCGCGCGTGCAATCAACCCGGGCGTTTGCGCGCAATCTGCTGCGGTTGACCGATCTGCCGATCACCTATTGGGACGAACGGCTGTCCACTGTGGCCGCCACCCGCGCGCTGCTGGAAGCCGACACATCCCGCAAGCGCCGCGCGGAAGTGATTGATCAGGTGGCAGCGGGCTATATCCTGCAAGGTGCGCTGGACCGGATGGCAAATCTGCGATGAAACGCTTTGGGTCTTGCCCTATGTCGGCCCACTGGCAGGCTGTGGCACACCATGGCAGGGCGGGTCATTGGTCTGGTTTGGGTCAAAGTCGCTGCGCCTGCGACACTATTGCGTCGTATTCATCTGACCCGGCGCATTGCCCAGCGGTGTAAGGTTTGCTATGCGCAACGTCAGTTGCGTGATCGGACGGAATTGAATGCAAGACGATGCCATTTGGGAGCGGGACGAGGTGGACAGCCCTTGTGTCAAGCTGTGTGTCATCCATCCCGAAGCGCGGCTTTGCGTGGGCTGTTTGCGCACCATAGACGAGATTACGACATGGTCGCGCCTTAGCGCCGCCGCCCGCACCGCGATCATGGCGGAGCTGACCGACCGCGCGCCCTTGGTGCAAAAGCGGCGCGGCGGGCGGTTTGCGCGGCTGGACCGTTAGGCCAGTTTTTGCCAAGGCGGCATTTTCGCAGCACGGCAAGGTTTGACAGGATCAGACTGCGCGCCTAGGCTACCCACATTATTTAATCCGCCATTTTTATGAGGCCCATTATGTCAAACTCCGGTTTCGGAACCCTTGCGCTTAACTTTGACGACTTGCGCGCAGGCTACCCCACTTACAACAAGCTGCCTGCCCATATCAAAAACTATATGGACGATCTGAACAAAGGTCTGGCCGAGGGCAAACCCAAGAACACGCCCTGCTGCTTTCAGATCAGTGAGGCGTTGAATGTGGTGGGCGGCGAACATGCGGTTACTGAACGCAGCTATCGGCGACCGAATTCCAGGTTGAAGGGCAACTTCTATCTGGGCGCTGTGGATGAATTGGAATTTTACCTTGCGGGCCGCTATGGCAAGGGCGAAGACATCAAACCACAGGGCAAGGGGGCCAAAAATCCGACCGCCGCGATGAAGGCCCATATCGCCGGACGGCGCGGGATTCTTACCTTTCGCGACGCGGGGTATGGTGCACATACCGAACTTTGGGATGGCACCGACATCGTGCAAAACGGCGCGCCGTTGGCCAGCGGGGCAGCGATGAACCAAGGCTATTGCTTTGGTCAGCCCCGGATTTTGTTTTGGGAATGCATTGGCGATGATGGCGTGCCAGACGCGCCGCGCTGGATCCAGGGCTGGTGGGAGGTCAATGACGGCAATCAATGGTATTACCATTTCTCCAGCCAGTTCGTCGTGTCCTACATGACAGCAAAGCCAAACGGCCCCTTCGATATGCCCGCGCTGCGCTATGGCAGTCAGGGCAAATATGCCATCGTTGACGGCAACAAAGTGGTGATCACCTGGTTGCCGATGGGCGACGGTATCACCGAGGAAACCTTTGCGGGCGTGCAGTTTGAACCGACCCTGCTTTATGGAAAATCAAACCGGTTCGCCGATCTGGTGGCCGCGAAGATGACCGATTTTTCAAAGAAAAAGCGGTAAACACGGCACGGCGGCGTCAACCGCTTCGGTCGTTAAGGCGAAGTGCGCGGCCATTACGGTCGCGTGATCCAGTCCTGCACCGATGGCAGCATCGGGCGGAAATAGGCGATGATGCGGCCTTCGGGCGGAGCCACATCCCCCGCACCCCATGGCGCCACGCCATGGATCGTCAGGCGGTGCAGCAGCGTCGCCTGACCGACCGCGATCGGCACTTCAACCCGGCGGCAGGTTTCGAATACCTGCGCGCGTACGGCCTGATAGGCGTCGGTTACGTCAACATCGCCCCAGTCTTGCGGATCAAACGGGGCCAGCGCCTGCAGCAGGGCGGTGCGCATGACATCATGGCTGCCCTCATACACCACCAAGGGCGACGCCGCGCAGTCGGTCAGCGCGATGCCCAAAATCCAGCCATGGGGTTCTTTGATCATGCGGCGTTTTTGCGGGCCAACCGGCAAAAGTCCATCCAGATGCGCCGCATCCCGCCGCATCCGATAGCCAAAACCCGCCTCGGATTCCCCCTCCCAAGGTTGCGGATAGCCGGGGTAGATCACCGACACCTGGCCCCTGTGCAGCGGTTCAGCGCGCAACGGCAGCGCCGCCCATGGAAACCTACATCCCGCCACCGCGCCTGTTTCGTCGTTGGGCAGCAAATCCAACCCCACCGCCCAAGTGCCGCCGCAGCGCAATGGTTGATCGGTTTGCGCCAAAGCCGCGCAGGCCCACGGCAACGCCGCCCGCGCCCACGTCGCAATCGCAGGATCAGCCCCGATCCGCTGCCAGCCCGGATCCGTCACCATCCCGCCGCCTTGCGCAGCATATTCACCGCCACCACAATCGCGAACACCGCGAAGACCAGCTTCAGGGGTTTGGGATTCATCGCATGCGCCAGCCTGACCCCCCAGGGCGTGGTGATCAGCGTCATCGCAATCACCACCGCAAACGCCGGAATATTGACGGCCCCGATGCTGTAAGGTGGTGCCCCGGCCACTGGCAGCAGCAAAAAACCGCCAACCGCAGGCGCTGCGATCAGCACGCCAAACCCTGCCGCCGTGGCCACTGCGCGGTGAATGGGCACGGAAAACAGGCTCATCATCGGCACACCAAAGGTGCCGCCGCCGATCCCGATCATCGCCGAGAAAAACCCCAATCCAAAGGCAAGCGCGCCGCGTATCGGATTGCCAGGCATCGCCGCTCCCCACCGCCATGTCTCACGCCCGAACGCCAGATACAGCCCTGCAATCAGCGCCAGCGTGCCAAACACCACCTGCAATGTTACCGATTTGACCTGCGCCGCCACCAGAACGCCCGCCACAGCGCCGCCCACGATGAACACCGCCCAATGGCGCAGAATGCCCATATCCACCGCACCCTTGCGGTGATGCGCCAGCACCGATCTGCCCGAGGTGACAACAATTGTGGCCAACGAGGTGCCAACACAAACCTGCATCAATTGATCGCCACCATATCCCAGATGACCAAAGGCGTAAAAGAACGCAGGCACCAGAATGATGCCCCCCCCCACCCCCAACATGCCCGCCAGAACCCCCGCACAGGCCCCGATCACCATCAACAAGATCAGCATCGGCAACAGGGCGGCAATCTCGGGCATCGTGTTCCTTGGCGCAGTTTCTCCAGATGTAGCGCGCCAATTTGGCCCGCGCCAGCCGTTCCGCCCTTTCGCCTGCCTGCAAATCATCGTACCCTTCCCCAACCCCCCCTATATCCGAGGTTTTTATGGCCCAAACCGTATCCCTGATGCGCTATTCCCTGATCCTTGGTCTTGTTGCCGCCGTTGGCCCGTTTGCCATCGATATGTATCTTCCGGCGATGCCCAAGATCGAAAGTGATCTGGCAACCACCATGCAATCGGTGCAGTGGACGGTTGTGGCCTATTTCTTTGCGTTTGGGCTGGCTCAGTTGTTCTACGGCCCCTGGGCCGATCAGGCGGGGCGCAAGCCGCCGATGTATGCGGGCCTTGCGCTGTTTATCACCGGCACCGTGATCTGCGCGCTGGCCCCTACCATTGAAGTGCTGATTTTCGGGCGGTTTATCCAAGGCATGGGCGGCGCGGCCAATATGGTGGTGCTGCGCGCGGTGATCCGCGATCTGGCCACCGGTGCGGATGCCACGCGGATGATGTCAACCATCATGATTGTAATCGCCGTGTCGCCGCTGCTTGCGCCCTTGTCGGGGTCCGCCCTGTTGGCATTTGGCACATGGCGGTTGATCTTTTGGGCCCTGCTGGCAGCGGCGGCGCTTAGCTTTTTGCTGATCTATTTTCAGCTCGAAGAAACCTTGCACCCGGACTATCGGCAAAAGTTTGATCTGACCACGATGCGCAAAGGGGTTGGCGTCTTGCTGCACGACCGCGGGTTTATGGTGATGACGTTTCTGGCAGGCTTTGCATTCGCCAGCTTTTTCGTGTTCATCGCGTCGGCGTCGTTCGTTTACACCCGCCAGTTCGGCCTTAGCCCGACACAGTTTTCCTTTGCCTTTGCGATCAATGCCCTTGGGTTCTTCGGGGCCTCGCAATTCGCAGCCCCCTTGGGCAAACGCCTGGGGCCGCACCGGATGATCGCGCTGGCCACCACCGGATTTGCCGCAGCCACCAGCACTCTGTTCGTCATTGGCCTTGCCGGATACGCCAGCCTGCCGGTCACGGTGATTGGCCTGTTCTGCGCGAACATGTTTCTGGGCGTGGTGCTGCCGGTGGCCCAAGTGCTGGCGCTGGAGGAACAGGCCGAGCATGCGGGTCTGGCCGCATCCCTTGGCGGCACGATGCAGATGATGGCGGCGGGCGCGTTGGTTGCCGCCGCCGGGCCGTTTCTGGATGGCTCGGTGGTGCCAATGCTGGCAGCGATTGCGCTGTGCGGGGCGCTGGCGTTTGGGTTGTCGCTGATGATCCCAAGGCAGGTGGCGGGGAATGTCGGCGGTTCCGCACCGTAGGATTGGGGGGGGGTGCGCGCCTCTGCACGCACGATGGGCAGACCTGCGCAACCGCGCAGAACCGCCCATCCTACGCCCCGACCAATACCTCGGCCAAGGCCATATCCAGCACCTCCAGCCCCGCACCCGGTTTATTTGCGTATTCCGACAAAACCCGCCGCCATCCCCGCGCGCCGGGGCGGTGCATGAACGCCCCCAGCATATGCCGGGTGATCTGATGCAGGCGGCCGCCCTTGGCCAGATGATCGGCGATATAGGGGCGCATCGCATCGACGGCAGCGAAGGCATCAAGGCCGGCCGCATCCCCCCACAGCGCATCAGCACCGACCAGAACCGAAGCCGGATCATGATAGGCGGCCCGGCCCAACATCACCCCATCCAGCCCCTGATCAAGAAAGGCCTGTGCCTGATCCAGCGAGGTGATGCCGCCATTGATACAAATCGTCAGATGCGGAAATGCCCGTTTCATCCGCAGCACCAGCGGATAATCCAACGGTGGAATATCGCGGTTTTCCTTGGGGGAAAGCCCCTGCAGCCACGCCTTGCGGGCATGGATGATGAAATGCGTCACCCCTGCCCGGCTGACCGTATCCAGAAAATCCGGCAACACGACGTCCGGATCTTGATCATCCACCCCGATCCGGCATTTGACGGTGACCGGAACAGCGGTTTCCCCGATCATCGCGCGTGCGCATTCGGCGACCAAGCCGGGCCGTTCCATCAGCACAGCACCAAAACATCCCGACTGCACGCGGTCTGACGGGCAGCCGACGTTCAGATTGATCTCGTCATAGGCGTAGGGGGCGGACAGCCGCACCGCTTGCGCCAGTTCCGCCGGGTCCGATCCCCCCAGTTGCAGTGCGACGGGGTGTTCGGTGGCACTGTACCCCAACAGCCGATCGCGCGGGCCATGCACAACGGCAGGGGCCGTCACCATCTCGGTATACAGCATCGCGCGCCGGGTCATCTGACGATGAAAGTGCCGGCAGTGCCGATCCGTCCAATCCATCATGGGCGCAATCGACAGTCTATGTGGTTGATATTCGGTCATTGTCTTAAGTGTCTCAAATTTGATAGCCCGTCTGCCCGCCTGCCGTCTCTGCGCCGCGCGTCGCCCCTTTTCGCCACTCTACGACGACGGATTGCACACGGATTGCACACCATCGCAAACCTTCCTTCCGGCTCATGCCGCGCGCAGGTTCGCCGCAAGGGTCGGTATGTCAGCAAGACATTTCTGGGGCGGGATGACGCTTTCAGATGGTCCCGTTTAGCCGAGCTTTCGGTCGACCGCAACGAAACGCCGGTCAGCGCCGAGAACCGGGCATGGTCGCCCCCCCCCCAGAGCGTTCAGTCTACGGACCAGTTGAACGGGGCAGCGCTGCGGATCGTCGCCGTAATCTCAAATTACACGCGGAGTGCCCGGAGTTGCTTGGGGCAAAACGGGGGGTTTCGACGGATAATCGGGCCCGTTGCAAAAGCTGGGGTTTTTGGCGCGACCGACAGGTAGGCGACGTGCCGAAATAGCGTTTCTTCCCTCTCCGGCCAGCCGCTTGGGCACTGGCATTTCGCGGCCAGCAAAGCTGAGCCAAGATCAGGCCACTAACCCGATACGCAACCTTTTGGCATCCGGCGCGTTGTCTTTGCCATAGATGGCTGTCCAAAGCGGCCTCTTCGACCGAAAGGAACGCATCATGCGGAAAATGACACTCCCGATCCTCTTGGCTGCCAGTCTGGCGGTTGCAGCCCCCGTCTCTGGCCAAACCGATTTCGGCGACGTGGTGACCGGGATCGCGCAGTCTTTGCTTAACCAGGAATTGGATCGGACGGCCTATGTTGAGGCGCAACGCCTGAACACGATCCGCGGCTACCGCAATTACCTGGCAAAGTTTCCGAAAGGCGCTTTTCGTGGCAATGCCGAGCGGGCCTTGGCAAAGCTGGGTGACACGGTAAATCCCGACGATCCACCGCCCGTTGTTGTTGGCAATCAAAGTGCTGCCTCGATAGAGGCATCCATCGGGCTAAGCCGCTCGCAGCGCATTCTCATTCAGAAACAGCTGACGGCAGTTGGCTATTCTACCGGCGTGGCGGATGGTCTGTGGGGGGCAAAAACCCGCAGTGCCATTGGTCGGTGGCAGACGGCAAACAAGCTGGCAGTAACCGGCTATGTCACCGCGACGCAGGTCAGGTTGATCGCCAAGCAGGCCGGTGCTGCCGTCGAACCTGATACGGGCGGCGCGGGGCCGGGCGATGACCTGATCGAAGAACGCCTGCTAAGCCTGACCTACACAGAGCGGCGCGAGGTGCAGCGGCGGCTTACGTTGCTTGGCTACAGCACCGGCGGCGTCGATGGCAGCTTTGGGCGGAACACGCGGCTTGCACTGGCCGCGTGGCAACAGGACGAAGGCCTGCGGGCCAGCGGCTATCTGACTGCAGATCAGCTGCGCACACTGCGGCGCGAGAGCGGCGGGTAAACCGACGCGCAAAAACAGGGGGGGCCGGATCTTATCCAATGTTCGCAACGGCTTTGTACCCGGCGCCATGACGTGCCGATCCCCTTGCATCTGCCCGCGAACGATTGCTTTGTTCTGGCCAGCGGCCTGTCCCTGCCCCCGGTTACGGCCAATCTGATCTTTGGGGCCGTTCGCTAAAGCGAGTTGCTTTCAATGGGGTTCACCC
>JAYUHO010000307.1:0-3827 GCA_043766915.1 Cypionkella sp.
CAAGTTCAACGTGCCGGTGTCGGCCTTGTCGGGCGGGCAGCGCCAGTCGGTTGCCATCGCGCGCGCCGTCTATTTCAACGCCAAGATCCTGATCATGGACGAACCAACCGCCGCCCTTGGCCTGCAAGAAACCCAGATGGTTTCGGAATTGATCCAAGAGTTGAAAGCCCAAGGTCTGGGTATCTTCCTGATCGAGCATGACATTCACAATGTGATGAAGCTGTGTGATCGCGCCTCAGTGATGAAAAACGGGCAGTTGGTCGGTACGGTCGATGTAAACGCCGTGACGGATGAAGATATTTTGGGCATGATCATCATGGGCAAGAAACCTGCAAAGGCGGCGTGATGTATATCGGGCTTGATCTGGGAACATCTGGTCTGAAGGGCGTTTTGATGACCGAAGGTCAGGCCGTGGTAGCCGAAGCTACCGCAGCGATGACCGTGCAGCGCCCGCATGATGGCTGGTCCGAACAATCGCCTGCAGATTGGGTTGCCGCGGCAGAGACGGTGTTGGACGCATTGGCCGCGTCGCATGACTTGTCGGATGTGCGCGGCATTGGCCTTTCGGGGCATATGCACGGCGCGACGTTGCTCGATGCGTCCGATCAGGTGTTGCGGCCCTGCATTTTGTGGAATGACACCCGCAGTGCCGAAGAGGCCGCCGAACTGGACGACGATCCGATGTTTCGCCGGATCAGCGGCAATATCGTGTTTCCGGGGTTCACTGCGCCCAAACTGATGTGGGTGCGCAACCATGAGCGTGCAGTTTGGGATCAAGTGGCTAAAGTGCTGCTTCCGAAGGATTATCTGCGCCTGTGGCTGACAGGCGAACATGTCGCCGAAATGTCGGATGCCGCTGGCACCAGCTGGCTGGATACTGGCGCGCGGGATTGGTCAGATGATTTGCTGGCTGTCACACAGCTGACCCGCGCGCAGATGCCGCGATTGGTTGAAGGATCGGCGGTATCGGGCGCGTTGCGCGCGGCTTTGGCGGGGCGATGGGGGTTTGGCAGATCGGTCGTTGTCGCAGGCGGCGGCGGTGACAATGCGGCCTCAGGCGTGGGCGTTGGGGTCGTGCGTGCGGGCGAAGCGTTTGTGTCTTTGGGCACCAGCGGCGTGCTGTTTGCAGCCAATGATGGCTATCAACCCGACCCGGCAACGGCGGTGCATACGTTCTGTCACGCTTTGCCAAACACATGGCACCAGATGGGGGTGATCCTTGCCGCCACAGATGCGCTGAATTGGTATGCCGGGTTGGTGGGGCAAACTGCGGGGGCGTTGACCGGTGGTTTGGGGGGGTTGCAGGCGCCGGGTAAGGGGCTGTTCCTGCCCTATCTTGGGGGCGAGCGGACGCCCTTGAATGACGCCAACATCCGGGGTGCGCTGTTGGGCATTGAACACGGCACTGACCGCGCGGCGGGCACCCGCGCCGTCTTGGAAGGCGTGACGTTTGCCATCCGCGATTGCCGCGATGCGCTGGCAGCGACGGGCACGCAATTGAAACGCCTGATTGCGGTGGGCGGAGGATCGAAATCTGACTATTGGCTGCAAGCCATTGCAACAGCGTTGAATATTCCCGTCTCTGTTCCTGCAGCGGGCGATTTTGGTGGCGCTTTCGGTGCCGCACGCCTTGGACTGATGGCCGCCACAGGGGCTGGGGCCGAAATTGCCACCCTGCCGCCAATAGCGCGGGAAATTGATCCTGTTGCGACCCTTTCGGCGGCTTACGATGCCGGACATGCCCGCTATCGCGCGGCGCAGACTGCCATTCAAAACCTGAACCTGTAAGGACTGACCATGACCGATTTTTTCAAGTCCATCGCCCCGATCAAATTTGAAGGCACCGAAACAACAAACGAATTCGCCTTTCGCCATTATGATGCGGACGAGGTTATTTTGGGCAAGCGGATGGAAGACCATCTGCGCTTTGCCGTCGCCTATTGGCACAGCTTTGCCTGGCCGGGCGGCGATCCGTTTGGCGGGCAAACCTTTCAACGGCCGTGGTTTGGCGACACCATGGATCTGGCCAGGTTAAAGGCCGATGTCGCGTTCGAGATGTTCGATATTCTTGGTGCGCCGTTTTACTGCTTCCACGACGCCGATGCGCGGCCCGAAGGCGCGACCTTTGCCGAAAGCCGTCGCAACCTTGAGGAAATCGTTGATTACCTTGGTGAAAAGCAAGCCAACCACAAAACGCAATTGCTGTGGGGCACCGCCAATATGTTCAGCCATCGGCGCTGGATGTCGGGGGCAGCCACCAACCCCGATCCCGAAGTTTATGCCTATGCCGCTGCAACCGTAAAATCCTGCCTTGATGCAACGATGAAGCTGGGCGGGCAGAACTACGTTTTGTGGGGCGGGCGTGAGGGTTATGAGACGTTGTTAAACACAGATCTTAGCCGCGAACGCGCCCATGCAGGCCGGTTCTTGCAGTCGGTCGTCGAATACAAACACAAGATCGGCTTTAAGGGCGGGATTTTGATTGAACCGAAACCGCAAGAACCCAGCAAGCATCAGTATGATTATGATGTGGCAACGGTTTACGGGTTCCTGAAGGATTTCGGGCTGGAAAAGGAAGTGCAGGTCAACATCGAACAGGGCCATGCCATTTTGGCCGGCCATTCGTTTGAACACGAGATCGCCACGGCGTCGGCTTTGGGGATTTTTGGCTCGATCGACATGAACCGCAATGACTATCAATCCGGCTGGGACACTGATCAATTCCCGAACAACCACGCCGAAAAGGCTGTGGCATTCTATGAAATTCTGCGCGCGGGCGGCTACACCACCGGTGGCACCAACTTTGATGCCAAAGTGCGTCGCCAATCGCTGGACCCCGAAGATTTGATTCTGGCGCATGTCGGTGGGATGGATACTTGTGCCCGTGCGTTAAAGGCGGCTGCCTATCTTTATGAAGATGGTATCATGGAAGCAGCCCGCAATGCCCGCTATGCCGGGTGGGATCGGGACGGGGCCAAGGCGATGCTGACCCAACCGTTGGAAACCATCGCGGCGGCGGTGGAAACCAGCAATATCAACCCACAGCCCCGGTCTGGTCGCCAGGAGCGGTTGGAAAATTTGTGGAATTATTACGTTTGATTTCAGTATAATGTGGGTACAGTTTCGGGTGTGTCACCGATAAATCCTGATAGTTGGGACTGGGATCAAGACCGCAATGACGATTTTTCGGAAGCTAAGCGCCGTCTTTGCAACGGTGGCAGTTCTATGTCTTGGCGGTGTGGCCATCGCCCAGACCGACACCTCTGATCAGCGGTCGCAAGACTCGTTGGTCAACTGGTACCGCCTTGTGCTGGAACTGGTGCGCCATACGCCGACGTATTCCCCACCCGTTGCCAGCCGCGCCTTTGGCTATATCGGTGTGACGGGATACGAGGCGGTCGCGTCGGGGGCGGCTGATATGCAATCCTTGGCGGGGCAATTGACCGGCCTTGCCCCGGTTCCTGCCCGCGATCCGGTGCTCAAGTATGATGATGCGATCGTGCTGGATGTTGCTTTGGCGACGGCCGCACAGGAATTCTTTGCCAATACCGGGCCAACTGGCCAGCGCGCTATGGGTGCGATGGCCAAATCGCAAATGGCCAAGGCCGCTGTGGGAGTCGACGCCGACATCGCCGTGCGCAGTCAGGCCTATGGAAAAATCATTGCCCAACACATTATCGCCTGGTCGAAAACTGACGGCGGCGCGGTGATCGAAAACATGGGGTTTCCGTTTGAATATCCCTTGGTCGAGGTTGATGGCCACTGGAAACCCACCAGCCTGATCCGCCAGCAACAAAAGCCGCTGCTGCCAAACTGGGGCAGCAACC
>JAYUHO010000308.1:0-10086 GCA_043766915.1 Cypionkella sp.
CCACCCGCAGCGCGCCGCTGTCCAATGCCGTCAGGGTCGCCTCGATCGCCTCACGCACCTCCCCTTTGGTGGCCGGGCTGATGCTGTCGCGCGCCTCCCAAGCGGCATCAATAACCGCTTCCAATGCTGCATGTGACATCGCGCTTTCCCCTTACGTCAGCCAATCTTCGCGCCGCTATACCCGGCCCCCGGCGCTGGTGCAACAATCCCGCCTTTCATTCTGGCCCAAATATCCCGGGGAAAAGGCCGCAGGCCTTTGGGGCAGCGCCCCCTCTCTTCCCCTTGGCCCCCAAACCCGCTACGCCTGAACCAACCCGTTGCCCAAAGGCCCCCGCATGAAAGACGACCCCCGCCCGCATCCGTTCCGCGACAGCACCCAGGATGTGGCTGCCAGCAGGCGTATCCCCGATACGCCGCAAACCCGTGCGCCTGCCTATCGGCTTGCCTTTGCCGACCCCGATTTCATGACGCGCGAAGAGCTGCGGCCCGTGCGATTGCAGTTGGAACTTCTCAAACCGCAAATGATGCTGGATGAACGCGGCATCATCTCGACCGTCGTGCTGTTTGGCGGCGCGCGCATTCCCGATCCCGATCATCTGGACCGCGCCCGCAGCCCCGCCATGGCCGAGCTTTCGCGCTATTACACCGAAGCGCGGCGCTTTGCCCAAGCCATGACGGAACGCAGTCTGATATCGGACTGCCGCGAAAACGTGATCTGCACAGGCGGCGGGCCCGGCGTGATGGAGGCGGGCAACCGCGGCGCGCATGAGGCGGGCGGCCAAAGCATCGGGCTGAATATCGTGTTGCCGCATGAACAGGCCCCGAACGAATATGTCACGCCGGAACTGTCGTTCAACTTTCACTACTTCGCCATTCGCAAAATGCATTTCCTGATGCGCGCCAAAGCGGTGTGCATCTTTCCCGGCGGGTTTGGCACGCTGGATGAAATGTTTGAATCGCTGACGCTGATCCAGACCGGGCGGATGAAGCCGGTGCCGTTCTTGCTGTTTGGCCGCGACTGGTGGCAAAAGGTGATCAACTGGACGGCGCTGGCCGAAGCGGGCGTGATCGCGCCGCAAGACCTGAACCTGTTCCAATTCGTCGAAACCGCCGAAGAGGCGATGGCCGCGATTGATGGATGGCCTGTCGCAAGCGGTGCTTGACGTGGCCTGACGTGCTGTCCCCGTTTCGTAGGATGGGCAATCTGCCCATCTTTGCCGTCTCGCAACCCAGACGCCGGCCAACCAAACCTGTAGGCGGAATAAAGACGGATTGTAGCACGATTGTAGCAAGCAATTCAGCGGTCATTTCCCTACGGCACTGGCGCCAAAAAGACCTGCATCCACCCCGGCAAAAACTCGACCCTGTCACACCCTGCAAATTGCGCCAACCGGTGCAGCTCTGCCGCCAGCCGCTGCATCCGCCCCGCCCCCATCGCAACGCCCGCCTCTGGCCAAAACGCCTTAACCCGCAGGATTCGTTCGGATTTATACGCTTTTGCGTCGATCCGCCCGATGATCCGATCGCCTTCCAGAACCGGGAACACATAGTACCCCCAGCGCCGCTTTGCTTCGGGCACAAAAACCTCGATCCGGTAGTAAAACCCAAACAAAAACTCGGCCCGCGCCCGGTCGCGCAGGGCGGGGTCGAACGGGGATAAGACTCTAAGCCTTTGTCCACTATCAGGAATTTCTGCGATCTGATCGGCGATGTCTGGTCGGGCAAGGGCCATTTTCACCGCCCCGCTTGCCCCCGCTACTGCAATCTCAACCACCTCTCCCCGCGCCAAAGCCCCCTGCGCCCATGTCTTGACCGCCCCGATTTCCACCGCATTCCAATAGGCCTGCACTTCGGACACAGTGGCGAAGCCCAACTGATCGAGGGCTGAACCGCAGGCCCATAACACCATGTTTTCATGCGATATATCTGCGCCATGATGCAGATCGGGAATCACCCGTTCTGCCAGATCATAGACCTTTTGAAACCCGTCCCGCCCCGCGATGGCCAGTTGCCCCGTTCGCCACAGCCATTCAAGCGCTGTTTTCGACGGGTGCCAATCCCACCACCCCCCTTTGCTGCGCGGCTCATCCTGGCCAAAGTCGGAACTGGTCACCGGGCCATGATCGTCGATGCGGCGCAAAATGGTGTCGAACTGCGTCTCATACCCCTCCCGAAACCAGCGGTGCCAGTTGCCGCGCAGCCGGGCGGTATCGCGCGCAAACCGATGTTTCCAATAGGGAAAAGTCGCCACCGGCAGGATCGACGCATCATGCGTCCAGTGTTCCCACAGGTGGCGGTCAGTTTCCAGAAGATGTTTCAGCGCGGCAGGCTGATAGCTTTGCCGCCTGCTGAACAAGATCATATGGTGCGCCCGTTCCACGGTATTTATGCTGTCCACCTGCACAAACCCGATGCGGGTGATCAGATCAGCCAAAGCCGCCCCCTGTGCCGGGCCGGTTGGGGGTTCGATCAGCGCATGGCGGTGCAGAAACAATCGACGTGCGGCAAGGTTTGAAAGTGTTAATCCCATGCGCGTATGGGTAGCATTTCACACCCAAGCGTCAATTCCTTAACCGGCATCACCGCGATCAGTTGACAGGCTACACAGCATTTTTCAGCCTGTTTGGCTAAAGGTAAAATGTTGTGCAGATGGTGCAGCCCAATCGCCTTTACGCCGCGCCGTATATCTTGCGGGCCTCACGGAACGACATCAGCCGTTTGGTCTTTTCATCCCACAAATGCAGGCGCACGGATTTCAGGCTTTGCAAAATCGTCAGCCGCTGCGAATCCGCCAGGGCGCGATGATCGCGCAGCACTTCGGTCAGCCGGTAAAACGGGATGCGGCTGTACAGATGATGCACATGATGAATGCCGATATTGGCAGTGAACCAGCGCAAGGGCGCGGGCAACACATAGTGCGAACTTCCCGTCAGCGCCGCATCGTGCAATTGCCATTCGTCGGCTTGCGCCCAGTGGGTTTCTTCAAACTGGTGCTGCACATAAAACAGCCAGACCCCGATGGTCGCCGCGATCAGTGTA
The DNA here is from genome assembly GCA_043766915.1 of Cypionkella sp. Lineage (GTDB taxonomy): Bacteria > Pseudomonadota > Alphaproteobacteria > Rhodobacterales > Rhodobacteraceae > JANNAT01. Next base: position 3,040 of record JAYUHO010000308.1, read on the forward strand.
GTAGGGATATAGATCAACAACACCGGCACCAGCCCGCCTATCCAGATCATAACCGTCAACCCGATGGCGATCATCGCGTTGGTGCCCATAGCCGATGTCCAATAGCGCCAGCCCGATTTCATCAGACCCAGCGGCAAGCGGTTTTGCAGGATGAACAGATAACTGGGGCCAAGCACAAACAACACGACCGGGTTGCGGTAAAACCTGTAAACTGCCCGGCCGACCCAAGTCCGCGCGCGATATTCCTCTACCGTCAGCGTCAGCACATCGCCGATGCCGCGCTTGTCCAGATTGCCATGGTGCGAATGGTGGATCGCATGGGTGCGCCGCCACACGTCATAGGGTGTCAGAGTAAGCACGCCCAAACAGCGGCCCACCCAATCCTGAAGCCTGCGATTGTTGAAATATGACGCATGGCCGCAATCATGCTGGATCACGAATATCCGCACAAGGAAGGCCCCGTTCAACACCGCCAGCCCAAAGGCCAACCAATAGCTGATCGACAAGGATATCCAGGCCAGCACCCACAGCATCAGGAACGGCACCAGTGTGGCCATCAGTTCAAACACCGACCGCCATGTCGATGGCTCACGGTAATGCGCCAGCACCTGAACCCAATCACGGGCCGAACGCTTTTCCGCCTCGGTGGGCGAAGCCTTGTCGTTAGATGTCATTCGATTTGCCCTAATGGCCGATCCCGGTCTTTTTGCCGGCATGGCCACGACGCATTCATGGCGTCTTCGTGTTGGTTGGGCTTTGCGGACATCGCAAAGCCGTCTGTGCTATTGGCTGCATTGTGTCGGGGACAATGCAACGCCAAATCTGTTCTGTGAAGAGTCAATCTGCACGCGCCGACTTGCGATGCTTTTCTGTCGCAGATTTCAACTGTCCACAGGCCGCCATGATATCTTCACCGCGCGGGGTGCGGATCGGGCTGGCATAGCCGGCGTTATAGATAATATCCGCAAAGGCATGGATGCGGTTGCCCGAGGAACGTTTATAAGGCGCGCCGGGCCATTCGTTGAATGGGATCAGATTTACCTTGGCGGGAATACCGCGCAACAAATCCACCAGCCGATGCGCGTCTTCTTTGCTGTCATTCACCCCGTCCAGCATCACATATTCAAAAGTGATGCGTTCAGAATTCGACACGCCCGGATAGTTGCGCAGCGCATCCAGCAGGGTGGCGATGTTCCACTTTTTGTTGATCGGCACCAGCGTGTCGCGCACGGCATCCGTGGTGGCGTGAAACGAAACCGCCAGCAGACACCCGATTTCGGTGGCCGTGCGGGCAATTTCGGGCACCACACCGCTGGTAGACAGCGTGATGCGGCGGCGGCCAAGGGCGATGCCTTCGTTGTCCATCACCACGCGTATGCCGTCGCGCACGTTTTCGAAATTATAAAGCGGCTCACCCATTCCCATCAGCACGACGTTAGAGATCAGCCGGGTGTCGATCCGTTGCCCGCCCTGCACAGGCCATTCGCCCAGATCATCCCGCGCCAGCATCACCTGTCCGACGATTTCTGACGCCGTCAGATTGCGCACCAATTTTTGCGTGCCGGTATGGCAAAACGAGCAGGTCAGCGTGCAGCCGACCTGGCTGGAAATGCACAGCGTGCCCCGATCGGTTTCGGGGATATAGACCACTTCCACCTCGTGCCCGCCTGCGATGCGCACCAGATATTTACGGGTGCCGTCGGTGCTGATCTGTCGGGTGACCACTTGCGGGATTTCAATGGTGAAATGATCGGCCAACAGCATGCGATAGTCTTTGGCCAGATTGGTCATCGCCGCAAAATCACGCACGCCCCAGTGATAAAGCCACTGCCACAGCTGCCCAAGGCGCATTTTAACCTGACGTTCTGCGGTGCCTGCCGTCAGCAGGGCCTCGCGCAACTGTTCGCGCGTCAGCCCGATGAGGTTGATCTTGCCCCCTTCGGGCAGCTTGCGCGGCAGGGTCAGCACGTCTTGGGTGATCGGCGCGGTCGGGGTCATGGGGGGTCCAGTGCAGGTATCAGCCGCTCATATAGGGGATCAGTTGATAAAACAAAACCATTTGCACGGGAACGTGTGGCAGGGGTTGGGGGGGGCGGCCTTCTTGAGCTTATCTAGGGACCGCATCTGACAGCTTTCCGGGGGAAAGCTGTGCGGTCCCTTGCCCAAAGGCGCAAGCCGTCGGGCAAGGGCGGACTGATTTGACGCGTATCAAATCAGCCAAGAAAAAAAGAATTAAACCAGAAAAGTCAGATACCCCAGACCGTTCGTCTGGCGTTTGCATCGCCGCGTCACCGGATCACTTACACCGTTTGGCGGCCTCTTCCATCGCGGCGGTAAAGCCGCGCAGACTGAAGGTGTCTTTGGTCTGGGTGCCCTTGCCGGATTTGCCCGTCAAGATCGCCCCACCGCCCTTTTTCATCGCCGCCAGAACCGCTGCGTCATCGTCGGCGTTTGCAGGCCAGGCCCATTCGCCATCGCTCAACATCTCAAAGCTGCTGCCATCAATGTCGATCTTGACGGTCGATCCACCCGCAAACGGATAGCCGCCGGAAAACGAAACTTCGCCCTTGGCTCCACCGGCGCGGTAAGTCACGAACAACAAAATATCGCCGCGCCGCACCGATGCGGGCTGCCCGTCACGGGTGTTCAAGGTTTCACGCGGACTGGACACCCCCCAACATTCTTTGGGGTTTTCTTCAGTAAACACGCTCCAATCGGTTTTGGTCGCGACGTTATTGGTGGATTCCTGTGCAAACGCCCCGGACCCCATCACCATCATCAGCGCAACGCCCGTTGCGCGCATCGTCCAGCGTGTCATATGTCTACAGCCTCCAAGCTGCTGTTGCCTCTGCCCGACTATCGCCGCTTGAACTGCGGGTTTTGCTATAGCACGGCGCGGTTACACTCGATATGTCCTGCATAACCCAAATGGATCGATCCGGGAAAGCCCCGCAAGACCAAAACGGGCAGAAAATCGCGCATATGTGACGGAGAATGGCATGGTTGCGGCAGTTGAGATAGTGGAATTGTGGCGCGGCGGGCTTTTGGAAAGTACGCATCGTGGCCATGCAGTGATTTGTGATGACACGGGTGCCATTGTGCAAAGCTGGGGAAACCCTGCAAAAATCATCTTTTCCCGCTCGTCTTGCAAGATGCTGCAGGCGCTGCCGTTGCTGGAAACCGGGGCCGCAGATGCCGTAGGACTGACCGACGCGCATCTGGCGCTGGCCTGTGCCAGCCATCAGGGAGAGGCGAAACATGTTGATATGGCGCGGCGCTGGTTGGGTGATCTGGGGCTGGCAGAGCCCGATCTGCGCTGCGGTGCGCACGAACCCTACGACCGTCCGGAACGGGATCGGCTGATCCGGGCGCATGAAGCCCCGTGCCAGTTGCACAACAATTGCTCGGGCAAACACACCGGATTTCTGACCGTGGTAAAACACCTGCGGGCGGGGCCGGAATACGCTGAAATCGACCATCCCTTGCAGCGCGCGGTGAAAGCGGCGTTCGAAGACGTGACGGGCGAGGTCAGCCCCGGCCATGGCATTGACGGCTGTTCTGCGCCAAACTTTGCCGGTTCGGTCGGCGGTCTGGCCCGCGCGATGGCGACCTTTGCCGCCGCTTCTGAAACTGGCGGCACCCGCAGCCGTGCGATGCACAGGCTGACCCGGTCGATGGCAGCCCATCCCGATCTGGTGGCGGGCGAGGGGCGGGCCTGCACCGAACTGATGCGGGCGATGAATGGCCGGGTTGCGCTAAAAACCGGGGCCGAGGCGGTTTACGTGGCGATTGTGCCAGAAAAACGGATGGGGATTGCGATCAAGATCGAGGACGGCAATGCCCGCGCCTCTGAAGCGGCGCTGGTTGCGATATTAACCCAGATGGGGGTGTTGGGCGCGGCCCATCCCATGGCGCAGAAACGTCTGCCTGCGCCGCAGTTGAACGTCCGTGGCCTGCGCACCGGTGAGTTGCGGCTGGCGCAGGGCTTTACGGGCAAATAAAAAAGACCCCCGCCTTTTGGCAGGGGCCTTTTGGTGCGACAGGTCCGACAAGGCGGGCTGGGTGGGGGCAATTCACCCGCCCTGCCGGGATAGATTCCTGTAGCACCTTCTTTATGCCCCCGGATCACGGCACAGATCGGCCCTCGCGGCGGTCATTGCGCGGCGTTTTCGCGGCCAAAGCAGGGCAGAGGGTCGTGTGATCGGCTTTGGCTTGATTTGTTGGATCAGGCCGATAAAGTTCAGGCATGACCCTGCAAGTGATCCCTACTGTTCCCCCGATTGATGCCGCGCCCGAGCAAGTTCATTTTGACCGGCACGAATTGCGCACGATTTTGCGGCTTTACGGAAGGATGGTGGCGGCGGGGGAGTGGCGCGACTACGGGATTTCTGCGTTGCGCGAGATGGCGGTGTTTTCGGTATTTCGCCGCACCGCTGAATTTCCCCTGTACCGGATCGAGAAACGCCCAAAGCTGCGGCTGCGGCAGGGTCTTTATGCTGTTGTTGGCATGGACGGCCAAATCCTGCGGCGCGGGTCTGATCTGGCCACGGTGCTGCGCGTGCTGGAGCAAAAGCTGATCCGCGCGGTTGAGTGAAAAATTTTAGCTAAAATTTTTGAAGGGGGGGCTGTCTGCCCCCCCGGGGTTTGGCGATGCCAAACCCACCCCCTGAACCGCCCGAAATTGTGCCGCAATTTGTGATCGCGATTGCGGACCTTTGCAAGAGCGTTACGGATCGCGGATGTGGTTGAAAATACTGCATAAATCTGCGCAGGGGCGTTTCGCCATTGCAGATTAATTACCGACAGCCGGGGGTGGTTGTAAGTTATTGATTTTGTTCAATGTGTGCGGGATTGGTAAAGCGATTGGTAAACCGCAAAATGTCACAGACCACGCGCTTGTCTCGCAAGTGCCTGGAGGAAAGCATCGTTTTCTTCCTCTGATCCGCCCTGCTGAAACACGCCGCCCGATTGATAGATCGCTCCCAGTCGGGCAATGTCTTCGTCTATCCTTAGGCCGCGAAGCCGTCCGCGCATTGAGGAGTCATCCTCCACGGCCTTCAAGAGGCTTTCGACGATCTCCCTAACCGCTTCCGGCGAAGCAGCCCTCAGCACATGGACAATCGCCAGTTCGTCGTCTGTTTCGTGGCACTCATTGAGAATGCCGCGCCCTGCCACGACCATGTTGAGTTCACACTCATTTCTCCCTCGCCCGGTTAGCAGGAAGTCTTCCGAGATACCTAGTTTTCTGGAAATATCTTTTAGGATTGATGGTTTAGGCGTAGTCCGTTCTGTTTCGTAATTTGCGACAGCGGAACGCGTCAGCCCCACCAAAGCGCCAAACTCTTCTTGGCTGCGCTCACCTCTAAGGCGGCGCAGTCTTTCGCCTAATCCAGACGGGTCTGTGCTGTTTCGTGTTGACATGTGCTAGTCTGTATATAGATTGCATCTAGTGTGTATGAATATACGGAAACGGCCACATATCAAAGACTGCTTCTTCCGTCCGACAGATACTTCTCAAGCAGGGAAAGACACTTCCCGAATGGGCGCGTGAGACTGGCTTCCCCGTTCATTCGGTTCGGGCGGTGGCCTATGGACGCAATAAGGGCAACTTCGGACAAGCACACCGGATCGCCGTCGCTCTGGGGCTAAAGGCGAAGACCGAGTGAACATTCTAAGCACACACGAATTTTCGCAGGCTCTTGGGATCACTCGCCAAACCGGGCATTTTGCCTTCGTGTCTGCCGCCCAAGGTAAGCCGTGGCGCGGTCATCATCTTCCCGTGGTCCAAGTTCCGGGCCAGCGTGGCGGGGCGTCGGGCATGGTCTGGGGGCTTGCCTTGGACCGGGCTTCGCCCGAGTTGCGGGCGCTGTTGAAGCTGCCTGAAACCCTGTCTTCAATGCGCGTTGAAGGCCGCTTTAAAGGGCGTCCGGACGACCGGCGCGTCACCACGGCGGTGGACAAACAAAGGATCATCGCAGCGATTGTGGTGTATCCGAAGGGGTCACATGAGCGGGCCGAGGCGTTCCGGTTGTTGGCGGGGCAACAGCACTTGGTTGGGGCGAATTGGTCGCGTGTCAGTGAGCGCACGTTGCGAGATTGGGTGCAGGCGGCGGAGACGGCGGTCTTACGGCGCTGATGCCTGCGGGCTATCGTAGTGACAAGGGCAAGTTGTGGGTGCAGATCACGCGCCGTTGGCAAGATGGGTGCGGCCTGTCAGACGAAGTGCAAGAGCGGATTGCCAAGCAAATAGAAGCTGTTGCGCGCGGTCTGATTCTGAAGAAGCGCAGTGCGCGCGCAACGCGGCGGCCGGCATCGACTGAACTGCAACGTCTATCGGTCGAAGCGGGGGTGGCTTTGCCCAAGGCGGACCTTGCGGCGTTGTGCAAGTTGACAGATGCGTGGGTATCCCGGTTTGGCGAAATGAAGGCAGCCCGGGACTATGTATCTGATCACAAAAAGTATTCCGACAATCACGAATTCCGGGTGCATCGGGAACTGACACGCACGCCGATGGAAGTTCTGATGGGCGACGTTCATCGGATGGATTTGTGCATTGCCGATGCAATCGCTACGTTTGACCCGCGCCTCGTTATGGGGGCGAAGATCGCGGAAGCCGCTGGTCGCAAGACCATTCGCGTTGCCATCATTGCGTGGATGGATGGGTCCGGCCACTACCTTTGGGCCACACCCGTCATTCTCGGGCCGGGGCAAAGTATCACGCAACAGGACGTGGAGCGGTCACTTTATGCCGTCATTACATGCCCTTGGGGTGGCATCCCGCGTGAAATCTTGATCGACAACGGAAGTGAATTCGCGGCTTTGCCTAAGGCCGTCGCACGTTTTTGTGCGATGGCGGAAATAGCAGGGTTTGGGGTAGTGAAATGCCCGCCCTATTCTCCCGAAGGAAAGTGTTGGCGTTTCAGTCGCGCGGTATTGATTTACCGATCAACTGGCGCGTTTTACGGTTTTGTCCTTAACTGTCACATCCCGGAAGGTGATATGGCTGTTTTCTGAACAACTCCGGCTTCATTTTGTGCCAGTCCTTCA
>JAYUHO010000309.1:0-10074 GCA_043766915.1 Cypionkella sp.
GCAGCAGAACATGTTTGAACGTCTAATCTTCAAACCGGGTGTCGACGTTGTCAACGCGCTGTTCATCCCCGCCGATATCGCGGCGCACATCGTCTTTGATCACATCGGCCATATAGGCGCGGGCCTTTGTATGACCGTCGGCCAGCACCACGGTATAGCCTTCGGCCTGAAATCCCGCCAGATAATCGGGGCTATAGGGTTCAAGCGCGCCCAGATCCCACGGGGTCAGATCATTGCCCAGCCGTTCGGGCAGACTGGTGGACGCCATCACCATGGCATCATCAAAACGGCGCGACACACGACCCGAGGCCGAATACCAGCGGGTTTTCTGCACCCGCTCTTCGCGCTGCTCGGTTTTGCCATCGACTGTGACGTTCACCGTGCGGGTTTCATAGTAATGCTCGCCCCGCTGGCCGGTATAGTGGCTGGCGGTATCGGCATCGAAGGTCCAGAACGGCACATAAATGCCCGCCATCGCGCGGCCCTTGCGGGTATATTCCAGCAAGCTGGACGGCGCGAACCACAGGCTGCCCAGCCAGCGCACCAAGGCCACGCGCGATTCGGCTTCGGTCAGCACAAAGGGCACCAGTGCCTGCGGTTTGATCCGCCTGTGGCTGCCGGTATCAATCACAACCGGGGTGGCGCAAAACGGGCATTCGGTGGCGTGGGCAGCGCCCTGAAATTCGACGACTGCGCCACAACTGGGGCAAGTGGTCGATCGCACTTCGGTGCTGGCAGCGGCGGGCAAATCGTCAGCCAACCCCTGTGCCAGATCAAGTTCGCCCAAGGCCACCGTTTTGGATTTGGCCGTTGCGGCACCGATCTGCTGCACATGCCCGCAAAAATTGCATTTCAGTTCCGTCTGCCCCGGCGCATAGCGCAGATCAGCCCCGCATTGTGCACAAGGCCAGTGATATTGTTCGGCAACCTGCATGATGGATCAGGCGGCAGGTGGCGGTGGGGGGGGAACCATCGCAAAGAGACGCGTAAGATCAGTGTCGCCTGCGGCTTTCCAGCCATCTTGCCCGGCGGTCCAGACCTGGGTGGTTTTGGCCAAAGCGCCGGAGGCGGCCATACTGGCCAATTCTGCGTCAGAAAACGGCCCTTTGGTCGCGCCATTTTCGGCCACATGCCAAGCGCGTGCGGCAGGTGGGGCAGGTGGCGGCGGTGGGGCGGCGGGTGCGGGTGCAGCCCCCCACGGGCCCGCCTGCGCGGCCATGTTCATTCCCATTCCAGCGCCAAGGCCGGCGCCCATCGCAGCCCCAATCCCCGATCCGGGGTTTGCCATGCCTTCGGCGGCGTTGAACTGCATGTATTTGTTCAGATCTCCTGCGACGCCGATAGAGGTGCGCTTGTCGAGAACCTTCTCAACTTCTTCGGGCAGGCTGATATTTTCAATGTAGAATTCCGGCAAGGTCAGGCCGTATTCCGCAATCTTGGGCGCAATTGCGGTGATCACCAGTTTCGCCAGATCGCCGGTATTGCCTGCCATATCCAGCACAGGAATACCGGATTTCGCCAAAACCTGGCTCATTTCCTGCAAGATCACATTGCGGATCTGAAAGCTGATCTCGTCGGCGGTAAACTCGCCATCGGTGCCAACGATTTCTTGCATGAATTTGGCCGGATCGCCCACCCGCATCGAATAAGTGCCGAACGCGCGCAGGCGCACCGGGCCGAATTCGGGGTCACGGCACATGATCGGGTTTTTGGTGCCCCATTTCTGATCGTTGAACCGCGTGGTGTTGATGAAGTAAATCTCGGATTTGAACGGAGAATCAAAGCCGGTCGTCCAGCTTTGCAGCGTGGTCATGATGGGCATGTTGTTGGTTTCCAGCATATACATGCCGGGGCCAAACACGTCGGCCAACTGACCTTCATGCACTAATACCGCCGCCTGACCTTCGCGCACCGTCAGCTTGGCACCGTATTTGATCGCGTTGCCGCGCCGCTCAAACCGCCACACCATGGTGTCACGCGTGTCATCCAGCCACGTGATGACATCAATAAATTCGCCTTTGAGAAAATCAAAAACCATTTTGAATAGTCCTTACTTTTTGGGCACATGCACCGATGATGTGGTCTTAGGCAACTTTTCAGCGCGGCTTGGCCCGCTTGCCGCAGATACAGAACGGCCTGGAACTGGCAAAAGCTGACCGGACATGGAATCGCGGGAAATACGTCGACCATCTTCACCAGATTTTGTAGGCCTGTAGCCCTCAACCAAAAGACGTTCACTCATCTGCTGTCCTTTCAGGTTTTAGAAATTCAATTGACCTTAGCCCATCCACGTTTAGCCAAACACCACGTGGTGGGCTCTGCTCGAACCATTGGCCATCTTCCTTCAAATCATATAGGCGCTCAATGTAGATGTCGCTATGCTTTGCATCGTTGGCTGCGAGCGAGTTTTCACCAAAATATCCGAAAACTTTTGTGCCGTAGCTATAGGTCAGTATAACAAAGCCTTCCGTTTCATGGGTCGCAAACGCGAAGTCATAGGCGCGTTTCACGTTTCGAACGGGAATGGCCAATGTTCGAAAAAGCGAGTCGACCCAGCCACGAGAAAAGCCCCAACCCAACAAAATGCCAAGACTGATCGGCAAGGCCAGAACTTCGGCAAAGAATGCCGTTCGAGTTGGCGGGGCATAATGTGGCATTGGAAATGCCAACACCCAAACCAGCAATAGAAATACCAACTGATTGAACAAGCTTAAGATAACAGCCTCAATAACCATATCAGAAAGTCGAAGGCGGTCACCGAGCACAAAATTCGATCTGATCCAAATGATGATCAATCCCGCCAATAAATAGCGTGCGAAAAAATCAAAATTTGAGGGCGTTATCAGATCGAGCATGGCTTAACTTTCACCACCCAACAGCCGGGTGGCAAGGGATTCTACAATCGGGCGCACTTCAGATTCGGCCATGCCGGGGCGCAGCGCGGGATTATACAGCATTTTCAGCATCAGTTCGTCTTGGGTCGTCAGCAAGGCGAATTCTTCGTCATCGTTGAAAATCGTCGGGCGGGCCAAGGCGGAATCGTTGGGCAGGCCCAGACCCTGGGCGATTTCCTCATGGATGCAGGCCAATCGCATCAGATCAGGATGTTCGGATGGGATGAACACGAAAGCGCGTTCGTACAGGCCCGTGGTTGTATCGCTTTGCGTCCAGACCAGGCAATAGGTCGACCTTTCCATATTGGTCACGCCCGACACTTGGGCGGTGGTCAGTTCCGGCAGGGCCGCCTGCAGCGCCGGGCCAAGGTTGCGGCGCTCATCAACCGAGGCAATCTGAATGATGAAGTTGGGATTTGCATCGGCCAGCCTTATCGACAACCCCGTCAACCCCGCCAGACGGTTGAGATACGATCCGATCCTTGCGGTATCAGATGCCCGTTTGGCCTGCGGCACCGACGCGCCAAAGCGCAGACCGACCCGGACAGGGCCGCTCCAGCGGGTCAGGCGGGTTGACGCCTCACGCGCGACAGTGCCCCCCAATGCACGGTCATACTCTTCATACATCGAGATGCGCAGAAAGTTTGCGGCCAGCATCCGGTCCGTGATCGGCGTATCCGGCCCGCCCCCATCGGTGCGCAGCAAGCCTTGTGACAGCAAAGCCTGCTGCACTTGGGTGTAATAGGTGCGCAGGGCGGCGCTTTCTGGTGTATCCATCGCCGCGGGTAGGGCTGCGGGCGCCGGGCGGGGCGGAGGTTCGATCGGGGCCTGCGGAACTGGCGTTGCACACGCCGCAAGCGCAATCAACGCTGCAACGGCGACCAGACGTTTTGTCCGCCCAAGTACCACCACTTTGCCCATAGATCAGGCCGCGCCCCCAACGACTTCGCCCGTTCCGGTTTTGCGGGCGCGGGCGGCCGACAAGGTATCGCGCAGATCGGCTTCCATTTTGATCAATTCGACTTCGGCGGCGGCGCGCCGGGCTTTGCCTTCATCTGCAATCGACAGGCTTTCCTCAATCGTGGCCACCAGAGTGGCATTGGCCTTTTTCACCGCTTCGATGTCAAACACACCGCGTTCCATCTCGGTGCGGACGATGCGGTTGGCTTGCTGCAGGTTTTCGGCGTTGGCGGTCAGCAGTTCATTGGTCAGATCATTGGCCCCGCGCACCGCTTCGGCGGCCTCACGTGACCGCTGAATGGTAACGGCTTGGGCCAGTTGAGTTTCCCACAACGGCACTGTGTTGACCAAAGTTGAATTGATCTTGGTGACCAGAGATTTGTCGTTTTCCTGCACCAGACGGATCGAGGGCAGCGATTGCATCGTAACCTGACGCGTCAGTTTCAGATCGTACACCCGCCGTTCCAGATCATCGCGGGCAGAGCGCAGATCGCGCAGCTCTTGCGCCTTCTTTACCTGATCAGCTTCAGGTGCTGCGGCAACGGCAGCTTCTTTGGCGGGAATGGTCGTGGTATCCAATTCCTTCAGCTTGGCCTCACCCGCCGCAATGTACAGTGCCAGTTCATCGTAGAATTTCAGCGTCTTGTCATACAGCATGTCCAGACTTTTGATGTCTTTCAACAGCGTGTGTTCATGGCCCAACAGATCGGTGGTGACTTTGTCGATCTGGCCCTGAACCTGTTCAAACTTGGCGACGAATTTGGCAAAGGGTGCGGCACGGCCCAGCAGTTTTTCCCACCAGCTACGTTCACGACGCACGTCGAGTTCGGATATGGAAAAGCCGCGAATGGTGGAAACGATATTGCGCAGGCTGTCGCCCGCCGGGCCGACGTCTTTGTTTTTGACACCCGCCAGCATTTCCTGGCTGATCACCTGCAATTCGGCCTGCGCCGTCGACCCGAAAGAGATGATCGATTGCGTGTTGGTCATGTCCAACTCTGCCATTCGTTTGCGAATGTCGTCGGCCACGGGTGCAGGGGCGGCCTCCAGTGCCACAATTGCGGTGCCAGGTTCCGGCAGGATCACAGCGGTGACTTTTTCAATCTCGGCCAAGGATGTGGCGGCGGCGGCGCGGATGTCTTCGGTCATGATATCGGTCTTTCTGTCACAGGCCCCAAGCTGCGGGGGATAGGATTTAAGCGGTCAGCTTTCAAGCTGAAGGCGTTCTCGCAACACTTGAATTTCAACGTCAAGATCGGTGTGGGGGCCCGATAGCAGGCTTTGGGTGCGCGCGGCGAAATTGGTTTCCAGATCGGTCAGTAACGCCTCGTATTCGCTGCGCACGCCCGTATCGCGGGTCTGGGCGAAGATATCGGCGAACTTCACCGTCGCATCGCGGGCACCCATTAAATAAACCGACAAGTATTTTCGCGCCGCTGTCAGATCGCCCGGATCGCCTTCGACGGTGCGAAACAAAGCGCGGGCGGTGGTGGTGAACCGGTCTACGCGGGCCTCAAGGCCCCGATCTTTGGTGCGCAAAATCGCGTCTTTCATTGCCGTCAGATAGGCCTCTGCCTCATCCACAGCGCGGGCGACCCGGTCGGTCTGGAATTGATCAACCCCTTCCGCGCCTTTGTCTGCCAGCGGATCAATCCCGAAAGCCCCCAGATGCAGCGCTGTGCCCGCAAGCCCGATGAGCATCGGATAGATCAGCCCCGGTTGCCACATCATGGCGCCAAGCCCGACTGCCGCGCCGGTAAACACAGCCCCAAATATTTTGCGTGGTAACGCAGGACGGCGGGCAACGCGGCGGGCGTCATAAGCGGCCTGCGCGCGCGCGCCCTGGCGGGTCAGCCAGGAAGCCAGAATCAGCAGCGCGGCGGCAGCCAGCCCCAGGATCAGAACGCGCGGTTCACCCCGCAAGCCATTGATGGCAAAAAGAACGGCTGCAAAGGACAGCAGCCCCGCGCGCCATTCGTCGCGGGAGGTCGAGGCAGGTTGGATCATCGGAGCATGATCCGCGATTACACCCTTTGCCGCGTCTTTGGATGCAGCAGGATCAGGACTGTATTTGCCGCCAAACCGCTGCGCCATCAGACAGCCCACCCGAAGGCTGCATAAGCAATCAACGCCAATAACGCGAGGTAGGACATGGTTTGCAAAGCCGTGGAAGACATCGCCCCTCCGCACCCGAGACGGTCGGGAACGCCGTGACTATAGGCGCAGGCCCGGTTCCATGCCAGTGGCGTAATCGGGAAACTGCGGGCTTTATTCCCCGCGTTTGGGGCGCGGCCCCGGTTTGGCGCGGCTGGACGTGATCACGCGAGGCCGTCCAGATAGGGTGGCGGGTGCGCGCGGGCCAGATTTTGCAGCGGGCTTGACGGAGGCTGGCTTTGCCAGTCCCGCTTGGGCGCGCGGCGCGCGGGTGGGTTTGGGGCGTGGGTCGTCCACTGGCGTTGGCCCTTCGCCCAACTGTTCGCGCAACACTTTGCCGCGCACTTCTTCGACCTGACCCGGCACCATATCATTCAGACGGAACGGGCCGTAACTGACCCGGATCAGCCGGTTCACCGTTAGGTTGATCGCGTTCATCGCGCGCCGGATTTCGCGGTTCTTGCCTTCGCGCAATCCCACAGTCAGCCAGGCATTGGCACCCTGAATACGGTCCAGCACCACCACCATCGGCTGAAACCGTTCGCCTTCCACGGTGATCCCCCGGCGCAGCGGTTCCAGATCGGGATCGGTCGGATTGCCGTTCACCCGCACCCGGTACTTGCGCATCCAGCCTGTGGAAGGCAGTTCCAGCCGCCGTTTCAGCTCTCCATCATTGGTCAGCAGCAACAGCCCTTCGGAATTCAGATCCAGTCGCCCGATCGACATCACCCGCGGCAGATCTTCGGGCAGGTTGTCAAACACGTTGTCGCGGCCCTTTTCGTCATTGGTCGAGGTCACCAAACCATCGGGTTTGTAATACAGCCACAACCGCGCGGGCTCTGGCGCGCCCACCACTTCGCCGCGCACCATGATTTTGTCGCGGGCGGTGACGTTCAGCGCGGGGCTGCTGATCACCTTACCGTTCACCGATACCTCGCCCAATTCGATCATCCGTTCGGCTTCGCGGCGTGACGCCACACCGGCGCGGGACAGAACTTTGGCGATTCGATCCCCCTCGGGGGCCTTCACAGGGGCCTTGGGGCTTGTCTTTTCGGTCATTGGGGGCTTCCTTTGCGCAAGGCGCGGTCGGTTCGGCGGATCATTCCCGGACCTTCTAACTATTTGGTCACATCGAAAGGGGCAAGGTTGCTCTTCCTATCCTTCATGGACGCGGCACTGAGTGAGGCCCGCGCTGCTGGCGCGCGGGGCGAAGTGCCGGTGGGCGCGGTGGTGGTGCATCGCGGTCAGATCGTGGCACAAGCAGGCAATCGCACGCGCGAGCTGTGCGATCCCACAGCGCATGCCGAGGTGTTGGCCATCCGCGCCGCCTGTCTGGCGCTCGGGTCGGAACGGCTGATCGGGCATGATTTATACGTGACGTTGGAACCCTGCCCGATCTGCGCGGGCACAATCGCCGCCGCCCGGATTGCGCGGCTGTATTATGGGGCAGCGGACCCGAAATCCGGCGGGGTGGCGCATGGCGCGCGGGTATTTTCGCACCCCCAATGCCACCACGCGCCTGAGGTTTATGATGGCATTGCAGCCGATGCCGCCGAGGTGTTGTTGAAAGACTTCTTTGCCGCCCGACGTTGACCCCTGTGGCGCGACGGGCACAAAACCGCACAACCTGCAGGACTTGCGAAATCCGTACTTTGGAATTGGCCAAACCTGTGCGACATAGCGCCACCGGCAACGCCAGACCAAGGAGGCGACAGATGTTTAGCATTCAAACCCCCAAGTGTTTTGGGTTCGCCGCCTTTGCGGCCATCGCCGGACTGCGCCAGCATAACTGGCACTAGCCGCGTCGTTGTCGGGTCAGACTGACCCCACTCTTCAAACAACCCTTTAACGCCATCGGTCCATATGCTGCGGGATTCTGTCCCCTTCTGACGGCCCAGATCATTCGCATTAGCTGAAGGGATCAGTCTGTCTGCGCACGGCTGATCAATGTGCAAAAATGAACGCAGTTTATAATTCTGACGAGCCGAGCCTGAAATCCACCGTTGAAACCCTGATCAACCAGCATGGGCTGATGCGGGTGCTGGGAACATTGCTGACCCGCGCCCTGCGGCGGCCGCGCGCTAAGCCCCGGACCATCATGGCATCAGACCTGTCACCCCATTTGCGGCGCGATATCGGGCTGTAAGGGGGGGGGCGTCTGTTGCCTGCCCCCCACCTCAATCGCCCCGGCGCAGGCCGGGGGCTTTTGGCGGTAGGGTGGTTTGACCTGAGGCCCCGGCCTGCGCCGGGGCGATTGGCTAGGTTGGGCTTTATCAGACCACCCCCAACGCCCATCTTGCAGCCGCAAATTGGGGCGGGTAAACCCTTGGCCAACTGATCAAGGAAAGTCACCCCATGTCCATCAACATCGACACCGCGCGCAAGGTGGCCAAGCTGGCGCGTATCCGCGTAGAGGAATCGCATCTGCCCAAGCTGGCGGAACAGCTTTCGGGGATTTTGGGCTTTATGGAGCAGCTGAACGAGGTGGATGTGACGGGGATCGAACCGATGGTTTCGGTCACGCCGATGCGTCTGGCGCGGCGCGCCGATGTGGTGACGGATGGCAATATTCAGGCGCAAATTCTGAAAAACGCGCCCGATGCGCGGGAAGGCTTCTTTGCTGTGCCGAAGGTGGTCGAATGAGCGGCAATTCCCTGACCATCGCCGCCGCGCGCGATGCGCTGCGTGCGCGCGAAATCACTGCCGTTGATCTGACGATGGCTTGCCTGACGGCGATTGACGCGGGCGATGGGTTGAATGCGTTTGTGCATAAAACGCCGGAAATCGCGCTGGATCAGGCGCGCGCTGCCGATCTGCGGCTGGCGGCGGGAGATGCGCCCGATATGTGCGGCATTCCATTGGGCATTAAGGATTTGTTCTGCACCAAGGGGGTTCCGTCACAGGCCGGGTCGAACATTCTGAAAGGCTTCAAGCCGGAATACGAATCAACCGTCACCGCGCAACTGTTTGGCGCGGGGGCTGTGATGCTGGGCAAGCTGAACATGGACGAATTCGCCATGGGGTCCAGCAATGAAACCTCGTGTTATGGCAATGTGGTGAACCCGTGGAAGATCGACGACCGCAGCCTGACGCCGGGCGGATCGTCGGGCGGATCGGCGGCTGCTGTGGCGGCGGATCTGTGTTTGGCCGCAACCGGTACTGATACCGGCGGGTCTATTCGCCAGCCTGCGGCGTTTACCGGGATTGTGGGCATCAAGCCGACTTATGGCCGGGTGTCGCGCTGGGGCGTAGTGGCGTTTGCGTCGTCGTTGGATCAGGCGGGGCCGATGACCAAATCGGTGCGCGATGCGGCGATTATGTTGGCGGCGATGTCGGGGCATGATCCGAAAGACAGCACGTCAGCCAACATGGCGGTGCCGGATTTTGAGGCGGCCCTGACGGGCGATATCCGGGGCAAAAAGATTGGTATCCCGCGCGAATACCGGATGGATGGGATGCCTGCGGAAATTGAAGCCCTGTGGGCGCAAGGCGTGGATATGATGCGCGATGCGGGGGCAGAGATTGTGGATATCTCGCTGCCCCATACCAAATATGCGCTGCCAGCCTATTACGTGATCGCGCCTGCCGAGGCGTCCTCAAACCTTGCCCGCTATGACGGGGTGCGATACGGTCACCGCGCCAAACTGGCGGCGGGCGACGGAATTACGGACATGTATGAAAAGACCCGCGCCGAAGGGTTTGGCGCGGAAGTGCAGCGCCGGATCATGGTGGGCACCTATGTGCTGTCGGCGGGGTTTTATGACGCCTATTACAACCGCGCGCGCAAGGTGCGTGCCCTGATCAAGCGCGATTTTGAGCAGGTGTTCGCGGCAGGCGTCGATGCCATCCTTACCCCGGCCACGCCGTCGTCTGCCTTTGGTTTGGGCGAGATGGCAAATGTTGACCCCGTGCAAATGTATCTGAACGATGTGTTTACCGTGACCGTAAATTTGGCAGGCCTACCCGGAATCGCTGTGCCCACGGGCCTTGATGCCAAGGGCTTGCCGATGGGGCTGCAACTGATCGGGCGGCCTTGGGACGAGGCGGGGTTGCTGAATGTCGCCTA
>JAYUHO010000310.1:0-25651 GCA_043766915.1 Cypionkella sp.
GCTTAGGCGATTGCGCAAAGCGGTCAACGGGAATTGTACCGGGGCATTCCCCCCTTGGCGACAAAGCGAAAGGCCCGGAGATCCGGGCCTTTCGCTTCGTTTTGTTTTATCAATAGCGGTAGTGCTCGGATTTGAAAGGGCCTTCGACGGGCACACCAATATAGTCAGCCTGATCTTTGCGCAGTTCGGTCAACTTAACGCCGATCTTCTTGAGATGCAGGCGGGCGACTTTTTCATCCAGCGCCTTTGGCAGGATGTAAACGCCAGGCTGATATTCGCTGCCCTTTGTCCACAATTCAATCTGCGCCAAAACCTGATTGGTGAAAGAGGCCGACATCACGAACGACGGGTGGCCAGTGGCGTTGCCAAGGTTCAACAAGCGGCCTTCCGACAACAGAATGATCCGATTGCCAGATGGCATTTCGATCATGTCGACCTGTTCTTTGATATTCGTCCACTTGTGGTTCTTCAGCGCCGCCACTTGAATTTCATTGTCGAAGTGGCCGATATTGCCAACAATCGCCATGTCTTTCATTTCGCGGATATGTTCCAGCCGGATCACATCCTTGTTGCCTGTGGTGGTAATGAAGATATCGGCGGCGGAAACCACGTCCTCCAGCAAAACCACTTCAAAACCGTCCATTGCGGCCTGCAGGGCACAAATCGGGTCAACTTCGGTAACCTTCACGCGGGCACCAGCGCCTTGCAGCGATGCAGCCGAGCCTTTGCCCACGTCGCCATAGCCCAGAACAACGGCCACTTTTCCCGCCATCATCGTATCGGTTGCGCGGCGAATGCCGTCGACCAGAGACTCCTTGCAGCCATATTTGTTGTCAAATTTGGACTTGGTGACAGAGTCATTCACGTTGATCGCCGGGAAGGGCAGCTGGCCCTTCTTGTGCAATTCATACAGGCGATGCACGCCCGTGGTGGTTTCTTCCGACACACCCTTGATCGCGGCGCGCTGCTGGGTAAACCAACCGGGGGACGCTTTCAGACGCTTTTTGATCTGGTTGAACAGGCAAACTTCTTCGTCCGATGTTGGCACTTCGATGATGCCCGTTTCGCCCGCCTCAACCCGCGCGCCGATCAGCACATACATGGTGGCATCGCCGCCATCATCGAGGATCATATTGCAGGTGCCGCCCTCACCGCCGAACTGGAAAATCATGTCGGTGTAGGTCCAGTATTCTTCCAGCGTTTCGCCTTTGATCGCGAACACGGGCGTGCCGGTTGCGGCAATCGCTGCGGCGGCATGATCTTGGGTTGAAAAGATATTGCACGACGCCCAGCGCACATCTGCGCCCAAGGCCACCAGCGTTTCGATCAGGGCTGCGGTTTGAATGGTCATATGCAGGCTGCCGGAAATGCGCGCGCCCGCCAGGGGCTTGGCCGCGCCGAATTCCTCGCGCAGCGCCATCAGGCCCGGCATTTCCGTTTCGGCAATGGTCAGTTCCTTGCGGCCAAATTCGGCCAGCGCTATGTCTTTAACAATGTAATCCTTCGGCATGGGCCGCACTCCTTGATCCCGTGGTTGCGGGGCAGATAGCACTTCAAGGCCCACTCGACAACTGATGCTGCGAATGGCAAGAAAAGACGGCATTCAGGGGGGTCGCATGAAACAACCACGCGCGTGGCAACGGATGCTTTCGGGGCGAAGATTAGATCTGCTGGACCCGACGCCTTTGGATATCGAGATTGAAGATATTGCGCACGGGCTGGCCTTTGTGGCGCGGTGGAATGGGCAGACGCGGGGCGATTGGCCCTATTCGGTGGCCGAACATTCGCTGCTGGTTGAACAGATATACACGCGTCTGGGTGATCCGCCTGCGAAATGGCGTTTGGCCGCGTTGCTGCATGACGCCCCGGAATATGTAATCGGCGACATGATCAGCCCGGTGAAAGCCGCCGTCGGCCCCGGCTATGGAGAGCTGGATATGCGGTTGACAGCGGCTGTCCATTTGCGGTTCGGCCTGCCCGCAACGTTGCCGGTTGCCGTGAAAAAGGCCATTAAAGTGGCAGATAAAATATCTGCCTGGCTGGAGGCTGTCCAGATAGCCGGGTTTACCGAAGGGGAAGCCGACAAACTATTTGGCCGCCCTGAAACGGCCGTGCTGCGCGGGTTGGAGATAAAATTACGTCCGCCAGCAGTTGTGCGGGCGGACTACGTTGCGCGGCATACGGTTTTGTTGGCGAAGCTGTAAAATCAGATCGCCATATGATCGGGCTTTTTGCCTGATGCCAAGGCTGCAACAAACCAGCGTGGTTTGCGACCGCGACCTGACCATGTTTCCGATGCATCCGCCGGATTGGCGTATTTTGCGACGGCGGGCGAACGTTTGCGCACAGCCACCGATCCAGTCAGTTCAGCCAATGTAAACCCCATTTGGCGAGCTTTTTCTTCCAGTTCAACCAAAGCTTGTTTCTTTTTGCGGTCACCAAAACCTGAAATCGCTTTAGCCACTTGTGACTGAAGGTCTTTTAGCTCTTTAAGTGACATTTCACCAAGATTTATAGACATAAAAACATCCTCATATGGAATTTGATTGCGTCTTTTAAAACAGGGAAATCAGCAATGCAACATGCAGATATTTATTTCGGGCTGCGCTTGGCCAAAATGCGCTGAAGGGTGCGTCTGTGCATTGATAATCGCCGCGCCGTTTCTGAAACATTGCGATCGCACATTTCATAGACGCGCTGAATATGCTCCCACCGGACACGGTCGGCCGACATAGGGTTTTCCGGCGGCAATGGCAGGGCATCATTTTTAGACAAAAGCGCATTCGTCACATCATTGGCGTCGGCGGGTTTGGACAGATAGTCACAGGCGCCAATCTTTACCGCTGCAACCGCGGTCGCAATGGCGCCATATCCTGTCAGAACCACAATCCGGCAATCTGGCCGCCGGTCCCGCAGAACTTCGACAACATCTAATCCATTGCCGTCTTCAAGACGCAAATCAACCACCGCATAAGCGGGTGGACGGGCAAGTGCGATGGCGCGTCCCGCCGCGACACTGCCAGCGGTTTCAGGAATAAACCCGCGCTTCTCCATGGCCTTGCCAAGCCTTTTGACAAATGTTTCATCATCATCCACCAGCAGCAGGCTGCGGTCCGGGCCGATTTCTGCGCCAAGGTCGTCTGCCATGTTCTTCCTCATCCGTTTGATCTTGGCGTTTAACTAGGCCGAACCACCCCGATCGTCAAACTGGCGGATCAGCTTTTGGAAATAATGCAAGCTGCGTTTTCAGCTATTTTGTTGGCCGTGTCATCACGGGTGTAGAAATCAACAAACCCCAGATCAGGCAGCATAAGATAAGTGAATGTGGTGTGCTCCATCAGGTAAAACTGATCACCCGAGTCCTGCTTTTTGTAGTAGGTCTTATAGGCTTGGGAGACTGCCTTCACTTGTTCTGCCGTTCCCGTAAGGCCAATCATGCGCGGATGTAGATTATCGGTGAATTCGGCAAGGACTTGCGGCGTGTCGCGTTCGGGATCAATGGTGATGAATACCGGCGTTACGTCCAGACCCTGCTCTTCCAGAATGTCTACGGCTTCGGCGTTGCGGGCGGCATCAAGCGGGCAAACATCGGGACAAAACGTGTAGCCAAAGTAAACCAGCGTCGGTTTTGTGATGACATCTGCATCGGTGACGGTTTTCCCGGTTTCATCGACAAGCGTAAACGGTCCGCCGATATCGCCACCCGCCACCTGCCCGCCTCGGCACTCGCCAAACGGATCGCCTGCATTCTGGTATTGGATGTAGGCATAGCTTCCGCCTAAAAAGGCCGCCACTATTGCCAAGGCCGCACCTGCGTATAGTTTTGACATGACCGACTCCCCAATCGCTGCGCATTGATCCGCCAAGACGCCGCAACTATCAATCACAAACCGACCAAAGGCCCTGCTATCAATGCCCGCAGATGACTGATCTTATCCTTCCCGCCAACCTGCGCCCTGAACGTGTAAACTGGCTGCGGCTGCGCACCCTGATTTTATTGCGGTGGATGGCGGTCTTTGGGCAGCTGGCGGCGCTGACGGTGGCTGATCTGTATTATGGGATGTTGCTGCCTCTGGGCCTGTGCTATCTGGCCATTGGCACTGCCGTGATTGCCAATCTGGTGTCGGTGTTTGTATTTCCGGCATACAAACGTCTGACCGAAGCGCAGGCCATGCTGACACTGTTGTTTGACTTGGCGCAACTATCGCTGCTGCTGTATCTGACGGGCGGGTTGACCAATCCTTTTGCGTTGTTGCTCTTGGCCCCCGTCACCGTTTCGGCCAGCGCATTAGAGCTGCGCACAACCCTGTTACTGGGTGCAATTGCTGCCCTTTTCGTCACTCTGCTGGGGTTGTTTAACCTGCCTTTGCGCTATGCCGGGGGGGTTTTGTTTAGTATCCCGGGTTTGTTTGAGTTTGGTTTTTGGCTGTCAATCCTGATCGGGATTGCGTTTATCGGTTTGTATTCAAGGCGGGTTTCGACCGAAATGCATTCGATGTCAGACGCGCTGTTGGCGACGCAAATGGCGTTGGCGCGCGAGCAAAAACTAACGGATCTGGGCGGCGTAGTGGCCGCCGCCGCGCATGAACTTGGCACGCCCTTGGCCACGATCAAACTTGTCAGTAGTGAAATGATTGATGAGCTTTCTGCGCACCCGGATTTGCAAGACGATGCCCGGCTGATCCGGGATCAGGCCGACCGATGCCGCGATATTTTGCGATCAATGGGCAAGGCTGGCAAAGACGATCTTCACATGCGGCAAGCCCCGCTTAGCACCGTGCTGCGCGAGGCCGCCGAGCCACATCTGTCGCGCGGTAAAGACGTTATCTTTACCTTTGCGCCGACCCCCGGCACTGAGACCCCAGAACCATTGGTGCTGCGCCGCCCGGAGCTGATCCACGGTTTGCGCAATTTGATACAGAACGCTGTGGATTTTGCAGCGGGCAGGGTTTGGGTTGACGGGCATTGGTCAGATGACAGGCTGACGATCCGTATCCTTGACGATGGCGATGGATTCCCACCGCAGGTTTTAGGCCGTATCGGCGATCCGTTCGTGCGATCTCGTCGAAGTGATCAAGCAGCCCAACTGCGTCCAGGCTATGAGGGAATGGGCCTGGGCCTGTTTATTGCAAAGACATTGCTGGAAAGGACAGGTGCCGAATTGTCGTTTGCAAATGCCGCCGACCGCTATCTTTCCCCAAATGATCGCCCCGACCGCAGCGGCGCAATAGTTGAAGCAGTTTGGCCAATTGAGGCGCTTGTCGTGCCCCGAGGCGGCGCATTGGGCCAAAATCAGAGGTTTATCTGAGGTGGCACAGCAAAGTCACAGTATTTGATTGAAATTTTAATATCTCATTAAACAAATCCACTTTAAGTTGCGTCTGACGGGTCAGACTTTTCTTTAAGGATTGCGGATGCCGATAGATTGGATGTTGGCCCTTGGGCTGTTCATGATTGCCTTGCTGGCGGCGATTACCGGGATTTACACGGTTTCGCATTTGCCTCTTCGCCGGACTGCGCCGGCGTTTAGCCTGTTCAATCAAACCACCCTCGGATCGGTATTTCTATTTGACGGAGACGTGCTTATCGACAGCACACCGGGCGCGCGCGCGTTATTGGCGAACGGCGTATTTCGCGGGGGGCATTGGGCCAGACTGATGGCTTTTCTGGCACCAAAATTCGAAAATCTTGAGGCCCAGTTGATTCGTCTGCCGACCGACGGCATGTTAACTTTAACATCTGTCACACCGCGGGGCCGTGCTTTGCTGCTGCGGGCAGAACACTGCGGAGGGCTGACGCGGATCGCTTTGATCGACTTAGAACAGAATGCGGGACTGTATGCGATTGATCCGCTGATCCACCGCGCGATGACCGATGAATTGGATCAACTGCGCGATACAGTTACCCACGCTCCGCTACTGACGTGGCGCGAAAATGCGGCGGGCGAAATTGTTTGGGCCAATGGGGGTTATCTTTTGTTGGCCGGTGAATTGTTGACTCAGGGGCAAGAGCTAAGTTGGCCACTGCCGCGGCTTTTTGATCGACAGGCCACGATGCAGGGGCATAAAGGCCAGCGTCAAATCATTACCACGCCGTCAAAAGAGACAAAGTGGTTCGATTTGTACAGCCGACCAGAAGGCGAAGGTCGGTTGTCTTATGCACTGCCCGCCGATCAGGCAGTGGGGGCCGAGATCGCGCTGCGGGAATTCATGCAAACGCTGACTAAAACGTTCGCCCAACTGCCCATCGGTCTGGCGATCTTTGACCGCGAACGGAAGTTGCAGCTGTTTAACCCTGCTCTGCTTGATCTGACTGGACTGCCTGCGGATTTTCTGTCGCTGCGCCCGACCTTGGTGGCGGTGTTGGATGCATTGCGGGATCGCAACATGTTGCCCGAACCCAAAGACTATCGTGGCTGGCGGCGGCAAATCCTCAATATCGAAAAAGCCGCCGCCTCGGGCCTTTATGAAGAAACCTGGAACCTGGCGGACGGACAAACGTTTCACGTCATTGGGCGTCCGCATCCGAATGGGGCGCTGGCGTTGATGATTGAAGATATTTCTACAGAGATGCTGCGCACGCGCAGATATCGCGCCGACCTCGAGTTGGGTCAGTCTGTGGTTGACGAAATGGACGAGGCAATCGCCGTCTTTTCGCAATCTGGTCAGCTGGTTATGTCAAACTTGGCTTACGAGCAGCTTTGGGGCCATGATCCGTCGCTGAAGCTGGAGGATTGTTCCATTCGCACGCTTTCGGTCCATTGGCGCGCTGTGTCGGCACCCAGCTCGGTCTGGGCCGAAGTTGACGATTATGTTGCCACCATTGGCGACCGAACAACGTGGCAGGCCGACGCCCGCCTGTTGGATGGGCGGCTGTTATCTTGTCGGTTTTCGCCCTTGGCGGCTGGTGCCACGCTCGTCGGTTTCCGGGCAATGGCGCCGACCAAAGTTGATCAACCGCCCGCTGCCCAAGCGACAAGGCTGCGCGCCTGATCCTTTCGCGCCTTGCAGCGGCTGTGCAGGCCGCTAGACTCGTGCCATGACCATCGAAAAAACCCTTTCCTTTCATCTGGAAAACGAAGCGGCCACGGCAAACCTGGGTGTTTGGCTGTCTGATCACCTTGCTGCAGGCGATTGCGTCTTGTTGTCCGGCCCGATTGGCGCGGGCAAAAGCCATCTTGCGCGCGCCTTCATCCGGGCGCGACTGGGCCGGATGGAAGATGTGCCGTCGCCCAGCTTCACTCTGGTTCAGACCTATGAGGCAGATGTTGATATCTGGCACGCCGATCTTTACCGGCTGTCGCGGCCTGACGAGGTGATCGAACTGGGGCTGGAGGACGCGTTCTTGTCCGCCATCTGTCTGATCGAATGGCCAGACAGACTGGGCGGCCAAGCCCCGAGAGATGCCCTGCACATCGACCTTTCTGCCGAAGGCGACGGTCGCCGTGTGCGTATTTCCTGCAAAGGGCGACCCAAACTGATGGCAGCCCTGCTGCAGGATTGGGGGGTGGATGGCTGACCGGCTGACGCTTTCCAGATCATTTCTGATGTCCGCTGGATGGGGCGGTGCGGAACGGGCCTATCTGGCCGGGGATGCCTCTGATCGCAGCTATGATCGGTTGCGACTTGGGGGGAAGACCGCCGTTTTGATGGATGCCCCGCCGGGACAGGGCGATGACCCGGCGCAGTTCCTGGCAATTGCAAAGCACCTGTCGGGCCTTGGCCTTTCTGCCCCGCTTTGCCTTGCCAGTGATTTAGCCCATGGTTTCTTGCTGTTGGAAGATTTGGGCGACGGAATTTATGCAAAGATTGTCCAAAACGATGCATCCCTTGAGCGACCATCCTATGAGGCGGCAGTCGATGTATTGGCACATCTTCAATCCGCGCCGCCGCCTTCGCAGTTGCCAAATTTATCGGCAGCAGACTGGGCGACAGGTGCCGGGTTGGCGCTTGACTGGTATGGGTTTGCAATCACTGAAGCGCATTTATCACCAGATGAATTCACCGGATGTTTGACAGATCTGATGCACCGCCATGCGGATGGCCCGCGCGTCATGATCCTGCGGGATTATCACGCCGAAAATCTGATTTGGCTGCCAGACCGGACTGACCTTGCAAGGGTCGGCGTGCTGGATTTCCAACTCGCACAGATGGGGCAGCCGGGATATGATCTGGTTTCGCTGCTTCAGGACGCGCGGCGCGATGTATCCCTGCATATGGAACGGGCGATGAAAGCACGATTTGTGGCCGCAACCGGCATGGAAACGTTGGCCTTCGAAACCACCTACGCTGTGCTGGGTGCCCAGCGGGCGCTGCGTATTTTGGGAATTTTTGCGCGCCTGTGCCTTGTTGCGGGAAAGCCCGGATATCTGCCGTTGATCCCGCGGGTTTGGCAGCAGTTGCAGCGCAATCTGGCCACGTCCGCGCTTGCTCCGCTGGCAAAGATCTGCGCTGATCTGCTGCCCGAACCCACCCCGCAAGCCCTTGCCATCATAGGTTCCAAATGCGGCCATTTCCGTTGATGCTTTTTGCCGCTGGTTTTGGCACCCGAATGTGCGCGCTTACCGCCCATATCCCGAAACCCTTGATCACAGTCGGCGGTCAAATGCTTATCGACCACGCTTTGGCGTTGGCTGACGCGGCAAAAATCACTGACATCGTGGTCAACCTGCATTATTTGGGCAAGCAGATCGAAGACTATCTGCAGGATCAACGCGTCAGGTTTTCGTGGGAGCGCGATATCATTCTTGAAACTGGCGGCGGGTTGCGGGCGGCTTTGCCCTTGCTGGGCGACGGCCCCGTGATCACGCTGAACACCGATGCGGTGTGGACAAACCCGTCTGCGCTGACGCAGTTGATGGCGGGCTGGGAGGACAGCACGATGGATGCTTTGGTCTTGGTGTTGCCCGCGCATCTGGCAACTGGCCACAACGGCAACGGTGATTTTGTCATGGCCGCAGATGGCAAAATATCGCGCGCCAACGGGGCGGCGGGGTTGGTTTATCTTGGCGCGCAAATCCTAAAAACCGATCGATTGGCCGGCATTGCAACACCTGTATTTTCACTGAACCTGATTTGGGACCAGATGATCGCTGACGGACGCCTCTATGGGCTTATTTACGATGGCGGATGGTGTGATGTGGGCAGCCCCGAAGGGTTGGCACAGGCAGAGACATTGTTGGCGATGACGGCGGCCAGCGGCAATGTTTGACGGCAAGCGCCCGCATATCTTCTGCCTGCCGCCGGGTGCGGATTTCCCGGCGCACCTCGTTGCCGGGCTGCAAAACCGGCTGGCCGCGCAGCCGCCTGAAGCGATGGCGCGGGTCAGATTATACGTTAACACCGCCCGGATGCGGCGACGCGTCGTCGAGTTGTTTTCGGCACAGGGCGCGTGTTTTTTGCCGCGGATTTTGCTGATCACCGATCTTGTCAACGACCCCAGCCTGGGGTTGCCTGTGCCCGCTTCGCCCCTGCGCCGCAGATTGGAAATGGCCCAACTGATCGGGGGGCTGCTGGATGCGCAGCCCGATCTTGCGCCTCGCGCTACGCTCTATGATTTGGCGGACAGCCTTGCACGCCTGATGGATGAAATGCAGGGCGAGGGTGTGGCACCGCAGGTGATCGCGGGGTTGGACGTTTCAAGCCATTCGGAACACTGGAAGCGCACGCAGGCCTTTTTGCAGATTATAACCCCGCTGTTTTCCGATAACCTGGACGGCGAAGCGCGCCAGCGTTTGGCGGTTTTGCAAATTGCCGATTATTGGCGCAGCAATCCCGAGCAAAATCCGGTTGTTATTGCAGGTTCAACTGGCTCGCGCGGCACAACGGCTGCGTTCATGGCTGCAGTTGCCGCCTTGCCGCAGGGGGCTTTGGTGCTGCCGGGTTTCGATGCAAACACGCCCGACACAGTATGGGTTGCGATGGAAGATGCGTTTACCGCCGAAGACCACCCGCAATATCGGTTTCGCCGGCTGATGGATTTGCTGCAGATCAGACCCGCAGACGTTCTGCCGTGGTGCGATGTCACCGCACCGGATCCCGATCGCGACCGGTTGATATCCTTGTCGCTGCGCCCCGCGCCGGTGACCGATCAGTGGCTGATCGAAGGGCCAATGTTGCCAAATCTGATGCAGGCGACCAAAGACATGACGTTGATCGAAGCGGCATCGCCCCGCAGCGAGGCGCTGGCGATTGCGCTGATCTTACGCCACGCCGCCGAGAGCGGAACAAAGGCCGCATTGATCACACCTGATCGCAATCTTACCCGACAAGTCACAGCGGCACTTGACCGGTGGGCAATTCTGCCTGACGATTCGGCCGGTCGGCCCTTGGCCTTGTCAGCGCCGGGCCGGTTCCTGCGCCATGTCGCCGACTTGTTTTCAGAAAAACTGACCTCTGATCGATTGCTGACGCTGCTAAAGCATCCGCTGACCGCAACAGGCGGTGATCGCGGGCAGCATCTGCTGTTTACCCGCCATCTGGAATTGAAACTGCGCAAGAGTGGGCCGGCCTTTCCGACGGGTCAGACTTTGATCGACTGGGCCAAGTCTCGGGCGGAACCCGGAATCGTTGCGTGGGCTGAATTTCTGGCGCGCGTGCTGGACGTGGCCGAAATCAAGCTGCGCCGCGCCTTGGTCGAAATCGTCGCGCACCATCTGACATTGGCAGAGGCGCTTGCGCGCGGAACAGCGCCTGTCGGCAGTGGTGTTTTGTGGGACAAAGAGGCAGGGGCCGAAGCACTGGCCTTGATGACAGACCTGGCCAAGGAGGCGCCCCACGGTGGCCCCTATTCGGCGGTAGAATATCGCGATTTGTTTGGGTCGTTGCTGAACAAGGGCGAGGTGCGCGACGCGGTGCAGGCGCATCCGAATATTATGATCTGGGGCACGTTAGAGGCGCGGGTGCAGGGCGCAGATCTTGTGATCCTTGGCGGTCTGAATGACGGGATATGGCCAAAACTGCCCGATCCGGACCCATGGCTAAACCGCCAAATGCGCAAAACTGCCGGGTTGCTGCTGCCAGAGCGCCAAATCGGCCTTTCAGCACATGACTTTCAGCAGGCCGTCGGCGCGCCTCGCGTGATCCTGTCGCGCGCCGTGCGCAATGCTGATGCCGAAACCGTCCCGTCCCGATGGGTGAACCGGCTGCTGAATCTGATGGAGGGACTGCCACAGCGCAATGGCCCCCAAGCCGTTGCCGAAATGCGCCGTAAGGGCGCGACGTGGTTGGATCTGGCGCAAGCTTTAGAACGCCCCACAGCGGGCATGCTGGTTGATCCGCGCCTGATGCCCGCCAAACGGCCCGCCCCGCAGCCACCGGTTTCTGCCCGCCCAAACAAGCTTTCTTTGACGAACATCGCCAAGCTGATCCGCGATCCTTATGCAATTTATGCCCGCCATATCTTGCGGCTTTATCCGCTGGACCCGTTGCGCGCGACGCCCGACTCGCGCGAGCGTGGAAAGATCGTGCATGCTGTGCTGGAGCAGTTTGTGAAAACCCGTCCAGCGGTGGAAACCCGCCTTGACGCGCGCCAAAGACTGTTGGGTATCGCGGTAACGGTTCTTACGAATGAAACCGCCTTTCCGTCAGCGCGCGCCTTATGGCTGGCGCGACTGGACAGGGCCGCAGATCACTTTTTAACGCAGGATTCCAAGCATGGTGGGGTCGCTTTGGTTGTGGAAACTGTGGGATCGGTCCGGCTTGATCCGCTGAACTTCACCCTGTTCGGCACGCCCGACCGGATTGATCGGTTGCCAGATGGGCGGTTGCATTTGATCGATTATAAAACCGGCGCTCCACCGACCAAGGCCCAACAGAACGCCTATGAAAAACAGCTGCTTTTGGCGGCAGCATTGGCGGAACGCGGCGGCTTTCAGGATTTGGGACCAACCGAAGTGGCAACAATAAGCTATGTCGGTCTGGGCGCAGACGAAAAGGTGGTCGATACGGAAATAACGCCCGACCTGACCGGAAAGGAATGGGCCAAACTGATCACGCTGATGACGCGGTATCTTACGCGCAACACCGGGTATACCTCCCGACGCGCCATGTTCGAAACCCGCTATCCCGGTGATTATGACCATCTTGCGCGCTTTGGTGAGTGGCAGATGTCAGACAATGCCCTGCCTGAAACCGTTGGCCCCGCAGGTGCAGAATGAGCCGTGCAGACGCATTTTTACGCCAAACTCAGGCGTCTGACCCCGCGGCAACGACCTGGCTTTCGGCCAACGCAGGGTCTGGCAAAACCCGCGTTCTGACCGACCGCGTTGCCCGGTTGTTGTTGGGCGGGGTGCAGCCGCAACATATTTTGTGCCTGACCTATACCAAGGCCGCTGCGACCGAGATGCAGAACCGGCTGTTTCGCCGGTTGGGTGAGTGGGCGATGAAGCCCGACGCCGACTTGCAACGCGCGTTGGCCGAACTGGGCGATGAGGGTCGGCATGCCCCCGGCGCACTGGCGCGCGCCCGCCAGTTGTTCGCGCGGGCGATTG
Source organism: Cypionkella sp. (assembly GCA_043766915.1). Lineage (GTDB taxonomy): Bacteria > Pseudomonadota > Alphaproteobacteria > Rhodobacterales > Rhodobacteraceae > JANNAT01. Next base: position 12,491 of record JAYUHO010000310.1, read on the forward strand.
AAACGCCGGGCGGTCTGCGCATCCAGACCATTCATAGTTTTTGTGCCACTTTGCTGCGGCGGTTTCCGCTTGAAGCAGGCGTTTCCCCCTTGTTTACGGAACTGGACGACCGCGCCGCCCGGCTATTGCGCGCCGCTTTGGTTGAACAGATCGCTGAAATTCACGCGCCTGCTGTGATTGCAGCCGTCGCACGCGCCTATTCGGGTGAGGATTTCACATCATTGATGGAACATGTCGCCCGCAACCGCGCGGGATTTTCCATGCCGTTGACGGACGTGGCGGCACGCAGGTTATTTGACGTGGCGGAAGAAGAAAGCATCGAAACGATTTTGGCCGATGTTTTCCTGGGCTATGAGGCAACGCTGATCGCGAAAATCGGGCCGGCACTGACGGGCGGAAAAGACGCCGACGTGAAAATCGCAAGGCGTTTGGCGGCGTTAGACCTTTTCGCGCCAACAGTGGCAACCTTGGTCGAACTGGAAGATGTGCTGCTTTATGGTGCAAAAACCGCCGCACCTTTTTGCGCCAAAATTGGCAAGCTTCCCACCAAAGATTGCCGGGCAGCCATTGCTGATGATCTGCCACAGCTTGAATCGTTGATGTTGCGTGTGGAAGCCGCCCGCCACCGTCGTCTGGCGCTGATCGCTGCAGAAAAAACGCTGGTGTTACATCGCTTTGCCGCCGTGTTCCTGCCGCTGTATGAAACCGCCAAAGCCGCCCGTGGATGGTTGGATTTTGACGATCTTATCAGCCGCGCCAAAGGATTGCTGACCGATCCATCGGTTGCGGCTTGGGTGCTGTTTCGGCTGGATGGCGGTATTGACCACATTTTGGTAGATGAGGCGCAAGATACCAGCCCTGATCAGTGGCAAGTCATCAAGCTTTTGACCGCGGAGTTTACCGCTGGCGAGGGCACGCGCAAGGGTGGCCGGACGCTGTTTGTTGTCGGCGATAAAAAGCAGTCAATCTATTCGTTTCAGGGCGCAGATATCGCGGCCTTTGACGAAAATCTTGATCAGTTCAGCAGCAAGTTTCGCGCCTCCGGGCAGCAATTTCAAAGCCTGAAGCTTGAGTATTCGTTCCGATCTTCGCCTGCTATTTTGCGTCTGGTGGATGAAACCTTTGGTGCCCGCTTTCCTGCCGCTTTGGGCGATGCTGTCTTGCACCACGCGTATAGGGACGAAATGCCGGGGCGGGTTGATCTGTGGCCCGTGATCACCTCGGCGGCGGAAAAAGCGGATGAAAACTGGGAGGACCCGGTTGATCTGGTGGCGGAAACCCACCATTCTGCGCAGCTGGCGGATAAAATTGCGCTTGAAATCAGCACGATGATTGACTCAGGCGTGCATATTCCGCTGGGGGAAGATCAGCTGTCACGCCCCGTTCATGCCGGTGATTTTTTGATCCTGGTCCAGCGACGGTCTGCCTTGTTTGCGCAGATCATCCGGGCCTGCAAAAAAGCGGGGCTGGCCATTGCCGGGGCTGACCGACTGAAGCTGGGAGCAGAGTTGGCGGTCAAAGACCTTGCGGCGCTGCTGGCTTTCATCGCGACACCGGAAGATGATTTATCGTTAGCGGTCACGCTGCGGTCGCCGCTGTGTGGATGGACGGAATCAGAGTTGTTTGTGTTGGCGCAGGGGCGGAAAGGCTATCTTTGGGAGGCGTTGCGCAACACCACAACGCAGCCCGACACCCTGAAAATGCTGTCTGACCTGCGCGATCAATCAGATTTTCTACGCCCGTTTGATCTGATCGAGCGCGTTCTGACCCGCCACGACGGACGGCGGCGGTTGTTGGCCCGGCTGGGCGCCGAGGCAGAAGATGGCATCGACGAATTGCTGTCGCAAGCCTTGGCATATGAACAAAATGAAGTGCCAAGCCTGACGGGGTTTCTTATCTGGCTTGAAACCGACGATGTCGAGATAAAGCGCCAAATGGATGGTGAAGGGCAAAAGATACGTGTCATGACGGTTCATGGGGCGAAGGGGCTGGAAGCTCCGATTGTAATTTTGCCCGATACCGCAAACCGCAAGCCGCCCGATCGTGACGAAATTTACACGTTGCCGGACGGTTTGCCGATCTGGAAAACCACTCCAGTCGATAGTCCGCCTTTGGTGCAAGAGTTGCGCAACAGCCGAAAAGCCAGGGCCGATCAGGAAAGCCTGCGATTGCTTTATGTCGCCCTGACCCGTGCAAGGTCGTGGTTGATCGTGGCGGGGGCTGGTGTTGCCGATGCAGACGCAGCTTGGCACAGGTTGATTTCGCAGGGGATGCAGGCGGTCGGAGCGGAAGAAATTGCGGATGGTCGCTTGCGCTATGAATTTGGAACGTGGCCTGAAGCTTTTGAAATAAAGGCTCTGACGCTGCCAAATCGTGAAGACTTGCCCGACTGGGTGGCCTGTGCCGCGCCCGATTTGGCGCGGCCCGACCAACCACTTTCGCCATCTGATCTGGGGGGGCCAAAGGTGTTGTTTGGCGAACATGACGCTGTCAGCGAGGGCGACGCCAAACACCGCGGGACTGCCCTGCATCTGCTTTTGCAACATCTGCCGCAGCTATCACCCGATGTCTGGCACAAGGTTGCGCCGCTACTGGTGCCGGATGACGCCCTGCGCGACGACGTTTTTTCAGAAGCGGTTGCCGTGCTGAAAGCGCCCGGTCTTGCGCCGGTCTTTAGGCCGGACGCACTGACAGAAGTGACGATCACGGGCCGGATTGGCGGGCGTCGTCTGCTTGGATCAATAGATCGTCTGATCCTGACAGACACGGTTGTGACGGCGGTGGACTTTAAATCGAACCAGATGATCCCGATGTCGGCCGCGCTTATTCCGGAAGGTATTTTGCGCCAGTTGGGGGCATATGTTCTGGCGCTGGAGGGTATTTATCCTGAGCGGCGGGTTGAGGTGGCGGTGCTTTGGACAAAGACCGCACAACTGATGCCTGTCTCTCACGATATCGTGCGGGCGGCATTGGGACGGGCCACGATATCTTGAGTGCTGCCCCTTGACGCGGGCCCGTCGGACCCATAGCTTTGCAGACCGATGTTCCTTTGAGGAGTTCCCGCTATGGGTGCCAATACCGTCGCCGTAACCGACGCCACATTTGATGCCGAAGTTCGTAAATCGGATATCCCGGTCGTTGTGGATTTCTGGGCTGAATGGTGTGGCCCGTGCCGCCAAATTGGTCCGGCTTTGGAAGAACTGGCTGCCGAATACGCGGGCAAGGTGAAAATCGTTAAGGTCAATGTTGACGAAAACCCTGAAAGCCCGGCCATATTGGGTGTGCGCGGGATTCCATCGCTGTTTTTGTTCAAGAATGGTGAAGTGGTGTCAAACAAGGTAGGCGCCGCACCAAAGGCCGCTTTGTCAAGCTGGATTGCTTCGGCGATCTAAGATCCCGTGGTTACTTTGATAGAAGCACCCCTTGGCGGGGTGCTTTTTACATTGGCCAGCCGCGATCGCGAAAGCGTGCCTGAATCTGCGCAATGGCGTCATCGGCCATGACGGAAATAGCGTTCTCTTTAAAAAACCAATGCAGGTAAGACGCAAATGGGTGCGCCCTGTGAACCGTCCCAAACGCGGCCTCAACTCCGATATGCGGAACCGAGCCAGCAATATGATGGAAGTCAATCTCTGCAAACAGCACAGCGGGTTTCTTTGCGAAGAATCCGGTCAAAGCCATCGCAGAGTTTTCGGTGACAACATAGTCGCAGCTTGCAAGTACCTCCATTGACGGGCGGGTTGTCAGCTCGAACTGGCTTCCAAAGGCCGACAGCCGCCGCAGATCATCAGCACTGTAGGTTTCGCGGGGATGCAAGGTAGCGATGATTTTGCGGGATGGATCGGCAGCAAGCGTTGTGGCAATCATCTCCATCGGGCTTTGTGATTGAAAATAGCACTGTTCTGTCAGCTTGCCTTGTAGGGGCATAAAGATATGGCCACTTGATGTGATCGGTATCTTGCCGAAAAGCCGAAGCCGCCAATGCTTCAAAAACCATTCCGCCGTCGCTCCTCCGGGAAAGTCTGTGCTGGCAACCTGCCAATCCCAACGATAATTTGACGTCTCTATCCGCCAAAAAGGGTTCATGTAGCAGCGACGCAGGCACAGGCAATGCGGCTCTAATACGGCCCGATTGTAGATTAAATGATAGCCATCGCCCCCAACCGGATCGTCTGTGTCACGCAGATTGACCCGCCAGCCTGCCTTTTGAACCGCCTGCACTATCAGGGCATGAATGCCCTCACCTGCCGCGATTTTTGCGCGTCTGGCGGCTGTCATGTGGAAAGTTAAAATTGCATCGCGGGTCATCTGGCAATGTTAGGGCAATTTCCGTCGCGTTGCCAACCACGCCGCTTGTGCGCCGCGCGGCTGGCTTCCATATAAGAAAATGACGCGGAGGATGATCAATGGCTGATGACAAATTTTCCGGCTGGCATGGGACGACGATCCTGGCCGTAAGGCGCGGTGGTGAGGTGGTGGTGGCCGGGGATGGCCAGGTGTCGCTGGGCAATACGGTGATCAAGGGATCGGCCCGAAAAGTGCGGCGCTTGTCGCCCGGCGGGCACCACGTTGTGGCAGGGTTCGCCGGATCAACCGCCGATGCGTTCACGTTGCTGGAACGGCTGGAGAAAAAGCTGGAGGCTGCACCCGGACAACTGGCGCGGGCCTGCGTTGATCTGGCCAAAGACTGGCGGATGGACAAGTACCTGCGCAATCTTGAGGCGATGCTGATCGTTACGGATGGGGCGGACCTATATGTGATTACCGGGGCGGGGGATGTGTTAGAGCCGGAACATGACGTTGCCGCGATAGGGTCTGGCGGCAATTTTGCCTTGGCAGCCGCGCGCGGGTTGATGACAACCGATCTGCCAGCCGAAGACATCGCACGCCGCGCCATGGCGATTGCTGCGGAAATATGCGTGTTCACCAATGGCAATCTGACCATAGAGCGGATTTCAAAATGACAGATCTGACCCCCCGCGAAATTGTTTCAGAACTTGATCGCCATATCATCGGGCAAAATGACGCAAAACGCGCCGTGGCCGTGGCCCTGCGCAATCGCTGGCGGCGAAAACATCTTGCCGACGATATGCGCGATGAGGTTTATCCCAAGAATATTCTGATGATCGGGCCGACTGGGGTGGGCAAAACCGAAATTTCCCGTCGGTTGGCCAAACTGGCGAAAGCGCCGTTTTTAAAGGTAGAGGCCACGAAATTTACAGAGGTGGGCTATGTTGGCCGCGATGTGGACAGCATTATCCGCGATCTGATGGACACCGCGATATCCGACACTCGCGCGCGGATGCGCGATGACGTCAAGGCACGCGCCCAAGCCGCCGCCGAAGATCGGGTGATTGAGGCCTTGGCGGGCAAAGACGCGCGTGAGCAGACCCGCGAGATGTTTCGTGGCAAGCTGCGGCGCGGCGAGATTGACGCCACGATGATCGAGATCGAGGTCGCCGATGCGTCCCCCATGGGCATGATGCCGATGGGTAATGGCATGGATATGCAGATGCAGGGACTGCAAGATCTGTTCAAGTCTTTCGGGGGCCGGTCAAGCCGCAAGCGGCTTTCCGTAGCCGACAGCTATGACATTTTGATCGGGCAAGAGGCTGACAAGCTGTTGGATGATGAAGCGGTCAAGCTGGCGGCCCTTGAGGCCGTGCAGGAAAACGGCATCGTCTTTCTGGACGAGATTGACAAGATTTGTGCCAAGGCGGAGGCGCGCGGTGCTGATGTTTCGCGCGAAGGTGTGCAGCGCGATCTTTTGCCCCTGATCGAAGGCACGACGGTTTCCACCAAATATGGCCCCGTCAAGACGGACCATATCCTGTTTATCGCGTCGGGCGCGTTTCACATCGCCAAACCATCTGACCTGCTGCCGGAACTGCAGGGGCGCTTGCCCATTCGCGTGGAACTGTTGCCGCTGACAGAGGGTGACTTTGTACGGATCCTGACCGAGACGGACAATGCACTCACCCGACAATATGCAGCCTTGCTGGGAACCGAACGGGTCGACGTGACGTTCACTGTTGATGGAATTGCGGCGCTGGCCAGAATTGCGGCGGATGTTAATCGCAGTCTGGAAAATATCGGCGCGCGGCGGTTGTATACGGTGATGGAGCGGGTGTTTGAAGAGTTGTCGTTCACAGCACCAGATCGGTGTGGTGAACAGGTTACGGTGGACGCTGCGTTTGTTGAGGCGCATTTGGGCGCTATGTCGCGGTCCGCTGATATCTCGCGCTATGTGTTATAGGGTGGCAATGACCTGCGTTACATTGGCTGTTACGGACCCATTTTGAAAGGCTTACATGCCACGCACGCTTTTGATTTTGATCGTGGCCGTCTTGCTTTCCTGCAGTCCGCGAGGGCGATTGACGTTGGCCCCCGAGGGGGTTCAACTGGGCGATATTACGCCGGTTTTTGTGGCAACGACGCGCGACATTAAGGACGGCGCATTTGATACCGGGCGCTCTGAGGCTGTGCATTTCGCGCGGTATGACATTTCTGTTCCACAGCAGCGCGAGCTGGGAGAAATCAATTGGCCGCCGCGCGGGGCCAAACCAAACCCGCGCAAGGATTTTGTGACGGCAAAGCAGGTGCTGTTCGCGGGCGAGCCAGATTTCCGCAGTGATCTGTCAAAGTCGCTGGCGGCCAACGGTGGCGAGGCTGTCATCTTTGTGCATGGCTACAACAACAACTTTTCCGAAGGATTATACCGCGTTGCGCAATTTGCGCATGATTTGGAGTTGCCCGGAACTGTGGTGCATTATGCTTGGCCATCCGCTGCGATTCCATTGGGATATGTGTATGATCGCGATTCATCTTTGTTTGCGCGCGACGGGTTAGAGGCCCTTATCCGCGAAGTCAAAGCGTCGGGCGCAAAGCGTATCCTGCTGGTCGCCCATTCCATGGGGGCAAGCCTGACGATGGAGGCGCTGCGTCAGGCGGCGATTCGGGGCGATAAAGGTTCTTTGGCGGCTATTGGCGGGGTGATCCTGATTTCACCCGATATTGACGTGGATGTGTTTCGTGCCCAGGCGCATGCGATTGGAAAGCTGCCGCAGCCGTTTGTCATTTTCGGGTCTGATCGGGATCGATTCCTGCGATTGTCTGCACAGTTGACAGGACAGGCCGAACGCTTGGGATCGCTTTCTGACCTGTCCAAAGTCGCGGATCTGGAAGTAACCCTGCTGGATGTCAGCCGGTTTGCCGAGGGTGCCGGGCATTTCACTTTGGGCGATTCGCCAGCGTTGATCTTGCTGCTGGACCGGATCGGCGATTTGGAAGGGGCGTTTGAAAAAGACCGCATCGCGCGGGTTGGTCTGGTGTCGGGCGTGGTTTTGACCGTGCAAAACGCCACGCAGGTCATCCTTCGGCCTGTCGTGGGTGTCGCCAACGAGTTTGCCCGCTAAGTTCGGCGCAAATAGACGTAATACGCCCCCGAGCCGCCATGTTTCAGATGCGCCTCTGACACCTGCAGCACCGACATGCCCAACGGCGGCAACCGAAGCCACAGGGGCACCTGATGGCGCAGTGCGCCCATCTTTTGCGGAATGGGACCAATGTCCTGGCCGCGCTTGCCTTTGCCTGTGATCACCAGAACAAGACGCAAGCCTTCGGATTGCGCGTTCAGAATAAAATGGATCAGCTCGGGGTGGGCTTCGGACAGGGTAAGCCCGTGAAGATCAATGCGGGCTTCGGGGGCCAGTTTGCCACGGGTCATTTTGGCGTGCTTTTTGGCGTCCATTTGCAGGGCTGCATTGGCCAGCGCCTGTGGCAAAGTGGGGGCCAAATCATAGGTGCGCGCCACCCGCGACTTTTCGCCAAGCCGAAACAGCGGCAGCCGTGGCACAGGCGCGGCGAGCGGGACAACGGTTTCCGGCTGAAACGACATCGGGTGAGGGGGGGTTTCAACCTTTTTCAGAAAAACATGGCCCATGGAATGCATCGGTTTGGCCGTGCGGGCAACCGCCTGCCAGATTTCTTCTTCTTCAGGGCGCAGGGTGCGACGACGGGCCATTTTTAACCCTCTGGCAGCATCGCATAGGCGCGGTCAATCGGCAAAAGCACAATCATCCGCCCACCATCTTTTACGGTGCCCGCATCATTGCCAGCCTGCTCGCCTGTGCCGTAGAAAATATCCGCGCGCTGCGGGCCCTTGATGGCCCCACCCGTATCCTGCGCGACCATCAGGCGACGAAACGGATGGGCTCCGTTCTTTTCAACCCAGACCGGAGCACCCAGCGGGGTAAAATCGGGATCAATTGCAACGGATCGCAGGGCGGTTATTGATTTCCCCATCGCGCCGATCGGGCCTTTGTCGGCAGGCAGATCGGCGATTTTGCGAAAGAAAATATAGGATGGATTGATGCTGAGCAAATCGGCCCCAGCGGACGGGTTATTGCGAACATAGGCCCGTATGTTTTGGGCAGATGCCTGATCCGCGGACATCGTCCCGCGCGCCACCATTTCTTTGCCAACGGAGACATAGGCGTGGCCATTGCGCCCTGCATACCCCACCCGCATGACGCGACCGTCGGTCATGTTGATGCGGCCAGAGCCTTGGATGTGCAGAAAAAACACCTCAACCGGGTCTTCCAGCCACGCCAGTTCAAGGCCACGGCCGCGCAAGATACCACCCTCTATCGCGGCCCGATCGTAATAAACCTGACCGTCTTGCAGTTCGGGCGGGCGGGCATAAATCGGATACGCAAACCGCGGTGTGCGCTGCGGCGATCCGCGCAGTTCTGGCTCATAATACCCGGTGAACAGCGCCGGAGCGGCGCCGATTTGCACAGGCTTGAAGACAAGTTCAAAGAAGGCTTTTGCAGAAGCATCTGTTGCACCTGCATCAGCAGCCAGCCGACAGACCGGTTCCCAGTCTTCGGGCAGCTTTTCGCAGGTTTCAAGAAACGCCGCCAGCGCGGCGCGGTGATCGTCCTTTTGCCAGCCGTCCAACGCTTCAAAATCCAGCATCTGCGCAGAAACAGGGGTTCCGGCGGTCATTGAGATGGCCAAAGCGAGCAGCAAACCACGCATTCGCCCTCCGGATCAATCGCCCGTGGCGACCAGTTGCCAGTTGGGGTCTTGCCCGCCCATAGTGCGCGCGAAGGTCCAGCTGTCACGCTGGCGCTTTATTTCGGTCGTCGAACCCTCGACGACCTGCCCCGCCTTATCCCGCACTGCCGATGTCAGTTCGCCAACAAATCGCAGGGTTATTTCACCCGTTCTGGTTGCGCTGTCATATTCAGCTTCTGACACTGCAATTTCGCGCAGGCCTACAAAATTTGCGTCAACGGTGCGATTTTCGCGGTTTCGGGCGTCGATGACTTCGGCGAAACTTGTTTCGACTTCATCCGACAAAAAGGGCCGGATGCTGTCGAGATCGCCCCGCTCGAAGGCCATAAGGATCATTTCATAGGCACCACGCGCGCCACGCATGAATTCGCCAAGATTGAACCCGGGCTCTGCCTGCTTCATCGCGGCCAGCGCCCCTGCCGCGTCTGATCCTTCGGGGACATGATCGGTGATATCGCGATCCGGCCCACCTTCGATCACCTCAAAACCACGCTTGGGTTTGGGACGATTGGCGTCAGTGGGAACGACTGGTTTTTCAAAACCATCCCGCGAGCCCAAAACAGACCGTAACTTTAAGATCAAAAACACCGCAATCCCGGCCAGGACAAGAAGCTGAAGCACGGAAGAATTCATCGGACCCTCAAAACTTGCCCGGGGGGTTGGCGGCCCGAGCTTTGGCACCTTATGTAGGGGTTGGGTGCGCGCAAGTCTACCTTTTGGGGCATCAGTAATTTGGGGGCTGCGACAATGTGGATATTTGCACTGTTCTTGCTGGTGCCGTTGATCGAAATCGCGCTGTTTATCACGGTGGGCGGGTGGCTTACGCTTTGGCCGACGTTGGCAATTGTGGTGCTGACCGGCGTTTTGGGCGCGTTTTTGGTGCGTTGGCAAGGCATGGGTGTGCTGCGGGATATCCAGCGGGTCGATGTCACGGGGGATCCGTTTTCGCCACTGGCGCACGGGGCGTTGATCCTGATCGGCGGCTTTATGCTGATGCTGCCGGGATTTTTCACTGACACCCTCGGGTTTTTGTTGATGATCCCGCCGTTGCGCCGGGTTTTGATTGGCGTTTTGGCCCGCAGGATCAAATCCGGTGCGTTGAACATGCGGGGGTTCACGGCCCAATACCCAAGACCCAGCGCCGCAGAGGATTGGGTCGATGCCGAGTTTGAAGAGGTGATGCCCGACCAGGATAAACTTGGTGGCCCCTCTAAATGGACACGCCATTGAGCGGCGCTGCATGACCTGCTAGGACGGTGCAGCAATTTTCCAAGGAGTGGGTCGGATGGCCGAAGAAGCAGGCGGCGCGCCGCAAATCAAGATGTCGGTGTTGGCGCAATATGTGCGGGACATGTCGTTTGAAAACATGGTGGCGCAAAAGGGCCTGACCGGCGGCGATGTGCAGCCTGACATTCAGGTGGCGGTCAGTCTGGACGCACGCAAACGCGCGCAGGACCATCAGTTCGATATCATCACCAAGTTCAAGGTGACCTCAAAGAACAAGGTTAACGGCGACACTCTGTTTCTGATGGAATTGGACTATGGCGGCATTTTCCATGTCGAGGGCGTGCCAGAGGATCAGCTGCATCCGTTTTTGTTGATCGAATGCCCGCGCCTGCTGTTTCCCTTCGTCCGCCGGATCATTTCGGATGTAACGCGCGATGGAGGTTTCCCGCCCCTGAACATCGACACTGTTGATTTCCTTGCGCTGTATCGCACGGAATTGCAGCGTCGGTCTGCAGCGCAGGCACCGCTTGGACAGCCAAACTGAAATTTACTGATTGCGGTGCGTGACCCCCGAATTTGCAGTGGCCAAATCGGGTGTCACGCACCCTACCCGCGTTTTGTCCAGATCGCGACAGAGCCCATGGACGCTACAAAACCACTGTGCGCGCTTGATTCTTCAGGTGTCAGTCGGGTTGGCAGCGGCATTGGTCTTGGTGCTGGCCGCCAATCTGACACGGTTTGCGACACGCCGGATGTGTTGGTTTGCGTCGCGGGGTTAAGGCCGAAGTCGGGCTGCCTGCCGCCGATAAGTTCCAGATAAACCTCGGCCAGTATCTCGGAATCAAGCAAGGCCCCGTGTTTCTCGCGGGCAGAATTGTCCACGCCAAAGCGACGGCAAAGCGCATCAAGCGACGCCGGCGAGCCGGGGAACTTTCCCCGCGCGAGCATCAGTGTATCGATGGCGCGCGCATACGGAAGGGGAGCAAACCCAGCGCCTTTAAGCTCGGCATTGAGAAATTTCATATCGAATGCAGCGTTGTGAATGACCAGCTGCGCGTCTGCAATGAACGCCAGAAATGACGGGGCGGTGGCTTTGAACACCGGCTTGTCGCGCAGAAATTCATCACCCAGGCCATGCACATCAAAGGCCTCTTTTGGCATTTTGCGTTCGGGGTTCAGATATTGGTGATAGGTTCGCCCGGTGGGCAGATGGTTGAACAGTTCAACCGCGCCAATTTCGACAATGCGATGACCCTCGCTTGGCTCAAAGCCAGTGGTTTCTGTATCGAGCACGATTTCACGCATGGGCGATCCTTTGGCGAATGTCTGCCAGAATAGACTTCACCGCCGCCCGCGCCAAGTCGAAAGACAGGGTCTCGATCACCCAGGTCGCGCGGGCGCGCTTTTCTGCATCCTGCATTTGGCGGGACAGAATCACGTCGAACTCGGCTTCTGTCATCTGCCCTCGGGACAGCACCCGCGCGCGTTGCACGTCGGCCGGGGCGGTTACAACAACAACGCCGTTGCAACTGGCGTCGGCATTGGTTTCGTAGAGGAGGGGAATATCCAGCACGACGATATCTTGCGGGTGAGAGGCCAGAAACTCCGCGCGGTTCGCCGCGACCAGCGGATGGACCACGGCCTGAACACGATCCAAAACCGACGAATCGTGGGCGATCAGCGCGCGCAGGCGCTGCCGGGAAACAGCACCATCAACAATCGCGTCGGGGAAAAGATGCCCGATAGCAATCATGGCTGGCTGGCCCGGCCCGTAAAGGCGGTGAACAGTGGCGTCGGCATCCCAGACCGGCACGCCTTCTTCGGCAAACATTTTGGCGGTGGTGGATTTCCCCATGCCAATCGAGCCCGTCAGACCAAGCCTGTAGGTCATAGGCCCAGGACGGCGTGACGGGTGGCATCATCAACATCGGGGCGCTGACCGAACCACCGCTCAAATCCTGGTGCGGCCTGGTGCAGCAGCATTCCCAGACCATCAACAGTGGTGCAGCCGCGATCTTTCGCATCGAGCAGCAATTGGGTCATCAGGGGGGTGTAGACCAAATCCGTTACCAGCGCCGATTTCTCTAACGCATCGAGTGGCACGCGGAAATCTGGTTTGCCCGCCATCCCAAGCGATGTGGTGTTGACCACGGTGGCAGCCCCTTCCAGCATATTGGCGGCCTGAACCCAATCGAACACCGTGAGTTTTGCGCCAAAATCGGCGCGCAGGGCTTCTGCCCTTGGGCGGGTTCGGTTGGCGATCCGAATCTCTGGCACACCAACCTCGATCAAAGCGGCGACCACGGCACGGGCCGCCCCACCCGCCCCAAACACCACCGCCGGGCCGCTGGTTGGCAGCCAATGCGGTGCATTCTGGCGCAGGTTTGCCATAAACCCGGAGCCATCGGTGTTATCAGCGTGAATGCGGCCATCTTTCCGAAAAATCAATGTGTTGGCCGCCCCGATCAGCGCAGCCCTGTCGGTGACGATATCGGCAAGATGCAACACTGTTTCCTTGTGAGGAATGGTTACGTTAATGCCGACAAACCCCAGCTTTGGCAAGGTGGCGAGGACGTCTTTCAGATCGGCCCGGCCAACATCCATCGGTATGTAATGCCCCTTTATCCCGTAACGGCGCAGCCAATAGCCGTGCAACTGAGGCGACTTGCTATGGGCGATGGGCTGACCAATGACGCCGGCCAGGGGAATACGGGGAAGTTCGATCATGTCGCGATGAAGCCTCTTTGTCCTAGGTAGCCAAGCAGGGGCAGCAAGGGCAAACCGAGGATCGTAAAGTAATCCCCCTCTAGTGCCGAAAACAATCGACTACCCTCTTCCTCTATTTTATAGCCA
>JAYUHO010000311.1:0-10059 GCA_043766915.1 Cypionkella sp.
CAATCATCGCCATCAATTCGCGCAGCTTCGGCTCCATCCCGGCCACCGCCTCGCCCATGTCTTTCAGCGCGGGCTCCATATTATTCATCAAGCCACGCAGCAGAATTTCAGCCCCTTGCTGCATCAGGCTGACACCGTCATCAACGGTGGCCGGGGGGGAGACAGGTGTTTCTGCCATCATGGGGCTTGCCACAAGGGCGATCACGATCAAGGCATGTTTCATCGCTTTACCATAAGGCAAATTGCAAAAAATTTCAATTCACATCGCAAGATCAAGCGTCACCGGAAAATGATCCGAGGCGGAAAGCAGCGCATCGCCAAGGGGGGGCGCGGCAATAATCGCCGGATCGGTCAACGGATGCCAGATGCGCCATATCGGGCGGGTCGCCGCCAGATCGGGCGACACCATGATGAAATCGATCAGCGCTTCAAAATAAGACTTCGTCGGCTGCATCCAGAACCGCGCTGTTGCGGGCGCCGGTCCACCCGGATGTCTGATGGCCAGATCGGCATGCGGATCAAACAGCCGCAGATCCGGTCGCGCGTCGGGGGCCATCACCACCTCGACCCCGGATTTGCCGAACAGCTTTTCATAGTCGTCCAGACCGGGGCCATCGTTGAAATCGCCCATGACGATCAACGGATCCCCCGCCTGCAAATGCCGCTCGACCCGAGCGCGCACCCACAGGCATTCGGCCAGTTGCTTGCGGCGGTTCTCAACGGCGATCAGGCGGTCACCCGCACCGGGATTGCGGCTGTGGGTGGCTTTGGATTTGGCATGAACCCCGATCAGCCGCAAGGTTTTGCCGCCCCGCACGGTAACTGCCAGTTCCAGCGGCGGTTTGGAAAACCGCACAAGATCATCCACACCGTCGCCGCTGACATCCAACCGCAACTGGCTGTCAAACCGCGGCGCCCCCGGCGCACCCCGTGCGGGGGCGGGAACTCCTATTGGATCATGCACTGCATCCAGCACGTCAGGATCATAGAGAAACGCGATTTCCTGTTCCGTATCCGAGGTATACCCGATCACCGCCTTGCGTGTGCGCAATCCGAATCGCCGCGCAAACCCTTGCAGCGCCGTCACTGTAGAGCGGGTGCCAGAGGTGTCTGGCCCCTCAATGATCATCACACCATCTGCATTCAGGGCCGCAAACACCGCCGCCAGCGCGTTCAGTTGCTGTCTGCGGCTGATGTGATACCGCGCCGATGGCCCATCATCCATCACCATCACGCCCGCATCATCAAACAACGTGTTGAACCATTCGACGTTATAGGTGGCAAGGCGCAGGGTTTTCATCCCCTACGCGGCCTTTTTGCCCTGAATCTCATCCCAAGCGGCGTTGATTGCTATCAATCGGTGCGTGGCCAGCTTGACCGCCTCGGCGGGCACGCCGCGCGCCATCATCACATCGGGATGGCTGTCTTTCACCGCCGCGCGCCAAGCGATGCGGGCATCGTCCACCGTTGCCCCGGCAGGAATGCCCAGCACGTCATAAGGATCACGCAAAGCCCCCTCAACAAACCGGCCCCGCAAGACGCGGTAACAGCGATCATCCAGCCCAAAGATCGTCGCCACCTCGCGCAGATAGGCGTCTTCCCTCGGATCAAACGCCCCGTCAGCCAAGGCTACCTGAAACAGGCCCTCCAGAATGTCGATCAACACATTGCGATCATCGGCACACAGCGCCTGCCCTTCGGTGCGAAACAGCGCAGCCACTTTGCGGGCATAAGAGTCAAATCCCGCCACATCTTGCCGTGCCAGATTGTACACGCGGGCGGCGTTGGATTCTTCTGCCACCGGGATCACGAAAATACGCCGGAAGGCCGACACTTCATCCCGCGTCACCTCGCCATCGGCCTTGGCCAGTTTCGCGCCCAAGGCGATCACGGCTATGGTAAATCCGACCGAACGTTGCGGCACCGCGCTGGTGCGCAATGCATCAAACACCGCCCCCAGCCCCTGGCCGGTGGTCAGCGCGGCAATCGCCTCGGATATGCGGGTCCAGATCGACATATTGCCTATATAGCGCGGTGTTTCGGCAGAGTCAGGTCAGGAATTTCTGCATCAGCACAAGATCCAGAAACCGGCCAAATTTGAACCCCGCCTGCGGCACGGTGGCAATCTGCACATAGCCGATCGCCGCATGAAACGCGCGCGCAGCTGCATTTTCCCCGGTGATCCCCGCAATCATCTGATGCGCGCCGTGGGTCCGTGCATAGGTTTCCACCGCCGCCATCAACGCCCGACCTGCGCCTTTACCGCGCGCACCCTGTGCCAAAACAATCGTATGTTCCATGCAGGAGGCATAGCCCACCCCGGCGCGAAACTGTGCATAAGTGGCAAAGCCCAGCAGCGTTTGATCAGCCCCATGCGCCACAAACACGGCGTGCCGCGCGCTGTGGCGATCGGCGATCATCAGCGCGACATCATCGGCGGTTTTTTCGACCGGGTTGAAGGTGATCACCGTATCCCTGATCCACGGATTCCACAAAACCGCCAGATCAGCGGCGTCCTGCACTGTTGCAAGCCGGATCATGCCAGCACGCGCAGGCCGTGCGGCGTCGCAAAGCTGGCCTGCATTGCCTTGACCGCACCTTGCACAATGACAACACGCGGATCGTCCAACCGCCCCGCCAAAGCCGCCCGCAGATCATCGGCCTGCGGATGGGCAATTTCCAACCGGATCAACCGCACACCCGCATCGGGCAGGGCCTGCACCGGATGCAACGCACCATGCCATTGAATAAGCGCGGGAAATGCCCCGTCAAACGGCAGCTTGCCATTCGCGGGCACCGCCATGTCCCACCGGTATTCACCGCGCCGCAACGCCACCGGAACGCCGACACCCGCAGGGCTGCCCGCCACCGCCGCCGCGATGTCATCGCAGCGCGCCACCCAATTGGTCAGCCTTGGGGCCCCGGTGAAATTATCCAGATCAAACCACCGCGGTCCTGCGGGACCGGGCGCATCCGGATCAGCCGCGATGACCTCAAGATACACATCGCCCAGCCCCAAAAGCCGGTTGTGCGTGGCCATATGCGGATGCTCACCACCGCCTGCCAGCGCCACGCCCAACGCTTCCTCGACCATCGCCACCCCTTCGGCCAAAGTCACCGCCGACACCGCAAGGTGATCGAAAACCAACCTCACACCATTTCGCCCAATTTGGTGGTGGCCTTCAGCGATTGCGCAAGCGAGGTAAAGCGCGCCTGCGCCACTTCACCGAACAATCCCTGCCCTTCGGCTGTCAGATCCAGTTCCAATACTTTGGTCTGCGGCTCCCATGCCAGCCGCGCAGCCCGCCCCGGATCGCCCACCGCAAACATCGCGCCAAACCGCATGGCTTTGCCCAACACCTCGGCATCTTTCAACTCATCCTCGGTCAACAACTTGAACAGATTTTCCATCCGCGATCCGGAATGGCTGTTCTTGTAGCGGTGCAACAGCGCCAACCCCAGAAACACCCGGCCCGGATGATCCAAGCCCCCCAGGTTTGCCCGCGTGGCGTTGTCAAAACACGCCTCTGCCCGGTAATCGGGATGCGCGCGCCAGGTGGTATCGTGCAAAAGACAGGCCGCTTTGATCAGACGCAGCCGTTCGGGCGTTACATCCACAAACAACGGTTGCAGGAATTCATACAGTTTCTTGCCAAACCCCGGAATACGGGCAAAGGATTTCTCCGCCATCCGCGCGGCTTCGATCAGCGGATCTCGCGCGCGCAGACGTTCGGGCATCTGTTCATACAACAGCCCTTCGCGTATGCCGTATGCCGAGACATCAATCTCAGACGGCTTCAGCACGCGGATAATCTCGCGCAGAACCTCGCAGGCCAGGGGCACCAGTTCCATGCGTTCGGGCGATGTGCCGGTGCGTGCCCGCAAAGCCGCCAAATCGGCGGTGGCGATCCAGTCCAGCGTGTCCAGCAACCCCTTGGGCGTCATGCGATATTCGTGCAAAACCGTCAAAGGATAGGCGCGGCGCTCCATATCCAGCCGCGCGATCACCCGCCAAGACCCGCCCACCAGATAGATCCGCTCGCCTTCCGATTTCAACTCGGCCTGCGCATCTGCCAATACTTTGTCGATATGGGCGGCACGTTTCCTGGCATCAGTGGAAACCTGCTGCAACCGAAACGGCCACAGCGGCGTCGACACCCGCTGACCCACCTTGCCGCCGCCAATCCGCGCCAGCTCCATCGAGTTGCCGCCCAGATCGCAGACCATCCCCGTCGCCTCCGGCCAGCCCAGCAGCACCCCCTGCGCCGACAGCCGCGCCTCTTCGCTGCCATCAATCACCCACAGCTTCAGCCCGGTTTTTGCCAGCACCTCGGCCTGAAAGCCTGGCCCATCACTTGCCTCGCGCGTCGCAGCCGTGGCCACAACGGTCAGCGTTTCTATTCCCATCCCCTTGGCCAGCAGGGAAAACCGCGTCAGTGCTGCCAATGCACGCACCCGGCCTTGGGGATTCAGGCGTCCGGTTTCGGCCAATCCCTTACCAAGGCCGCACATCACCTTTTCGTTGTAGAAATACGCAGGTGACCGCGCTGCGCCATCAAACACCACCATCCGAACCGAGTTTGATCCCACATCCACCACGCCCACACGGCTAAGCGCCCGCGCCGACGGGTCATCAAACAACGGCCTGCCAAACGGGCCGTGATCGTCATCAGTTTCAGTCTCTGGCATCGCTTTCGTCCCCAACGTCACGCAAGTTTAGGAACATCCTTTGCGCCAGCGGTGCCACGACCAGACAGCGAGGGATTCTCCATGAAGAACCGATGACAGTTGAAAGCGTTCCCGTCCACCGCCAACAAATCGCGCTGATAGCTGCCATCGGGCTGCAAGACCCAGCTTTGCGCCTCATCCGCCAGATTGGCCGCCATGATCTGCCCCACAATCTGCGCCTGCACGGTGGGGTTGTGAATCTCGATCAAAGTTTCCACCCGGCGCGTCAGATTGCGGCCCATCCAATCCGCCGATGATATGAACACCCGCGCCGATTTTGACGGCAGCCCGTGGCCCGAGCCGAAACACACAATGCGTGAATGTTCCAGGAACCTGCCAACAATCGACTTCACCCGAATATTTTCCGACAACCCCCTGATGCCGGGCCGTACCCCGCAAATACCGCGCACAACCAGACTGATTTTCACCCCGGCCTGCGACGCCGCATAAAGCGCATCAATGGTTTCGGGTTCAATCAAGCTGTTGATCTTGGCCCATATTTCGGCAGGCCGCCCGGCGCGGGCGTGGTCTGCCTCGGCTGCGATCAGTTCCAGCAGCCGCGACTTTAATGTAATCGGCGAGATCGCCAGATTCTCCAGCCCCTGCGGCTGCACATAGCCAGACAGATAGTTAAACACCCGCGTCGCATCGCGCCCCAAAGCCGGATCGCAGGTGAAAAACGAAAGATCCGTGTAGACCTTGGCCGTGATGGGATGGTAATTTCCGGTGCCATAATGGGTGTAGGTGACCAGATTTTCGCCTTCGCGCCGCACCACGGTGCTGATCTTGGCATGGGTTTTGTAGTGGATAAAGCCGTACACCACATGCGCGCCTGACCGCTCCAACCGCCGTGACTGGCGGATGTTGGCGGCCTCATCAAACCGCGCTTTCAACTCGACCAAGGCCGTCACAGACTTGCCCGCTTCTGCAGCCTCGCACAGTGCCGAAACGATCGGGCTGTCCCAACTGGTGCGATACAGCGTCTGTTTGATCGCCAAAACATTCGGATCGCGCGCCGCCTGTTCCAGAAACCGGATCACCAGATCGAAGGTTTCGTAAGGATGATGCAGCAAAATATCCTTTTGCTTGATCGCCGCAAACATATCGCCATCATTGTCTTGCACCCGTTCGGGCACCCGCGGCGTAAACGGCGGCCACAGCAAATCCACCCGCGACGACAAGATCAGTTCTTTCAGATCGGCAATGCCCAAAAGCCCGCGCACCTCAACCATTTCAGACTCGGTCACGCCCAGTTCTTCCATGATCAGCGCGCGCAAATCTTCGGGTGCGCCTGCCGACATTTTCAACCTTATCACTTCCCCCCGACGCCGCCGTTTCAACGCGGTTTCAAACTCGCGCACCAGATCTTCGGCCTCATCCTCCACCTCCAGATCGCTGTCGCGCAGTACCCGAAACATGCAATGCCCCCGGTCGGTATAACCCGGAAACAGCATGTCCAGATGCAGCAGCAGCAATTCTTCCAGCGGCAAGAACCGGTTTTCCCCCGGCTTGCCCGGCAACGGCACAAAGCGCGCGATTTGCTGCGGGATCGGCAGCAACGCCTTCAGCGTGCGATGATCGGATTCGCGTTCCAACTCCAACGCCAGCGAAAATCCGGTGTTCGGGATAAACGGAAACGGATGCGCAGGGTCAATTGCCAAGGGTGACAGAACCGGGAACACCTTGTTCAGAAAGTGATCTTCCAGAAATTTCAAATCCCGCCCGGTCAGTTTGGACCGCGTACACAGGATAATCCCCTGCGCCTCCATCTCGCGCTTTAACTTGTTGAACACCGATTGCTGAGTGTGCATCAACCGGCGCGCATCGGCGTTGATCAGGGTCAGTTGTTCGGCGGGGGTGCGGCCATCTTCCGACGGTGTGGCGTTGTGCGCCCGTGCCAGCGCGCGCAGACCTGCCACGCGCACCGAATAAAACTCATCAAGGTTGGTGGCAGAAATTGATAAAAACCGCAGCCGTTCCAGCAACGGCACCACCGGATTCGACGCCTCATCCAGCACCCGCCAATTGAACGCCAGCCAGGACAGTTCGCGGTTGAAAAACCGGCGCGGACCCGTGGTTTCTGCCGATGGCAATTCCACAGGGTCGGGGAACGCGGCTTTCAGGAAATCGGCTTGGGTCATGGCGCCTTATGCGGGGTGAATATGACGATTTTATAACAGTCTTTCACCCTTGATCGGCCCTGTCCAGCAGCTCGGCGGCCAAGGCGCGGGTGACCGGGCGGCGCTGGGTTAACGCGACGGCATCCAGTTCGGCGACAACGCTGCGCGCGCTGGCGATTGACCGTTCAATCCGGCTGACCAGATAAGCAATCAGATTGGGTGGCACCGCAATCTGGCGGTCAGCAAACAGTTTCACCAGCACCGCTGACAACAACGCATCATCTGGCGATGGCACCAACGCAACCGCCGCCGCCTGCAACCGGCTTTGCAGATCAGCCAGCGTCAGCCCCCAATCGCGCGGCGGCGTGGCGGCCGTGATCAACAACCGCCCCGCTGGCAGCACCATATTATGCAGATGAAAAAGGGCGGTTTCGGCAGCGGGATTGCCCGCAATCGCTTCGGCATTTTCAACGCAGACGGCGCTCATCGCCGCCAAACCCGGCACATCGACCGCCGCCAGATCGGCACCCGGCACGATCACCGCCCCGGCCATGTCAGCCCAGATACGCGCCAGATGGGTTTTGCCAGCACCTTTTGGGCCGATCAACAGCATCTTGCCATCCGGCCAATCGCGCCATCCGTCAATCGCCGCCAGGGCCTGCGCTGTGGCGGGCGAGGTGAAAAAATCCGCCCGCGCGTAACCTTCGGCCACCGGCAGATCAAAGACCAGTTGCTTGATCATCGGCTGGCCTTTGGGCGACGGCGTCGGGCAAGGGGATGTGCCCGTCGATACCGCGATACAGCAGACTGTGATGATACTGCGCGATGGCAAAGCGCGTCAGCACCCCCAGCGATGCCGCCACGGGCACTGCAATCAGCATGCCGACAAAGCCAAACACCGACCCGAACGCCGACAGCGCAAACAACAGCCACACCGGATGCAGCCCCACCGAATTGCCCACCAGTTTCGGCGTCAGCACATTGCCCTCAATAAACTGCCCCACCGCAAAAATCGCGGCGACCAACCCGATTGACAGCCAATCCCCCCAGAACTGATACAGCGCCAATCCGATGGCCAGCGCCCCGCCCACCAACGATCCGATATAGGGAATGAAGGTGATCGCCCCGGCAATCGCCCCCACGATCAGCCCAAATTGCAACCCTGCCAGCATCAGCGCCGCCGAATAAAACGTGCCCAGCGCCAGACAGACCGACAATTGCCCCCGCACAAAGGCCGCCAGCACCGCGTTGATCTCGCGCGCCAGTTTGCGCACCACAGGCGCATGATCGCGCGGCAACAGACTGTCGACACGGGCGATCATCCGGTCCCAGTCCATCAGCAGATAGAAGGTGACGACAGGCACCACCAACAAAAACACCACCGCCGACAGCAGGCCCAGCGCCGATGACAACAGCCCGCGCGCCAACTCGCCGCCGCGTGATTGAATGGCGGTGCCGATTTCGGCCAGCGTCTGGCGGATGGTGGATGTTTCATCCGACAATTGCGGAAACCGTTCTATCAGGGCCGTCTGCAGCCCCCGCGCAATGTCAGGGGCGGAATTGATCAGGGCGGTAAGCTGTTTCACCAGCTCGGGGATCACCGACAGCATCAGCAATACGATGATCAGAATGGCGCCCAACAAGATCACCGACGTCGCCGCGACCCGGCTAAGCCCAAGCTTTTGCAACCTGTCCGCCACCGGATCAAGGAAATAGGCCAGCGCACCGCCCACTAGAAACGGCAACAGAACCGATCCTAATGCCCAGACCAGCACAAAAAACACCGCCATCGCGATGCCCCAGTATTTTGCTTGATCGCGCAGTGGCAAAGCCATGGTGCCGTCCCTCGTTTGGTGACGAACATATCACCTTTGACCCGCGGTCATGCAAGTCCTGCGCAAAGGAAAGGCCCCCGCCAAGGCTTGGCGGGGCCAATTTAGTCTGATTTTGAACTGGTTAGACGGTCACTACTGGGTAAAGGCGAAATGGGTTTAGTGGCACTTAGGCCGCGTACCCGGGATCAACACTTTGTCGATCACATGGATCACGCCATTGTCGGCCTTGATATCGGCGATGATCACATTGGCCAGCGTGCCGGTGCCATCATCAATCGTGACCCCTGCGGCGGATTTGGCGATGCACAGGCGCTGCGAGGTCAGCAAAGGTTTGAAATAGGTGGACCCGTTCGGAATCGCCGCCGCCGTCAACACCCGGTCATCGACGTGATACAGCAGAATATCGGTCAGCTGACCTTTGTTTTCCGGCTTTAGCAGCGTCTCAACCGTGCCCGCAGGCAAAGCCGCGAAGGCGTCGTTAACGGGCGCATAAACGGTGAAATTACCGGGACCGGCCAGCGTTTCGGCCAGACCCGCCGCCGTGACAGCCGCCACCAAAGTGCTGAACCGCGCGTCTGCGGCGGCAATGGCGGTGATGCTTTCGGCTGACGCGGCAGTCCCCATCGTCAGGACAATGGCAGCGGCGGTGAAAAACTTCGATTTGGTCAAGATGGTCACTCCTGTTCACTGGTTAAGCCATGTCCCCACTGGCTGGCTGCAAAGGATACGCAGGGTTTGTGACGTTGGGTCACAGGGGCGACGGGTTTGTGATGGGGCGTGATGGGCAGGGGGGCCATTGTTTCAGTTTGCGGCACGCCCGGCACAATCGTCGCGCACCCAACCCCGCCCTTGCCTGCCCCGTCAGTTTTACCTAAACGTCAGGCAAGCCCATTGCCCAAAGGTAGCCCCATGCGTCTGACCCGGTATTTCCTGCCCGTGCTGAAAGAAAACCCTGCCGAGGCGCAGATCGTCTCGCACCGCTATATGCTGCGCGCGGGCATGATCAAACAACAGGCGGCGGGGATTTATTCGTGGCTGCCGCTGGGCTTGCGGGTGCTGCGGCGGATCGAGGCGATCGTGAATGAGGAGCAGGAGCGCGCGGGGCATATTCCCTTGTTGATGCCGACGTTGCAGGCGGCGGATTTGTGGCGCGAGAGCGGGCGGTATGACGATTATGGCGACGAGATGCTGCGGATCAAGGATCGCGGCGGGCGGGATCTGCTTTATGGCCCCACCAACGAGGAGATGATCACCGACATTTTCCGCAGCCATGTCACCAGCTACAAGGACCTGCCGCTGACGCTGTACCACATCCAGTGGAAGTTCCGCGACGAGCTGCGGCCGCGTTTCGGCGTCATGCGGGGGCGCGAATTCCT
>JAYUHO010000312.1:0-3805 GCA_043766915.1 Cypionkella sp.
GCGGAACATCGCCGTCAGATCGTTGTCACTGATCGGGCTGGTCATTTCCAGTTCCGACAGGCTGCGGGCAAGCCGCACCACGTGCCCCTCCATATCAATCAGCTTGCCATCCAGCACCGAAGTGACCTCATACACCGCATCCGCCATCAGAAATCCGCGATCAAAGATCGAGATTTTGGCATCCGCTTCGGGAAGGTAGTCGCCGTTGATATAGACCGTGCGAGACATGGTTATCCCCATAGTTGGATGGTGGCTGGATGAACCCCTGCGCCGTCGTAGTGCAGCGGGTTCGCGCGGTCTTCGGCCAGAAGCAGCGGGCCGTCAAGATCTGTAAACGCGGCACCCTGCGCCAACAGCACGGCGGGGGCCATCGCAAGACTGCTGCCCACCATGCAGCCGACCATCAGACCAAGCCCAAGGCGCTGGGCTGTGGCGCGGGCGATCAGGCCTTCTGTCAGCCCGCCGGTTTTGTCCAGTTTCAGGTTCACCATGTCATATTTGCTGACCAGCGCTGCCAGACGGGCGGCATCATGTGCGGATTCGTCGGCGCAGACGGGCAAGGGTCGGGCGATTTCTGCCAGCATGTCATCGGACCCTGCCGGCAGCGGTTGTTCAACCAACGCCACGCCCAGCCGGATCAGATGCGGCGCCAGATCGGTGTAGATGTCGGGCGTCCAGCCTTCGTTGGCGTCGATGATCAGAGTGGAATTTGGGGCACCTGCGCGCACGGCTTCAAGGCGCGGCATATCGTCGGGGGTGCCGAGTTTGATCTTCAGGATCGGGCGATGGGCGTGCAGGGCAGCTTGTTCGCGCATGATCTGCGGCGTGTTCAGCGACAGAGTATAGGCGGTTTGCACGGGTTTGGGGGTGGGCAGCCCCGCCAGATGCCAGGCCGGTTGCCCTGCCGTTTTCGCCGCCAGATCCCACAACGCGCAATCAACCGCATTGCGCGCGGCGCCGGGCGGCAGGGCAGATTGCAGGGCTTGCCGCGTGATATCGGGGGGCAAGCCGGCGATCTGCGCCGTAACGCTTTCCAGCGTCTCGCCATAGCGCGCATAGGGCACGCATTCGCCCCAGCCGGAAAAACCGCCCCGTGAGATCCGCACCGTCAACACCCGCGCCTCGGTCTTTGACCCGCGCGAGATGGTAAAGGTTTGCGCAAGCCGGAAGGTGTCGGCGGTGACGGTGATCATGGGCGGCCTGTTGTTTTGGCCAATTTGCCTTAAACCAGCCGCAAGGGAAAGTGCAACCAGCGCAGCAGGGGGTTTCACACCCCCAAACGACATTGGCCAGAGCCAATGTCGCCCCCCGTGGGATATTTGCGCCAACGCGAAAGCAAATTTTAGATAAATTTTAGGGTGTTTGGATCGGTGGCTTAGCTCAGGGGCAGGTGCCGTTCGGTGATCAGCGCATCCGGGGCGGTGTCCATCGGTTCTATGGGGGTATGCGCAAAGGCGTGCCACGGGGCGGGTCTACAAATCTTGCTCAGTTGCATCTTGGATTGGCCAAGGCCATATAGGAAGCCATCCTGAACCGGAGCCTGTGCATGAACTATCTGGAATTTGAAAAGCCGCTGGCCGAGATTGAAGGCAAGGCGGAAGAGCTGCGCGCGATGGCGCGGGGCAATACCGGAATGGACGTGGCACGCGAAGCCGACGCGTTGGACCGCAAGGCCGACGTGATGCTGAAGGATCTCTATAAAGACCTGACGCCCTGGCGCAAATGTCAGGTGGCGCGGCATCCGGACCGCCCGCACACCAAAGACTACATCGAGGCATTGTTCAACGACTACACAGCGCTGGCCGGGGATCGGGGGTTTGCCGATGACCATGCGGTGATGGGCGGGCTTGCGCGGTTCAACGATACGCCTGTGATGGTCATTGGCCACGAAAAGGGCAACGATACCAAATCGCGGATCGAGCGGAACTTCGGCATGGCGCGGCCCGAGGGCTATCGCAAAGCCGTGCGCTTGATGGATATCGCGGATCGGTTTCGCCTGCCGGTGATCACCCTGATCGACACGCCCGGTGCCTATCCGGGCAAGGGGGCAGAAGAGCGGGGTCAGGCCGAAGCGATTGCGCGCTCTACCGCCAAATGTCTGGAAATTGGCGTGCCGTTGATCTCGGTGGTGATCGGTGAAGGCGGGTCTGGCGGGGCCGTGGCCTTTGCCACCGCCAACCGCATCGCCATGCTGGAACATTCGGTCTATTCGGTGATCTCGCCCGAAGGTTGCGCGTCGATCCTGTGGAAAGACGCCGAAAAGATGCGCGAAGCCGCCGAGGCGTTGCGGCTGACGGCGCAGGATTTGCAGAAACTGGGTGTGATTGACCGTATTGTTAAAGAACCCACCGGGGGTGCACAGCGGGGCCGCAAAGAAACCATCGAAGCCGTGGGTAAGGCGATTGAAACCATGCTGAAAGAGCTGATGGGGAAAAAGCCAGACGCACTGATCAAGGATCGGCGGCAAAAGTTTCTGGATATGGGGGCCAAAGGGCTGGCGGCATAGGCCCTTGGAATTTTGCGCTTTCGGGTGGGGCGCTGGCTTTGCGGCGTGGGTTGGTGTCGGGGGCCGTTGGTACCGCAGGGGCGGCAGTGATTTGGGTCAGTGACGACGTAAATGTCGCAGGTGTGGCGGCATTGGCGTGATCCTGCGCGGCGTTATCGCGCAAAAACTGGCCTTTTCTGGCGGGCTATACTTGTCAATTCGGCGGGTTTGGCCATGATAAGAGGGGCATAGGCACTTAGGCGTTGCGCTAAATGCGCGGCAGGCTAACCTTGGTCTGCAAGACGCAGGTAAAACTGAACTAGCTTTTCTGCAGTGTGCGACTACTGAAAAAGGCTGCAATCATGATGAATGTTTTCACCGCCAAAATAGCGTCGTTGCGCCACAGCGCCGTTTTCGCAAAAGCGACATTTCGCAAAGTGGTCCCGGCAGAGCTGACGGAGAAGTTATTTTTCCTTGATTTTGGGGTGTTTCCCCTGCTGATCTTGCTGTGTCTTTATCTGGCGTTCCGGTCTGCCGAAGGGGTGCAGACCCTGCAACTGGCCGCGATTGTGGTGGCTGGCGGGTTGGCCTGGACATTCTTTGAATATGTCATCCACCGCTTTGGGTTTCATCATTTTCCGGTCTTGAAGCCGATGCATATGGCGCATCACGATGATCCGCGCGGGCTGACGGGCACGCCTACACTTGTGACCGTGGCGGCGATGTATCTGCTGGCCTATATGCCCGTTGGCTTTTTGGCGGGCGATCAGACGGCGGCGGCGTGGACGGCGGGGATCATGGCGGGTTATCTGGTCTATGTCAGCGTGCATTACGTGGTGCATCATCTGGGCAGTGGCGGATCATCGTCATTGCGGCGGTTGATCCGATTACACGCGCTGCATCACCATGATGATAAGCATAATTTCGGCGTGACGTCAGATTTCTGGGACCGTGTCTTTGGCACAAGGTCGACGCGGTGAGCTTTGGCGCTTTTGGCTGGGTTCTGTGTGGGCTTGCCTTGCTTTCGCCAGAGACTGCCGCCGCCGAGCCTACGCTGCAGGGGCGGTTGGTGACGTTCAACGTGCTGACCTATGACGATCCGGCCAAGCCCTTTCTGCAGGCGCAAGGCCGCACGGTGCAGGTGGGCGATGGGATCGAATTCGCGCTGGAGCCGGAAGGCATCATCAACGGCTTGGGCGTGGTGCCTGTGACAGTCCAGATCAGTCCGCGCCGGATCGAAGTGAACTTTAAGCGCGGCGAAGGGGTGTTGTATGACGCCGTTTTCAACGGCTATGTGCTGCGGTTTGAAACCGATTGCGC
>JAYUHO010000313.1:0-3801 GCA_043766915.1 Cypionkella sp.
CCGCAAAGCCAGTCCTTCGACCAGAAACGAAAAAGGCACCCCGCAGGGTGCCTAAATCAGGTGATCTTGCCCGAAGATCAGGTCACCAGATCACGCAGCCGAAGAGATGAACTTGACCGCATCGCCAAAGGTCTGGATGGTTTCGGCGGCATCATCCGGAATTTCGATCCCGAATTCTTCCTCGAACGCCATCACCAACTCCACGGTGTCAAGGCTGTCAGCACCCAGATCGTCGATAAACGACGCGGTCTCGGTTACTTTTTCAGCTTCGACGCCAAGATGCTCGACGACGATCTTCTTCACGCGATCAGCGATGTCGCTCATGTCATATCCCTTTTACGTTGCGGGAGGCTTCCCGACCTTCAATCCATTCCGATGATGAACCGCATCAGACACATCGAAGGGGCCATCGAAACACCCCGCCGATCAATTCAGCCGCGCTATAACAAGGCGCTGCAGTTATGGCAACAGGGCATTCGCACCTGCTCTCAAAGCCGCCAACCCCAGCATGGCAACGGGTCGATAAACTTGTAACGGTTTTGCCGCAGCGTCGAAAGGTATGGTTAACCAGCCCTCCATATTGTGACGGAAACCCCTTGCAAGGATGCTCCGCCATGCCCGTCGCCCGATCCATTCCGATCCTTGTCCTTGCCGGACAATCGAACGCCAACAACTCGGATATCATCAAAGCCACTTTTGATCGGGCGCAGGCAATCGGGGGGCTTATGGTGCATCTGGCCGTCAACGGATCACCGCTGGCGTCGGGGCTTGATGGCGGCGGTGGCGATTGGTCGGCAGGTGCAAATCCGGGCGAGGGCGAATTGTTCCGCGCCCTGCTGCGTCAACTGGACAGTGTTTTGAATCCCAGCTCTCCCAGCTATATGCCCGGTGCCTATCTTGACGGTGTCATCTGGCTGCACGGCGGGGCGGACATCTTTTCAGCCGCAGCGGCGAACGGGTATGCGGCAAACCTTGCCGCGGTGAACGACGCGCTGACGGCCCGGTTTGGCGCGCATGAACTTGTGATATCGGCACTGGCCGATGCGTCACTGAACAACCGCGACATGACTGACGGGCAGACCAGAAATTGGCTGGCGGTGCAGGCGGCGCAAGTTGCCTTGGCCAATTCCAGCCCCTTGATCCACCTAGTCGATCCCGATCTGGTGGCAGCCAAAGCGGGCCTGACCGCCAATCAGATGTTTCAAAGTGACTATATCCATTACAGCTCGACCTTTGGCTATGCCGCCGCATTGGGCACGGCCTTGGCCAGCGCCGTCCAGTCCGACCCGCGCCCGATGGCCGAAGGCGGGGCGATAGGCTATCGCGCTGGCACCGCGCAGGATGATGCGCTTGTCGTGACAGGCTCGGGGATGGTGCAGGTCTGGGCGGGCAAGGGCGTGGATAGCGTGACGCTGGCCAATCGCAGCGCAGGTGTCATGGTGATCGACACCGGCCCCACCAACGCCCGGATCATCGGGCTGGACGGCGGGCCAAAACTGTTCATCGACCTGATCGCCGTGGAATCGCTGCGCCTGACGCCGGGCGCAGATGATGTGCATCTGGGCGGTGGCATCACCTCGGTCAGCACGTTGTCTGGCAATGACAAAGTGATGGGCGGCGCGGCGGCAGACTCGGTCTGGCTGGGCAATGGCGCCGACTATGCCTTTGGCCAAGGCGGCGACGATCGGCTGTTCGGCGGGTCCGGCAGAGACAGTCTGTGGGGTGCAACCGGCAACGACGCGCTGTTTGGCGGTCGCGGCAATGATCGCTTGGGCGGGAACGAGGGCACGGACACCTTGACGGGCGGCGCGGGTGCGGATGTCTTTGTGTTTGATCGCGCCGCCCCCCCAACCCCGGATGAGGTGGACACAATCACCGATTTCACCAACGGGCTGGATAAGCTGAATCTGTCGTCAACGTCATGGGCCCAGATCAGCGTCACCTCTCAGGGCAACAACACCTTGATACAAGCCCTTGATATCGCGATATTGTTGCAGAACGTCAAACCCGGCCAGATTGACGCAGGCGATTTTATCTTTACCTAAAGCGGGTCAGGTTTTGATCGATACAAGGCCATCGGAAATCGCGGTTCAGCGAAGCCAGAGACAGCGACTTCCTGTTCCAAACAAACCTGAACCGCTCAAACCACGCCCCCGGTCAGTCGCGCATCATCCGCTTGGACAGGTACTTAAGCACCATCGTTTCATACCGCTCCGACCCGTTGCGCGACGCCCGATACACGGCACGAATATCAGCCGCTTCAATCTGCGGCACAAAGGTGGCCTGCTGAAACTGCATAAACTTTTTGGCCTCGACCATCACATTGGTGGCCGGATGCCCCGCCCCCGGCAAAGCCAGCAAACGCAAACCCGGCACAATGCGGCCCAGATGGCGCGCATAGGCCCGGTCGCGGCCCTTGCCGGCAAACGGATCAAACATCACGACACCGCGCAGATCGGGCGAAATACCGTCCAGATCGGCGTTCGGATCATCGGTGGTAAAGCACGCCAGTTCTTGCGCATCGTCCGACACAAACGGCGCGGCTTTCGGAAACCCCAGCCGCTGCGGCGATACCAGCACGGCTTGGGTCAGGTGCAGCGCGCGTGACAACAGCACCGCGCCAAAGCCTCCCATCGAAAACCCCACGGCGGAAACATCGCGGTATCGCGCACAAAACCCATGCAGGGCGCGGCGCAACGCAGGCAGATCAGGGCTGATGTAATAATCGTTCTGCGCCGCCTGCACCCACAGATTTGCATACCCCGCCTTTATCGCCGCCGCCTGCGGTTCGGCGGCGTCAAAGCCCACCTCCCCGTCGCGCCGATAGCTTAGCCGCACCCGCAGTCGGGCCGCGTCCGCGTTAAAGCACACCGCCCGCACATGCGCCCCTTCAAACACCGTCTGGTAGGGGACAACCATCACCCACTAGCCCAAAAATCCGCCGCCATTCACATGCAGCGTGGTACCCGTCACATAGCCCGCCTCGGGCGAGGCCAGATACAGCACCGCGGATGCCACTTCAGCGGCCTCCCCCATCCGCCCCGCCGGGATGCCCGCCAAAATGCGCGCGCGTTGCTCATCGTTCAATTTGTCGGTCATCGCGGTGGCAATCAGCCCCGGCGCCACGCAGTTCACCGTAATCCCCCGGCTGGCCACTTCGATGGCCAGGGATTTGGACATCGCCAGCGTCCCCGCCTTGGCGGCGGCATAGTTGCCCTGCCCCGGATTGCCCGAATGCCCCACAACCGACGTGATATTCACAATCCGGCCCCAGCGCGATTTCATCATGCCGCGCACCACGCCCCGGCACAGCCGGAAGGTGGCGGTCAGATTGACATCCATCACCGACTGCCATTCGTCATCGCTCATCCGCATGAAGAGGTTATCTTTGGTGATCCCCGCATTGTTCACCAGAATATCGACCGCCCCCATCGCCGCAATCGCGGCCTTGGGCAACGCTTCAACCGCCACTGCATCGCCAAGATTGCACGGCAGCACAAAGGCCCGCACGCCCAGATCTGCCGCCAGTGCTTCCAAAGGCTCAACCCGCGTGCCCGACAGCGCCACCAATGCCCCCGCGCCATGCAGACTGCGCGCAATCGCCGCCCCGATGCCGCCCGAAGCGCCTGTGATAAGTGCCGATTTTCCGGTTAGATCAAACATTTTCTTCTTCCTTACGACAATCTTCATTTGACGTCTCTTTAAGGTGAATTGCCAAACAACCATCCAAAGATTGCCGACAATTTATCTAAAACTTGCGCTTTTTCTGTTTCCAAATATCCCGCGGGGGTCCGGGGGTGT
>JAYUHO010000314.1:0-3794 GCA_043766915.1 Cypionkella sp.
ACCACGCCGCAATCAATGCCTTCGGCGCGTATGAAGTTCGGGGCCGAGATATGAACTGGTCGCTGGCCGCCCGGATTGCCCGGCGCGAGTTGCGCGGAGGCTTGCGCGGCTTTGGGGTGTTTCTGGCCTGTCTGGCGCTGGGCGTGGCGGCAATTGCGGGCGTCGGCATGGTGCGCAGCGCGATTCAGGCGGGTTTAACCGAGCAAGGGGCTGTTCTGCTGGGCGGTGATGCGCAGGTTGAATTTACCTATCGCTTTGCCACCCCGGATGAGCGGGCTTATCTGGACAGTTTCGCTGCGGAAACGTCTGAAATCGTGGATTTCCGGTCGATGGCGGTGGCGGGTGAGGCCCGGGTTTTGACGCAGGTCAAGGCCGTGGATACCGCTTATCCGTTGTTGGGGTCGGTGGATTTGCAAGATGGCATTGCGCTGACGACGGCCCTTGATGGGACGGATGATCTGCCGGGCGCTGTGATGGACGGCGTATTGGCCGATCAGATGGGGTTGGCGATTGGCGATCAGTTCAGCCTTGGCAGCCAAGAGTTTACCCTTGGCGCGCGGCTGTTGCGCGAACCGGATTCCGCCACGGGTGGGTTTGCCCTGGCTCCGCGCACCATTGTGCGCACCGCTGATCTGAAAGCCGCAGGGCTGCTGGAACCGGGCACGTTGTTTGACACCTCGTATCGGATGGTCTTGCCTGCGGGCAGCGATCTTGCGGCGCTTGAGACAGCGACCAAAGCCAAACTGCCCGACAGCGGTTTGCGCTGGAGCGACAGTCGTCAGGCCGCCCCCGGAGTGGAGCGGTTCGTTGAGCGGATCGGCGCATTTTTGGTACTGGTCGGCTTGGCGGGTCTTGCCGTGGGCGGGGTTGGCGTGGCGGCGGCGGTGCGGTCCTATCTGGAGGCCAAGATTTCGACCATCGCCACCCTGCGCACGTTGGGAGCCGACGGTGCGCTGATTTTCACGGCCTATCTGCTGCAGATCGCGTTGCTGGTGGGCGTCGGCGTCGTTCTGGGGCTGGCCCTGGGGGTTGGCGTGCCGCTGCTGCTGGCGGGCAGAATTGAGGCAGCCTTGCCCTTTCCCGCGCAGATCGCGTTTTATCCGCGCCCGGTGACTGAGGCCGCGTTTTACGGCGTGATCTCGGCATTTCTGTTTGCACTATGGCCGCTGGCGCGCAGCGAACGGGTGCGGGCGGCCGCGCTCTATCGTGGGGGGCTGGCGGGAGGGTGGCCACGGGCCCGGTATTTGGGGGTGATGCTGATTTTAGCGGCGGTATTGATAGGCGGCTCGGCGTGGCTGTCGGGGGCTGCCAAACTGGCTTTGGGCACAGCGGGCGGGGTGGTGGCATCGCTGATCGTGTTGGGGCTGGCGTCACTGGGTTTGGCGTGGCTGGCCCGGCGGGTGGCACGCAGCCGCGCGCTGCAAGGGCGGGTCGCGCTGCGGCTGGCATTGGCCTCTATCGGGGCACCCCGGGCAGAAACCATGCAAGTCGTCCTGGCGTTGGGGTTGGGGCTGACGGTGCTGGCGGCGGTGGGGCAGATTGATAGCAACCTGCGATCGGCGATAGAGCGGGATTTACCAACCCGCGCACCGGCCTATTTCTTTGTCGATATTCAGCCTGATCAAATAGATGGGTTCTTGGCAAAACTGGCGGCCAACCCGGGGGTGTCCAAGGTGGAGTCCGCGCCGATGCTGCGCGGCGTTATCACCAAGATCAACGGAATTGATGCGCGCAAGGTGGCCGGTGATCATTGGGTGGTGCAGGGCGACCGGGGCGTGACCTATGCCGACGCGCTGCCAGCAGGCACGAAGGTAACGGCAGGCACCTGGTGGGCCACCGGTTATGCGGGGGCGCCACAGATATCCTTTGCCGCCGAAGAGGCCGCCGAGATTGGCCTTAAACTGGGCGATAAGATGACGGTTAACATTCTGGGCCGCGAGATTGAGGCCGAGATCAGCAGCTTTCGCGAAGTGGATTTCTCTAACGCCGGGATGGGATTTGTGATGACAATGAACAAAGCCGCGCTGGCCGGGGCACCACATACGTTTATCTCGACGGTCTATGCGGATGCGGCGGCGGAACCCGGCGTGTTGCGTGATTTGTCCAAAGCCTATCCCAACATCACCGCAATCGGAGTAAAGGCGGCGATTGGCCGGGTGACTGAAGCCCTGGGCGCGATTGCCCAAGCCACCACATTGGCTGCGATGGCGACGCTGATCACCGGGTTTGTCGTTTTGATCGGGGCGGCGGCATCGGGCGAGCGCGCGCGGGTCTACGAAGCGGCAGTGCTGAAAGTTCTGGGCGCATCACGGGGGCGGATACTGGCCAGCTTTGCGTTGCGATCCATCCTGATGGGGGCGGCGGCGGGCGTGGTTGCGATATTTGCGGGGGCGATTGCGGGCTGGGCGGTGCTGACCTTTGTCATGGACTCAGAGTATGCCTTCGAACCGGTCTCGGCGCTGATCATTGTGTTGGGCGGGATTTTGGCGACGCTGCTGGCCGGGCTGCTGTTTGTGCTGCGGCCCTTGGCTGTGAGGCCCGCTCAGGTGTTGCGCTCGCAGGAATAACGCGCGGGTGCAGGACAGGTTTCGCGGCGATCCATAGTTTGATAAGGCTTGCCCAAACGCAGGGGCCAAAATGCTGGAACTATTTGAACGGTTGATCGGGTTTGATACGATCAGCAGCAATCCGAATATCGGTTTGATGGAATACGTGACCGACCAGTTGGCGCAGGCGGGCATTGAAAGCGTTCTGATAAAAGACAGCACGGGCGGGAAAGCCAATCTATACGCCACAGTCGGGCCTGCAGGCATGGGCGGTGTGATGCTGTCGGGTCATACAGACGTTGTTCCGGTTGAGGGGCAAGACTGGTCTGTTCCCGCCTTTGCCCTGACCGCGCGGGACGGGCGATATTACGGGCGCGGGGCGGCAGATATGAAGGGGTTCGTGGCCTGCGCCATTGCAGCGATGATCGATGCGGCGCATCGTCCGTTGAAAGTGCCGCTGCATCTGGCGCTGTCTTATGACGAAGAGATCGGCTGCATGGGTGTGCGCAGTCTGATTGATATGCTGGCGCTGGCCCCGCTGCGCCCGCGCATGTGCATTGTCGGAGAGCCAACGGGAATGCAGGTAGCGACGGGGCATAAAGGCAAGATCGCACTTCGGGCAACTTGCGCGGGCCGCGAAGGGCATTCGGCACTGGCTCCGATGGCGCTGAACGCGTTGCATCTGGCGGTGGATTTTGTACATGCGGTGCGCAAGGTGCAGGCGCGGCTGGCGCAAACGGGTTTGCGCGATGGCGATTATGACGTGCCTTATACCACGCTGCATGTGGGCAAGCTGCAGGGCGGGGTGCAGGTGAACATCGTGCCTAATCGCGCGGTGTTGGATTTTGAAATCCGGTCTTTGGCGGGCGAGGACACGGATAGTTTGATCACCGAGTTGCGGGTGGCCGCCGAGGCGATTGTATCCCCGTTGCGCGCCGAGTTTCCCGAGGCGGCAATCGAGGTGGAACGGCTGTGGGCGTATCCGGGGCTTGGCACACCGTCGGATGCGGGTGTGGTGAACTTCGTGAAATCACTGACGGGCGCGAATGGCACGATCAAAGTGGCGTTCGGCACCGAAGGCGGGTTGTTTGATGCGCGGTTGGGGATTCCCACGGTGATCTGCGGGCCGGGGTCTATGGCGCAGGGGCACAAGCCGGATGAGTATGTAAGTATGGAACAGATGGCGCGCTGTCAGGCGATGCTGGCGGCGTTGATCGGGCGTTGCGAGGTTGGGTTTTAGAGCGGGTT
>JAYUHO010000315.1:0-3741 GCA_043766915.1 Cypionkella sp.
TGGGTGCTGGGGGCGGCCAAAACAGCCGGTTGGCCGGACGGGGCCGTGCATCATGAGGAGTTCCTGGCGCCCCCTCCGGGCAAAGTGTTTGAGGTGACATTGGCCGCATCAGGCAAGACGGTGCAGGTCGGCACGCATCAATCCTTGCTTGAGGCGATTGAGGCGGCGGGGGTTGAGGCGCCCTATCTGTGCCGGGGCGGGGCTTGCGGTGAATGCGAAACGCGGGTGCTGAGGTGTGACGGCCATTTGTTGCACAATGATCATTGGCTGACCGACGCGCAAAAAGCGGGGGGGGCGGCGATGATGCCCTGTGTCTCCCGCTTTGAAGGCAAGTCGCTGGTTTTGGACAGATAAGGAAACGCAATGGGACTGGAATTCAACGACGAGACGTTTCGCGGCGATTTCACCTTTCGCAATTCAAAGGCGGCAGTCGCACGGTTTCCGTTTCCGTTTCCTGAAGACAGCTACATGTATTCGGTGAACATGGAGCCGCACGTGCCGGGTGCTGCGGGATCCGTGTTCGAGCATATGTTTGATGTGGACGAACATTACGTTTCCGAAATGCGTGACCGGGCGATGGTGCTGGCCGAAGACCCGCTACGCTGCCAATCGCTGCCGCATATGACGCTGGCGGGCTGGGATTTGCTGGAACTGATCATGGAGAATTTTGCCAAAGACTATCCACAATGGTTTTCGCTGACGAAGGACGGCGATCGTTGGCATTGGATCAACCGGCCTTTGAATATCGACCAAGTGTTCAGGTTTCTTGACGACTCCACGCTGCCTCATGGCCCGATGGAATACATCACCCGCCAAGCGCAGGGCGATTGGACTTTGCAAGCTCAGCGCGACGACGATCTGTGGATGGAGGCCGGAATGGTGACAACGCAGGCCGATTGGTCGTTGGATTTTGACATCGGCATGCGGTTTCACGAATGGCACGCCCCTGTGCCGATGGCGCATGACATGGGCGTGTTTGACCGCGCGTTGAAGTTTCTGTTGAACCTGCAGTTGGGCGCGCCAGTGCGGCGGTTCAACTGGACCATGACGGTTGATCCGCTGCTGGATACATCGCCCGAAACCTATCCCGTCTGGGGGCCGACGCGGGCCAGCCTGACACCGGATACCGTAGGCGCGCGCATGCATTTGCGGGTGGAATTGCAAACCCTGATCCGGCTGCCCCGATCCAACGCGATTGTGTTTCCGATCAGGTGCTATCTGATCCGGTTTGATGAACTGGTCAGCGTGCCAAAATGGGCGCGGCGTTTGCACCGGGTGGTGCGCGATATCCCCGAGGCTTTGGCCGCCTATAAGGGATTTCTGCGCAACCGCGATATGATGGCGGGGTATCTGGCGCAGTATGATGATGGGGAGGCAACCTCTGCGGGGTTCGCCAGGGATTAAGCCTGCGGGTAAGAAATCACTGATAGATAGCGTGCGGGCAGTTTTACCAATACCTCGGGGCCATGCTGGGCATCGGCATCGAAAAACAGGCTATCGCCGGGTTTCAGGTGGAAAAGCTGATCGCCGTGGCGGTAGGTGACTTCGCCTTCCAGCATGTAAAGAAGTTCAACGCCGTCGTGTTGAAATGCGGGAAAAACATCAGAATCCGTTGTCAGCGTGATCAGGTAGGGTTCCACCACGACACCAGAGGAATTTGAGCCGATATGGCCAAGCAGATTATATTGATGTCCCGCCCGGGTGCCACGACGTTCAATTTCAACATGTTCTCCGGCGCGGACATGCTGCACTTCGCGGCGTTCTTCAAAGCGGCGCAGGAAGGATGTGATCGGCGTGGAAAAGGCATGTGACAGGATTTGCAACGTGGTAAGCGAAGGCGAGGTAATGCCGTTTTCGATCTTTGACAGCATCCCGATGGAAAGCCCCGTCACCCCTGCCAGATCGGCCACCGTCATACCCTGTTGGCGGCGAAAAGCGCGCACCTCGCGGCCGATCGCCACTTCAAGGTTCCGCTCGCTTAATTCGCGCACGCGGTGGGGGTCTTGGTCAAAGGCGGGTTTGCCCTTGGGCATTATGGGGGCGTCGTCAACATCGGCGGCGTCGGTCATATCTATGCCTTTCGGGAAACACGCAGGCGCACTTCTTTACTACCATGAATGTTTAGAGCATTTTGGGGAAAGTTCCAGTCCATGTTGAAGACAAAATATACCCCAAAGACACTTGGATTTCTGCTGTTCCCCGGCTTTCCGATGGCCTGTCTGACATCGGCCATTGAACCCCTGCGTGCGGCGAACGAAATTTCGGGACGGCAGGTGTTCGCCTGGAAGCTGGTAGGCGAAGAATTGGCTCCGGTGCGGTCCAGCGCCGAGGTGCGCTTTGATGTGGATATGGCGTTGGACGATATTGCAGGCGTGGACGATCTGTTTTTGATATCGCCGCCGATGGGCGAGTTTGCCAATCCGCGAAAGGGCTTTGCGGCTTTGCGCAGGCTGGACCGGGGCGGAATGATCTTGGGCGGGTTCAGCGGTGGCATTTTCCCGCTGGTGCGATCCGGCGTCATGACGGGCCGCAAATGTTCGGTGCACTGGTGTTATGAGGCGGCGTTCAAATCCGAATTTCCGATGGTTGAGGCCAGCCGCTCGGTGATTGTCCGTGATGGGCGGCGGGCGACGGCGTCAGGGGCGGGGGCGGTGTTTGATCTAATGCTGCGTTTGATCGAAGAAACGCTGGGCCGCGATACAATGACCGAAGTGGCGTGCTGGTTTCAGCATCCGTTTGTGCGCGATGAGGACGCCAGCCAGAAAGTGCCTGTGCAAAGATTAGGGGGCACGGATGATCTGTTGCCGGGGCCGATACGTGATGCGATCCGCATCTTTGGTGATCATATCGAAGACCCCATCCTCATCGCCGATGTGGCGGTTGCGGTGGCGATGTCAGAGCGGCATCTGGAGCGGTCTTTCAAAGCAACGACAGGGCAAAGCCCGCTGAAATACTATCGTCTTATGCGGCTGAAAAAGGCCCGACAGCGGGTGCTATACTCGACCGATACGATCACGGAAATTGCGCAATCCGTCGGCTATGCAGGGTCTGGCCCAATGGCGCGGCATTACACAGCGGCGTTTGGCGTGCACCCAAGGGATGAACGCCGCCGGCTGATAGGGTTGCGCGGATTGTCAGGTGGTCAGGCACCTGAGTGATTTTCGCGCTCAGTAAGCACTTTTTGCAGCGGTGATCAGCGCGTGGTGCAAGGTTTTGGCGGATGATCTGGGGCCAAGAACAGTGAATCCTGCCGCGCGGCGGGTCACATAGCAGCCCAAATGTTCGATCACGGTGCGGGTGCCGTCGCCCGGTTTCATCGCGCGGGTATCAAGGTTGCATAGCAATTCAAACATCGCGTGCAGATCGGGGCCAGTCAGATCAAACCGCACCCAGGCGTCGGTTTGTTCGGTGATGGACGCGGCATCGCGAAAGGCTGGTTTCAGATAGGCCACGATGTCTTCATGTGTGGCAAACGGTGCCTCTATCATCCATTGATTGGGGGCCAGCCAGAGGGCATTATCAAACGCATGGCCCGGCGGGGGCAGGGTGATGTTCAACGCTTTTGCCGCCTTGGCAAAGGCGGCGTCCCCCCCCATCCGGATTGCTACCGACGCCAATGCCAGACCGACATTTTCGGTAAGAGTGACCGGGCCGACAGTATTGGTCTGCGCCACCCTGCTTCCCAAGGGCGTCAGCGGGTTCAAACGGTGATCAGGCACGAAGACGCTCTCCTTCCGGGTC
>JAYUHO010000316.1:0-9865 GCA_043766915.1 Cypionkella sp.
CAGCGCGTCCTGTTCGGCCTCGATCACCAGCCACCCCTGATAGCCATGCAGTGCCGCAATTTCCAACACAGGCACGAAATCAACGCAGCCTTCCGCATCGCCTGGCACGGTAAACACGCCACGCCGCACGCCTTCCAGAAATGACAGGCCTTGGGTGCGCACCTGATCCAGAATATCAGGCCGGACGTTCTTGCAATGAATATGACGCACCCGCGCCATGTGTTTCTTGGCCAACCGCAGCGGATCACCGCCCGCAAAGGTGCAATGCCCGGTGTCCAGCAGCAAATGGGTGTGCGGGCCGGTCAGCGCCATCAGACGGTCAACCTCCCATTCGGTTTCGACGATGCTGCCCATGTGATGATGGTACACCAGCGTGATACCTTGTGCTGCGCTGAACGCGGCAAGCGCCTCGATCCCGGCCGCAAACGCAGGCCAATCGGCATTTTTCAGGCAGGGGCGGTCGTTCACCGCCAAATCATTCGCCCCGTGAATGGCGTTCGAGGTTTCACACACGATGATCACCTTGCAACCCATGCCTTTGAGCACATCCAGAAACGGCTGCATCGCGGTTTTTTCGGTTTCCAGATCATTTACCAGCAGGTTGGTCGAATGCCAGCCCGACACAAACGCCAGCCCGCGCGGATCAAGTTCGGCCTTCAGGCCGGTCACTGTGGTGGGAAATTTATGGCCGTTTTCAATGCCATCAAAGCCGATCTTGGCGCAATCATCCAGACATTCCGCCAAAGAGATATGCGCGCCAAGGCTGCGGTCATCGTCATTTGACCAAGCAATCGGGTTGGTTCCGTATCGTATCATTGCACCCTCGGGGTTATTCGGTTTCACGCAACGCCGCCCGCTGCAGGTCATATGTCGCGCGCGCAGCCTGCACGGTTGGGCGCACTGAAACTTCAGGAATTCCCACGTTCCACCACGATCCACCGCCTTCGGTGCCGGGCCATGGATCAGTGTCGATCACGATCACTACTGGAATAGGACTGGACTTTGCTAGGTGAAGTTCGGCTTCTAACTGTGCTATATCATTTACTTTAACCGACCGTGCGCCCATCGCACCTGCATGGGCTGCAAAATCAATATGCGACGCGTTGACGTGATAGCTGTCGTCCAACAAGTTGTTGAACCCCGCCCCGCCCGTGGCCTTTTGCAGCCGGTTGATACAGCCGTAGCCGCGATTGTCGGTCAGCACCACGGTAAACGGCACCCCCATCATCACCGCCGTCGCCAGTTCAGAGTTGGCCATCATATAGCTGCCATCACCGACCATGCAGATCACATCCGCATCAGGGCGCGCCAATTTGATGCCCATTGCCCCCGCAATTTCGTATCCCATGCAAGAAAATCCGTATTCCATGTGATAGCCGCCCGTTGGCGCATCCCAGATTTTGTGCAGCTCACCCGGCATGGTTCCAGCAGCGCCCATCACCACGGTGGATTTTGTGGCGCAGCGTTGCACAGCACCTATCACCTGCATATCGGTCGGCAGCGCGTTGCTGGTCGGGGCGGCTTTCACTGCCGTCGTTACTGCCGCCCAATCAGACTGCAGGTTAGGAACGGCAGACCATTTTTGCGTTCCCAGTGCCTTTCCAAGGGCTTGCAGTGCGATCTTCGCATCTGAAACCAGGTTAATAGCACCATGCTTATAGGCATCATAGGCCGCAACATTGATCGACAAAATCCGCCGTTGGGGGTTTTTGAACAAAGACCAGCTACCCGTGGTGAAATCCTGAAACCGCGTGCCGACCCCGATCACCAGATCGGCATTGCCGCAAACGATATTCGCCGATGATGCACCCGTCACACCCACCGGGCCAAAGTTCAGCGGATGGTCATGGTCCAGCGATGATTTGCCGGCTTGGGTTTCGACCACCGGAATATGATGCGCACGGGCAAAGGCCGCCAGTTCTGCCTCGGCCCCCGAATAAATCACGCCGCCGCCTGCGACAATGACAGGATGTTTGGCAGACTTGATCGCCGCAATCGCTTCGGCCAATTCATCGGCATCGGCCTGCGGACGCCGAATTTTCCAAACCTTGGGCTTGAAGAAAGATACTGGATAATCAAAGGCTTCGGCCTGTACATCCTGACAAAATGCCAGCACGACAGGACCGCAATCGGCAGGATCGGTCATCACCCGCATGGCGCGCGGCAAGGCGGTCAGCAGATGTTCCGGGCGCGAGATGCGGTCGAAATAGCGGCTGACCGGGCGGAAACAATCATTGGCCGAAACGGTGCCATCGCCGAACGATTCAATCTGTTGCAACACCGGATCGGGCGCGCGGTTGGCAAACACATCCCCCGGAATGATCAGCACCGGCAGGCGGTTGGCATAGGCCAGCGCCGCCGCCGTCACCACGTTCAACGCGCCCGGCCCGATCGACGTGGTCACCGCCATTGCGCGCCGCCGTTTTTGTGCCTTGGCATAGGCAATCGCGGTATGGGCCATGGTTTGTTCGTTGTGCCCGCGCCAGGTTGGCATCACGTCCTTAAGCCCGTGCAGCGCTTCACCCAGACCGGCCACATTGCCATGCCCGAAAATCGCCCAGACACCTTCGATAAAGCGATCGCCGTCTTCGGTCATTTGCACGGAGAGCCAGCGGACCATGGCTTGGGCGGCGGTCAGGCGGATCGTGGTCATTTTGGTGCTCCTAATGCGGCGCGCGCTGTGTCCCAAACGGTGCAAAGGCGGCGAAAATTGGCGGCCATGGTGGTGGTGGCGGTGGCGTCATCAATACGACCCGCCATCCAATCGCGCACCACGTCGCCGTGAATGGTGCGACCAACGGCAAAGCCTTTGACCAGCGGGTACTTCGCGGCAAGCTGAAAAGACGTCGCCAGTTCGGCTTCGGATTGCCCAAGACCCAGCACAACGATGCCTTGGGTATAGGGATCATTGGTGGTGATCGCATCGCAAGTGGCCTGCCATGCGGCATCGGACTGCATCGGTTCCAACTTCCACCAATCGGGGGAAATGCCGATGTCATAGAACCGCTGGATCAGCTTGGCGGTGGTGGTGTCATCCACTGGCCCCACCTTAGACGGGATCACTTCCAGCAGCATTTCCAACCGGTTACGCCGACAGGCGTGGAACAACCGGGTGATGACCGCCTCTTGATCAGCCTGCAGCTGGGCGGCATCATCGGGGTGGCAAAAGCATAAAACCTTGACCACATGTTCCAGCGGCCACTCCGACAGCCCGCCAAAATCGGGGCCAAGTTCAGGTTCCAGCGTCAGGGGCCGCGACCCCGGCCATTCCACCGGGCGACCAATCCACAGCCCCTGCCCGGCGGCGCGGTGCAACGCCGATTTGCCAAGACGGTTATCGCACAGCAGGCCAAAACCCGGCTGGCCTTTGGACACGTCCAGTGTCGCATCCAAACACAGCTCTTTGAACCGCGCGATTTTGGCCGGCGTCGCACCTGCGATGTCTTCCAGTTGCGCACGGTGGTCAAAGGCAAACGCTTTGACCCCGGCCCAGTCATGTCGGCGATTGGTTGACCAATGGATTTGTTCCAGCGCCGCATCTTTGCGCAGGGCAGGCGTTTGCACGCCCCGGTTCAGGAAAAACTGCAATTCGGTCCAGGACGGGTAGGCGGGCGTGCAGCCGTGGCGCGACACCGCAAAAGCCCCGCAGGCATTGGCGTATTTCAAAGCCACGGGCCAGGATTCGCCGTCCAGCCAACCCTTGGTCAGCCCCGACATAAAACCGTCGCCTGCGCCCAGCACGTTGAACACGTCTATCGGAAAGCCTGGGCCGATCTGGCCATCATCCAGACTGTCAAGGATATCGCCAACAAACGCCGACGCCCCCATTGGCCCCCGTTTGCACACCAATGTGGCCGCCGATACGGCGCGCACATTGCGCAGCGCCGCGATGGTGTCGGTGGTGCCGCCCGCGATGTGGAATTCTTCTTCGGTGCCGACGATCAGATCGAACAGATGCAGATGGGCCTGCAGTTTGGCCGTTACCTCTGCCGACGAAATGAACCGGGATTCGCCATCGCCATGCCCCGCCAGCCCCCACAGATTGGGACGATAGTCGATGTCCAACGCGGTTTGCAGCCCGTGTTTTCGCGCAAAATGCAGCGCTTTCAGCACGGCGGCTTCGGTGTTGCGGTGCGACAGATGGGTGCCTGTGGCGATCACGGCGCGGGCCGACGCGATGAAATCTTCAGCGATGTCATCGGCGCACAGGGCCATGTCGGCGCAGTTTTCGCGGTAGAAAATCAGCGGAAACTGCGTCTCATCCCGAATGCCCAGCAGCACCAGCGCGGTCAGCCGATCCGGATCGGTGATCACCCCCCGCGTATCAACGCCTTCACGGGTCAATTCTTCGCGGATAAAGCGGCCCATATGTTCGTTGCCAACCCGCGTGATCAGCGCCGATTTCAGCCCCAACCGCGCCATGCCCGCCGCCATATTGGTGGGCGATCCGCCAATGTATTTCTGAAACGACCCCATATCTTCCAGCCGTCCGCCGACTTGCGCGCCGTAAAGATCAACAGAGGATCGGCCGATGGTGATCACATCAAGAGGTTTCATCGCCAGCCTTTACGTTACCAGATGAGTCGCGCCGCGCGGCCAGACCTGACCTGCTATCGTATCTAGCATTTTAGAATTTTTATTCCAGCCCCTTAGGGTGCTATTTATGTTATTTTTGTCATCCGCGCGCCGACCCCACAGCCACCGCCAAAGTAATGGCCATGGCGATGGTCGCCGACAGCGACCGGAACGCGCCAAAATCAACTTCCGGCACGATTAAAACCGCATCGGACAGCCGCGCGACGGGGCTGGTCATCCGATCGGTCATTGCAACCACAGGCAGGCCGCGGTCGCGCGCATCTTGCGCCAGCGTCAGGGTTTCTTCGGAATAGGGCGAGAAGGTGATGGCCACCAAAGCATCACCCTTGCGCATGGCATGACGATGATCAAGAGAGCCCACGCCATCATGTAACATCGCAGGAACCGACATTTTTTCAAATACATAGGCCAGATAGGTTGAAACCGGAAACGCCCTGCGCAACCCCATGATATGCACAGTATCTGCCCCTGCCAGCAGCGCAACGGCCTGCGCCAAAGCCGCTTCGTCACAAGATTTTGCCAGCGATTCCAGCGAAAGCCGTCCCGCTTCGATAAATTCGCCCAACAAGGCCGACGCACTGCCCTTGCCGCCCTCTTTCAGGTTTTTCAGCCGGGTCGAATAGTCTGGCAGACCCGGCGCATAGGCATCTCGAAACAGCTTTTGCATTTCCGAAAAGCCGGAAAAGCCGATAATCTGGCAAAACCGGATCAAGGCGGATGGCGGCACATCCGCG
Organism: Cypionkella sp.; assembly: GCA_043766915.1. Taxonomy (GTDB): domain Bacteria; phylum Pseudomonadota; class Alphaproteobacteria; order Rhodobacterales; family Rhodobacteraceae; genus JANNAT01. The sequence continues at coordinate 5,331 of JAYUHO010000316.1, forward strand.
CCTGCCGCCATTTCCGCCACGGTCGACACGGCAATCCTGTCGGTGTTGGCGTCAATGTATTCGGCACATTGACGCAAGCGTTTTGGCAGATCAGCCGCCACGCTGGTCAGGCGATCCCTGAAATCCTCTATGGTCGCAGGGGTTGTCGGGGTGAGGGATGCGTTTGATTTATCGTCCATTTCACCAGCTTATCTCGACTGCGCCATAAATCTACAAAAATGGAACAAAAATTCCAATTCATCGGCAGAATTTTGATGAATATCTGTCAAACTCCGGAGTATCGCGCAATCAAAGCCGCCTCAACCGGGGGTGTTACGAATTTTGAGACATCGCCCCCAAGGCGGCAGATTTCTTTGACCAGCTTAGACGCGATCGCCTGACGGCGGGCGTCGGCCATCATAAACACAGTTTCGATAGAGGCATCCAGCGCGCGGTTCATGCCGACCATCTGGAATTCATATTCGAAATCGGCAACTGCGCGCAGTCCGCGCACGATTACCGTCGCACCAACTTCGCGTGCGCAATGGATCAACAGGTTTTCGAACGGATGTACAACAATCTCGCCACCCGTCTTGGCGATGATGGCGGCACATTCTGCTTCCACCATCGACACGCGCTGTTCCAGCGAAAACGCTGGCCCCTTGTCACGGTTGATTGCCACGCCAATCACCAGCCGGTCCACCAGCGCCATTGCCCGTTGGATGATGTCAATATGCCCCAAAGTAATCGGGTCAAAGGTGCCGGGGTATAGGCCGATGCGCATGTGATGGTCCTTGGCTGCAACCGCGACACGCAACAATATTGCGAGGCATGATGCAAGGCAAAAACGCAGCCACTAGAACCCCTTGATCATCCCTTCAAGCGCATCCTTTTCCATCGACAATTGCGACAGGCGCGATTTGACGACATCCCCGATCGACACCAGCCCCACCATCTGATCACCCTCCATCACCGGCATATGGCGAAAGCGGCCGTCGGTCATTTTCTGCATCACGTCGGTGGTGCGGTCGGCGCGGGTGCAGGTGACCACACGAACGGTCATGATGTTGTCGACAATATCGGTCAGACAGGCCGCGCCGCGCTGCCCCAATTCACGCACCACGTCCCGTTCCGACACGATGCCCAGCATGGTTTTCCCATCGACCGATACCACAATCGCACCGATCCTGCGCTGCGACAACACCTCGGCCAGTTTTGCCACCGTTGTGCCGGGCGGCACGGTGACCACACCATCGTCGGATTTCGATTTCAGGATCTGGCTGACAAGCATGGCAAACTCCTAATGCGGGTGCTGTGGTTGTCTGAAACAGGTTTTACCCGATGTTGGATTCTGTCAAGGGCTGCGTGGTGCCAAAGGAATTGTTTCGATGCGTCCGTCCGGTTAGGCTATCGAAAATCATGAGGTATTGAATGAAACATTTCGTCGCCGCCTTGACTGTAATCCTGCTGCCACTGCCCCTTGCCGCAGAAAACGCCACGGTCATCGCACCGGTGTTCGCGCAACTGGTAACCGGCCCCCTGCCCGACGGCTTTGCGCCCGCTTCTGAGAATGCCAATGCCACAGGATACATCAACGAGGCGGTGCTAAAGGGGGAAACCATTGATGCCTGGACGCAGCTGGTCACCTTGACCGGGGCCAAGGGGCTGGCGACGGGCGATGGGGCAACGTCTGCGGTGGGATTTGCCGACTATCTGGCGGGTCAATACAAAGGTGCGTGCCCAACCAGCAACGTCGCCGAACGGTTTGAGACGCCCAAAATCAAAGGCGCACGGGAAAGCTTTCTGGGCTATCTCAGCTGTGGGTCGGTGAACGGCGGACCCTATTCGGAATCCATGGTGTTCATGGTGATGGTTGGCGCGCAAGATATCTATACCCTGCAATGGGCCGAACGCGGCAAGGTTGAACGGACGGGCGTTGCCTATTCCGCGGAAAAATGGGGCCCGCGTTTGGATCTGATGATCAACGCCGCGCGTTTGTGCGAAATTCTGCCCGGTGAGGCGGCCCCCTACCCCAGTTGCGTGCAATAGGCTTCCAGCCGCTGTATTTCCGCCCGCGCCCCCTTGATTAGCTGATCGGCAAACCGGTTCAGCCGATCAACCCGCCCGTCGCCGTCGTGCCGGATCAGCCAGAACGCGCGGGTCAGATGGATATGCTCGGGGATGATGCGGCGCAATTCGGGGGCAGCGGGCAGAGCAAAATCATGCACCACGCCCACCCCGGCTCCGTGACGCAGAAAGTTCAGCTGCACTGACACCGAATTTGATGCCAACGGTGGTGGCGTTGCACCAATTTCGGTCAGGTAATCCAGCTCTTTGTCAAAAATCATGTCGGGGATATAGCCGACAAACCGGTGCGCCGCCAAATCAGCGGGCGTCAGAATGGGCGGATGGCTGGCAATATAGTCAGCAGAAGCCGCCAGATGCAGATGATAATCCGTCAGCTTTTGCACCGTCAGCCTGCCTGCCTCGGGGCGCGACACGGCAATCGCCATATCTGCCTCACGTTTTGACAGGTTGAACACCCGCGGCAGCGCAACGATCTGCACCTCTAACCCCGGATTGTCATCGCAGATCCGCGCCAGCACTTGCGGCAGCAGGTAATTGGCGCAGCCATCAGGGGCACCGATCCGGATTTGCCCAGACAGCCCTTCGGCCCCGGTAAGCGCGTAGGCGGCCCCTTCGACTGCCGATTCCGTCCGTTCGGCATGTGCCATCAGCCGGGTGCCACTTTCGGTTAACGCATAGCCCTGCGGGGTTTTGGTAAACAGCCGCGCGCCAACCGCATCTTCCAGCCGCGCAATCCGTCGCCCCACCGTGGCCGGATCAATGCGCAACACCCTGCCCGCGCCAGACAGGCTTTCATTGCGCGCGACGGCCAGAAATATCCGCAGATCGTCCCAATCCATCGCCGCCGTCCCACAGCTTTGCAAAATTGCAAGATTACTTTGGCACATTGCCTCTTTTATCAGCGTTTTCGCAAGACTATTCTGCCGCCAACCAGAGGAGAATTATGATGCAAACCATCGGTCATTGGATCAACGGCAAACATGTGGCGGGCACATCCGGGCGCTTTGCCGATGTGTTCAACCCGGCAACGGGGGAAGTGCAGGCGCGGGTGGCGCTGGCGTCAAAGGCCGAGCTGGATGCCGCCACCGCCGATGCCGCCGCCGCCCAGGTGAAATGGGGCGCCACCAACCCGCAACGGCGTGGCCGGGTGATGATGGCCTTCGTAGCTCTTTTGAACCGCGACATGGACAAACTGGCCGAAGCGCTGTCGCGCGAACACGGCAAAACCATCGCCGATGCCAAGGGCGATGTGCAGCGCGGGCTGGAAGTGATCGAATACTGCATCGGTGCGCCACAAATGCTGAAGGGCGAGTTTACCGATTCCGCCGGCCCCGGCATTGACATGTATTCCCTGCGCCAACCTGTTGGGGTGGCTGCTGGCATCACGCCATTCAACTTTCCGGCGATGATTCCGATGTGGAAAATGGGCCCGGCGCTGGCCTGCGGCAATGCGTTTATCCTCAAACCGTCGGAACGTGATCCATCCGTTCCGATGATGCTGGCCGAGTTGATGAAAGAGGCGGGCCTGCCCGACGGCGTGTTGCAGGTGATCAACGGCGATAAGGAATCGGTCGATGCGATTCTGGATAACCCGACGATTGCCGCAATTGGCTTTGTCGGATCAACGCCGATTGCCGAATATATTTATGGCCGGGGCTGCACGAATGGCAAGCGCGTTCAATGCTTTGGCGGTGCCAAGAACCACATGATCATCATGCCCGATGCCGATATGGATCTGGCGGCAGATGCGCTGATCGGCGCGGGGTACGGTGCTGCGGGTGAGCGGTGCATGGCGATTTCGGTTGCCGTTCCGGTGGGCGAGGAAACCGCTGATCGTCTGATCGCGAAATTGATCCCGCGGATCGAAAAACTGAAAGTTGGCCCCTATACCGGCGGCAATGATGTTGACTACGGCCCGGTGGTAACGGCTGCCGCCAAGGCCAACATCTTGCGGCTGGTGGAATCGGGTGTGGCGGCGGGCGCTAAACTGGTGGTCGATGGCCGGGGCTTCAAACTGCAGGGCTATGAGGATGGGTTCTTTGTCGGCCCGCATCTGTTTGACCATGTGACCACCGATATGGAGATTTACCAAAAGGAAATCTTCGGCCCGGTTCTGTCAATCGTGCGCGCCCCCACTTACGAAGTGGCATTGGGTCATGCGATGGACAATGAATTTGGCAACGGCACCGCTATTTTCACCCGCGATGGTGACACCGCGCGCGATTTCGCCAACCGTATCAACGTCGGCATGATCGGCATCAACGTGCCGATTCCGGTGCCGTTGGCCTATCACACTTTTGGGGGCTGGAAAAAATCATCCTTTGGCGATCTGAACCAACACGGACCGGATAGTTTCCGATTTTACACCCGCACCAAGACAGTCACCGCGCGCTGGCCATCCGGAATTAAAGAGGGTGCGAGTTTGAATTTTAAGCCGATGGAGTAATTAAACGAGGGCGGTCAAAAGA
>JAYUHO010000317.1:0-25197 GCA_043766915.1 Cypionkella sp.
TAGAGGACGCGATGATAGAGGCCAATGACGCCTCGATGCGCTGCATCGCGACAAAGTTCAGCCCCAGATACAGCGCGTTCTGGCACAGGCCAAAAATGATAACGCTGCGCAGCACGGGCCGGGTCAGCCGCCAACTTTGGCCCAACGCGCGGGCAATGATGACGGCGATAAGGCCGGAAATCAGGAACCTGGCAGACAATGCCATCAGCGGCGGCGCTGCCGCGACGATGATGCGGGCCGTCGCAAAGGCTGACGACCACATCAAGGAAAAAATGACACCCATCAAGATTGCGCGGAGGTCCATCGTTCAGGTAACCGGCGGCTCCCAAAGTTCGATCGGATTGCCTTCGGGATCGCTCACGCGGGCGAAATGGCCATAGGATCCGTCGCCATCCCAATCAGGGCGCGTCACAACGGCAATGCCTGCGGCCTGAAAAGCTGCGATCATTTCGTTCAACCCCTCGACCCGCAGATTCAGCATCCATTGCCGGTCAGCCGGAAAATAGTCGGTTGCAGTGGCAAACGGCGCGAAGACCGTCATGCCTGCCTCTTGCGTCCAGGGCATTCCGCCATCCGGCATTCCAAACCAGCGCACATACCATGTCAGCAATGCCGCAGGGTCTTTAGCGCGAAAGAACAGACCGCCTATTCCAGTGACGCGTGCCAATCGAGCCTCCATTGCCAAAACAAAAGGGTCGCCATCGGACGACCCTTTCATACGCAGCCTTCACAGGCAAGCGACTGGAACGATGTTAAGCGTTCACAATATCTTTCAAGGTCTTAGCAATCGAGAATTTCACCATCTTGTCCGCAGGTTTGGACATGGTTTCGCCAGTGGCTGGGTTGCGAACCTGGCGTTCAGGACGCTCACGACAAGATATTTTTCCCAAGCCTGGCATGGTAACAGAGCCACCAGCGGCAACTTCGCGCGCAATCACGTCAGAAATTGCGGTCAAGGCGGCGGTGGCAGTCTTTTTATCAGATCCCATTGCATCAGCGATCGCGGCAACCAGTTGCACTTTGCTCATCGGTTTTGACATCGGTGTATCCCCTGTTCTGGCCCTTACGCACAAAGCTGAGCCATGTTCCTGCCTGAATGGCCAATACCGCCGCTTTTGACGGATTATCCGCAGATAGCAAGCGTTTTTCACCTGTTTTCCGCGCAAAGCGTGGCGTCAAAGGAAGGCTGTTTCCTCAAAACTACGCAGTTTGCGGCTGTGAATCCGCTCAATCGGCATCTCACGCAAGCGTTCCATCGCGCGAATGCCGATCTGAAGATGCCGCGCCACTTGTGTTGTGTAGAATTCTGACGCCATGCCGGGCAGCTTTAACTCGCCATGCAGCGGCTTGTCTGAAACGCAAAGAAGCGTGCCATAGGGCACCCGGAACCGGAACCCGTTGGCGGCAATGGTGGCGCTTTCCATGTCCAACGCGATGGCGCGGCTTTGCGATAAACGGCGCACTGGGCCGGATTGATCGCGCAATTCCCAGTTGCGGTTGTCAATCGTGGCCACAGTGCCGGTGCGCATGATCCGCTTCAACTCGTATCCTTCCAGCTGCGTCACTTCGGCCACCGCCTCTTGCAGCGCGATCTGAATTTCGGCCAGCGCGGGGATTGGCACCCAGATCGGCAGATCGTCGTCCAGAACATGATCTTCGCGCAGATAAGCATGCGCGAGGCAAAAATCCCCCAAAGACTGGCTGTTGCGCAATCCCGCGCAGTGCCCGACCATCAACCAGGCATGCGGGCGAAGCACAGCGATATGGTCGGTCGCGGTTTTGGCATTTGACGGGCCGACGCCGATGTTGACAAGGGTTATCCCCTGCCCGTCGGCGCGTTTCAGATGGTAGGTCGGCATTTGCGGCATCTTGATCGTGGGTCGGATCACCCCGTCCGGGGTGGTGATGATCTGGTTTCCGGTGGCCACAAACGCCGTATATCCATTCGCCGGATCGGCCAGAGCGTTGCGGGCAAAGGTTTCAAATTCATCCACATAGAACTGATAGTTGGTGAACAGCACATGGTTTTGAAAGTGCTTGGGATCAGTGGCGGTGTAATGGCTAAGGCGCGCAAGCGAATAATCCACGCGCTGCGCGGTGAACGGCGCAAGCGGGGCTGATCCATCGGGATGATGCGTGCGGGTGCCGTTGACAATATCGTCATTGGTGGTCGCAAGGTCGGGCACATCGAACACGTCGCGCAAAGAAAACTCCAGCACACCCTCTTGCGGGACCGAAACGCTTGGGTTGCCTGCCACAGCGAAATGCACCGGAATTGGCGTGTCAGACAGCCCGATCTGCACCGGCACGCCGTGGTTTTGCATCAACAGGTCAATCTGCTGGATCAGGTAGTTGCGAAACAGATCAGGGCGCGTCACGGTTGTGGAATAGCTGCCGGGGCCCGAGACATGGCCAAAAGACAACCGACTGTCGGTTTTTGCATGGCTTACAACCGTCAGGCGGATTTCGGGGTAATAGGCCCGCACGCGGATCGCTTGTTTGCCTGACAATACGGCCGCGCTAAAGTGTTTGGCAAGAAACTCGGTGGCTTCGGCGTAGAGCTGTTCCAGCAAAGAAACCGCTGCTGCGGCATCGGTAAACGCCTGCGGGGCGGGGTGCGGCGGTGTTAGCAGGGGGACAGAGTCATCATTCATGGCATTATCTTTTCGAAATTTGATCGGGCATCTAAGGCCGAAGGCATGGGTTTCGCAAGTGACGTCTTCATGACGGATCGTTGCGGGCGGGGAATTGCGGGAAATCTGCCTTGCGGGGCTTGGGTTGCCCGGTGATACTGCGGCGATGAAAACACTGCTTTGCCTTGGATATGGCTATTCCGCTGCCGCCCTTGCCGCGCGATTGGTGCCATTGGGATGGTCGGTGATTGGCACGACCCGCCACGCCGGGGCTGCTGAGGATTTGAGGACGCAAGGGGTAGAGCCGCTGGTTCTGCCCGCCGATCTGACCCCGGCTTTGGCGCGGGCGACACATGTTTTGGCGACGGCGGCACCGGATAGTAATGGCGATCCATTTCTAGGCGCACCATTGGCCGCGATCCGTGCGGCGCGTCCTGATTGGGTTGGGTATCTGTCCACAACGGCGGTTTACGGTGATCATCAGGGCGGTTGGGTGGATGAAGCGACGCCGCCAAATCCGCAATCGGCGCGGGCGGTTTTGCGGATATTGGCGGAAAAGCAATGGATGGCAACCGGGTTGCCGGTGCATATTTTCCGGCTGGCAGGGATTTACGGGCCCGGTCGGGGGCCGTTTGAAAAGGTGCGCGACGGGTCGGCGCGGCGGATTATCAAACCGGGGCAGGTGTTTTCCCGCATTCATGTCGATGATATCGCGGCCACGTTGATGGCGTCGATTGCGCGGCCCAATCCGGGGGCGGTTTACAACGTTTGCGATGATGATCCCGCCCCGCCAGAGGATGTGTTGGCCTATGCAGCCGCCTTGCTGGGCCTGCCGGAACCGCCCGGTGTGCCGTATGAGGCTGCCGAAATGTCACCGATGGCGCGCAGTTTTTATGGGGAATCCAAGCGGGTTTCAAACAGGCGCATACGGGGGGAGTTGGGGGTTGAATTGGCTTATCCGACCTATCGGGAGGGGTTGGAGGGGTTGCTGGCGGCAGGGTGTTAGGGGGTTTGTCCACGCGTGGACAGAGGTGTAGTTTTAGGGATTTCAAGGGGTTAGATAGGGGTATTTAGGGGTTTGTTAAGGTATGGGGGGTGGGTAAAGGCGTTGCTTTCACTCACCCAACGTTTGCTTATTATTTAATCCAGCCAGTTAATATCTCATAACTAATTAGTTTTGGAGACATTATTCCACCACCGCCGGAGTCTCCCTCCCATAGTCCCCATTGCACTTCTTTGCGCCCATGATGGTAATTCTAAATATTGAGACCAAGAAAACCAAAAGAATTTTCGATACGATACGAGATTAATTTTATCTCTTCATACATCCCAAAACGCGATGGGTCGCTTCCATAATCTGAATTTTTAATATTTTCTTCGCTTTGAACGAACAAGTTACATAAATCCGAAAATACAATATCGCTTCTAATTATGTTGTTACTTTCGAAATCAATAAGCATGATTTTGTAGCTACAGGACTTCGACACATCACAATTACTTTCTGTTTCAAAAACGACGTTGTCAAAATCCTTTATGAAAAATTGAATTGCTTCGGATATCTCCCGTTTTTGCAAGAGCCCCTTGATACAAAAATTCTCACTGAGCGCAGGAACTGGTAAAGATACCAGTACTGTCAGGAGAGCAAATTTTTGAAACTTAACAATATTTCTTAAAAGTAACGTTCTTCTAAATACATTGCCGATCCTTAGTTCAAAATTTACGATGCTATTCATAAATTTATTCAACATTAAGCCTTCAATTTTCTGCGCACTATTTGATTTTTTTTGCTTTGGCTTATGAGTCGCTAATAGTTTGATAGCACAATGTCTGGAATCGCTTTTGAAGAGTGGAAGGCATTCTGTGACATTTTGCGCGCCTCCATCAAATAGTTTGAGGACGGGAAGCATAAATGTCTGGAAATCCGGCACTGGCATAATGTAATCCTTAAATAAGCGAACAAAGTTGAGTTCGCAAATTGACAGGGCCCCGCGACAGCCGAAAGGTCCTCGCGGGGTTTCGCTTTTACGCCCTTAACCCCACCACAGCCACTCCCAGAACCCCCAGCACCTTGGCCTCTATCTGTGCGGCTTCCATGCCAGCCACGCGATACATCGCCTCGGGGCTGGCTTGGTCGATGAACGTATCTGGCAGCACCATGGACCGGAATTTCAGCCCCCGATCGAACACGCCTTCTTCGGCCAGCAGCTGCGCGACATGGCTGCCGAAGCCGCCGATAGCACCTTCTTCGATGGTGATCAGCGCCTCGTGGTTGCGGGCCAGATTCAGGATCAGGTCGCGGTCAAGCGGTTTGGCGAAACGGGCGTCGGCGACGGTGGGGGGCAGGCCGCGGGCGGTCAGGGATTCAGCCGCCTTCAAGACTTCGGGCAGGCGGGTGCCGAAGGACAGGATCGCCACGCGGGCGCCTTCGCGCACTACCCGGCCTTTGCCTATTTCCAGTGGCACGCCACGGGCTGGCATATCCACCCCCGTGCCTTCGCCGCGCGGATAGCGAAAGGCGATGGGGCCGTCGTTGTGGGCGGCGGCGGTGGCGACCATGTGGACCAATTCCGCCTCATCCGCCGCCGCCATCACCACAATGCCGGGCAGGTTGGCCAGAAACGCCACGTCGAACGATCCGGCATGGGTGGCCCCATCGGCCCCGACCAGCCCGGCACGATCAATCGCAAAGCGGACGGGCAGGCGTTGGATGGCCACATCATGCACAATTTGATCATAGCCGCGTTGCAGGAAGGTGGAATAAAGCGTGCAGAACGGCCTCATCCCGCCCGCCGCCAAGCCTGCGCTGAAGGTGACTGCGTGTTGTTCTGCGATTCCCACATCAAAGCAGCGGCGGGGAAAGCGGGCGGCAAAAAGATCAAGGCCTGTGCCATCGGGCATAGCGGCAGTGACGGCGACGATTTTATCGTCAACCTCGGCCTGTTGGATCAGCGACTGCGCGAAAACCTTGGTATAGCTGGGGGCGTTTGACGCGGCTTTGGCCTGCACGCCCGTCAACATATCGAATTTGCCGGTGGCGTGGCCGCGATCACGCGCAGCCTCGGCGGGGGCGTAGCCTTTGCCCTTTTTGGTCAGCACATGGATCAGGATCGGGCCGGTGGCGCGGGCATGGGCGGTGCGAATGACGGGCAGCAGTTGATCCAGATCGTGGCCATCAATCGGGCCGACATAGGAAAAGCCCAATTCTTCGAACAGGGAGCCGCCAACGGCAATACCTTTAAGCACTTCTTTGGCCCGGCGTGCGCCCTCTTGAAAGGGTTCTGGCAGCAGGGACACCATGCCCTTGGCGGCGGATTTCAGATCTTGGAAGGGCGCGCCAGCGTAAATGCGGCTGAGGTAGGCCGACATCGCGCCCACGGGTGGAGCAATGGACATCTCATTATCGTTGAGGATCACAAAGATGCGGCGTTTCAAATGGCCTGCGTTGTTCAGCGCCTCATACGCCATGCCCGCGCTCATCGCGCCATCGCCGATGATGGCCACGGTATCGCCGGGATCGCCACCAAGTTCTGCCGCCATGGTAAAGCCTAGGGCGGCAGAGATGGAAGTGGATGAATGGGCGGCACCAAAGGGATCAAACGGGCTTTCGCTGCGTTTGGTAAAACCGGAAAGTCCGCCTTCGGTGCGCAGGGTGCGGATGCGGTCGCGTCGTCCTGTTAGGATTTTATGCGGATAGCACTGATGGCTGACGTCCCAGATGATCTTGTCACGCGGCGCGTCAAAGGTGGCATGGATGGCGACAGTCAGTTCAACCACGCCAAGGCCAGCGCCCAGATGGCCACCCGTGACCGACACGGCGGAAATGGTTTCGGCGCGCAATTCATCGGCCAGTTGGCGCAGCTCGCGGTCTGACAGGCTTTTAAGGTCAGACGGAAGCGTTATGCGGTCCAGCAGTGGGGTTTTGGGGCGGTCTGGCATGGTCGGTCCTGAATTAGCTGTCACGCGAAATAGCAAAACGCGCGGCGGCAATCAATTGTTCCGCTGCCGCACCATAAGACCGCAGATGGGACGTGGCTTCGGCCACCAAAGCGACGGCGCGGGATTTTGCACCATCAAGGCCCAGCAGGGAGACAAAAGTGGCTTTGCCCGCATCGGCATCTTTTTGCAGACGCTTTCCCGCCTTGGCGGCGTCCCCGGTAACATCGAGAATGTCATCAGCGATCTGGAAGGCAAGGCCAAGCGCTGTGGCATAGGCACGCAACGGGGCGGGATCCTGACCCGCAATGATCGCACCCGCCTCGGCGGACCAGCGGATCAGCGCGCCGGTTTTGCCGGCTTGAAGATCGGTGATTTGCGTCAGGGTCAACGGCGCGGTGGCGGTTTCGGCGGCAATATCCAGCGCCTGTCCCAGAACCATGCCTTCGGCCCCCGAGGCGCGGGCAAGGCTGGCCACAAGGGCGATGCGGGTATCGGCACTGCCCAAGGCGGGGTCGGTCAGCAGTTCGAACGCCAGGCTTTGCAGCGCGTCACCGGCCAGAATCGCTGTGGCCTCATCCCATTTCACATGGGCGGTGGGCAGGCCGCGGCGCAGATCGTCGTTGTCCATCGCGGGCAGATCGTCGTGGACCAGACTGTAGGCGTGCAGGCATTCGACTGCGGCGGCGGCAGAGATTGCGGTTTCGGGGGCAACCCCCAACATGCGGGCGGATTCCAGCACCAGAAACCCACGCAGGCGTTTGCCGCCTTGGGACGTATAGCGCATGGCATGGATGACGGGTTGATCGGCTTTGTCCGCCATAGCCGCATCAAGGCGGGTTTGGATCAGGGTGGCATCGGCGGCGAGGCGGGCGGGAAAGCTCACATCCCCTCCACCGGGGTGGTGCCGACGGCGCGGCCCTCGGCGGCGCGGATCATTTCGACCTTTTCTTCGGCGTCTTTCAACTTGCCTGCGCAATGGGCCTTTAGCGCCGCGCCGCGTTCATAAAGGGCGATGGATTGTTCCAGCGCCACTTCGCCCCGTTCCAACTGCGACACAACGGTTTCAAGCGCTGCCATCGCCTCTTCAAAAGACATTTCGGTGACGGGTTTATCAGTCATCGGCCACGCTCCTGCAAAACACCCACATGTGCCGCAACCGAAGCTGTCAGCGCAGGCAGATCATAGCCGCCCTCAAGACAGGATACCACCCGCCCGGCACAGAACTGATCGGCCAGATCGCAAATCCGCTGCGTGAGCCATGCGAAATCTTCGGTTTGCCATTCCAATCCGGCCAACGGGTCATCGGCATGTGCGTCAAAACCTGCAGAAATTAGGATCAATTCAGGGCACCACGATTGCAGCGCGGGGAAGATCAGGCTTTCATAAACCGAACGCATTGCGCCGCCACCAGAGCCGGTCCGCAAGGGCACGTTCAGGATCTGGCCATGCGCGCCTTTTTCGGACGGGTTACCAGACCCGGGATACAGCGGCATCTGATGGCTTGACGCGAACAAACAGCGCGGTTCGTCCCACAGCAGGTCTTGGGTACCGTTGCCGTGATGCACATCGAAATCGACGATGGCCACGCGGGACAGACCGTGATGATCAAGCGCGCGTTTGGCGGCGATGGATATGGTGCCGAACAGGCAAAACCCCATCGCGGTTTCCGTTTCGGCGTGGTGGCCGGGCGGACGGGCGGCGACAAAGGCGTTGGTGGCGTCACCCGCCAACAGAGTATCGACAGCGGCGCAGGCCCCACCCACAGCGCAGAGAGCGGCATTTAACGACCCCTCAGACAGATAAGTATCGCCATCCATCTGCACCCACCCTGATACCGGAGATGCGGCGCGGACGCGGGCCAGATAGCGGGCGGGGTGACAGCGCAGAATATCAGCGTCGTCGGCGAGGGGGGCATCGCGCTGCACAAGATCAAAGCCTGCCAACCCGGCCTGGACCGCATCACAGCGCGCAACTTGTTCAGGATGCCCCGGCGGCGTTACGTGCCGCCGGAAGCTGTTGGTGCTGAATAGCGCGGTGGTCAACCCTGCGCTTCTTGACAGGCGATGATCTCGACAACAGCTGCATCTGTGCCTGACAAGTCAATCGACATCACGTCCTCGGCGTTGCTTTGCAACAGCATCACGTTGCGCTGTGCGAGGTCGGTCAGAAAATCAACGTTGTCGAAAGTCACCATCACGCCCGGCAGATCATCAAGGTGAATACCTTTTGCGTTGCCGTCATACTTTTCTTCATCCAGAAAAAAGGTGATCGGATATTCAGTGCCGTCAACAACGTCGCCCCACGCCTCATTCGCGGCAGTTACGTAACCGTTGCCAGCTGTGCGGTCAAAGCCGATGCGCACGGCAGAGCCGTCTTCGAATTCTGACGACATAAGGCAGCCATTGCCAAGTGTCGGGTCAACCGACACGGCCCATCCGCCTGCTTCGGAATAGGGGACAAGATCTTGGGCGGCAGCAGCGGCAGAGATCATAGCAAAGCCCGCAGCAAGGACGATTTTAGAGATGGTCATGTTTATTCCTGGGTTTGAGTTTAAGAGCGCCAACCTGGCATGAGAACATTTAACAACGCGTGTCCGGCAAAGATATGTAAACGCCTGAACCGCCCAAACCACCACATCATGTTGACATTATGGCACAATTTGGCAATCGTTTTGTTTTAGAATTGGCAGCAGGTTTAATCGGGCTGCAGCATGTAACCTTCGCCCCGCACGGTTTGCAGATAGCGCGGCTGTTTCGGATCGTCTTCGATCTTGCGCCGCAGTCTGGTGATTTGCACGTCAACCGCACGTTCCTGACCGCCGCCTTCGATCCGGGGCACGTCGCCCACCAGTTGATCGCGGGTCAGCGCCGCCCCCGGTTGGGCAGAAAACACCCGCATCAGGGCGGCTTCGGTGGCGGTCAGACGGATCAGATCATTGCTCCGCCACAACTCTCCGCGATCCATGTCATAGCGCACGGCCCCCATATGCAGCACCTTCGGAGCCGGGGCATTGGGTTTAACCATCGGCACGCGGCGCAGGATTGCGTTGATGCGCAGCAGCAGTTCCTTAGGCTCAAACGGTTTGATCAGGTAATCGTCAGCGCCCGCCTCAAACCCTTCGATCCGGTTGGCGGTTTCGCCTTTGGCGGTCAGCAAAAGGATCGGCACCGACAGGGTTTTGCGCAAATCGCGGGTCAGGGCAATGCCGTCTTCGCCGGGCATCATCACATCCAGCACCAGCATATCAAATTCAAGCCCGCCAAGCAGCCTGCGGGCCTGGGCGGAATCGCGCGCCACCGACACCAGAAAGCCGTTTCGGATCAGAAATTTCTGCAACAGGCCGCGAATGCGCTCATCGTCATCGACAACCAGAAGATGGGCCTGCGGTTCGATCATGAATTGCTATCCTTTAACCCTTGATACTGCCTGCGTTGGTCCTGGTCCATCATCGCCTCGAGCACGGTGCGAAATCCCTGCACGGCCTGTGGCCCCGCCGCGCGGTAGGCGGCGCGCATCCGGGCGCGCTGGGCATCTGACAGGGCGCGTTCCAGCGCCGCCCCTTTTTCGGTCAGATGCAAACGGCGCTCGCGTTTGTCGGTTTTGCCAACGCGCGCCTCGACCAGCCCGTCGTCAAACAAGCTGCGCAACACGCGGTTCAAAGATTGCTTTGTCACGCCCAGAATCGTCAGGAGATGGCCAACGGTGGCGCCCGGGCTGCGATTGATAAAATGCACAGCGCGATGATGGGCGCGGCCATAATCCATACCATCCAGAATGCGGTCCGGGTCCGAGGTAAAGCCGCGATAGGCGAAAAACATCGCCTCGATGCCTTTGCGCAACTGCTCATCGGTTAAGAACAGCAGGCTTTCGCCACCCGTTGTATTTTCGGCCATTGTGCACGCCTCCGATTTGGAATTTACGTCAGGCTTGTTGACATTCCAAGTCATAACCTTTAGCCAACAGACGATTTTGCGCAACATTATGTCCGAAGTGGACCTATCTGGCGCAACATATGCAAAGATGGAGTTGGAAATGTCGGGCTATGATGATCGCGATGGCAAGATCTGGATGGATGGGAAGCTGGTCGATTGGCGCGCGGCCAATGTGCATATCCTGACCCATGCGCTGCATTATGCCAGTTCGGTGTTTGAGGGCGAGCGGTGCTATAGTGGCAAGATCTTCAAATCGGTCGAACACTCGGAACGGCTGCGCAAGTCGGGCGAATATCTGGATATGGTGCTGCCCTATTCGGTGGCTGAAATAGAGGCGGCCAAAACTGCAACATTGGCCGCGAATAACCTGACCGATGGTTATGTCCGCGCGATTGCCTGGCGCGGCGCGGGTGACGATATGGGTGTGGCATCTTTGCGCAATCCGATCCGGATGGCCGTGGCGGTATGGTCCTGGGGCAACTATTATGGCGACGCCAAGATGAAGGGTGCCAAGCTGGACATCGCCAAGTGGAAGCGGCCCAGCCCGGAAACCATCCCGCATGCAGCCAAGGCGGCGGGGCTCTACATGATCTGCACCATGTCGAAACATGCGGCCGAAGCGAAGGGCTGTTCGGATGCGATGATGTTTGATTATCGCGGCTATGTGGCCGAAGCGACCGGCGCGAATATCTTTTTCGTGAAAGACGGCGAAGTGCATACCCCCCTGCCTGACGCGTTCCTGAACGGCATCACGCGGCAAACCGTGATCGGCATGTTGCGCGCGCAAGGCGTTGTCGTGCATGAGCGGCATATCCTGCCCGCCGAGTTGGAAGGCTTTCAGCAATGCTGGCTAACCGGCACCGCCGCCGAGGTCACGCCCGTCGGGCAAATTGGCGACTATAGTTTTGAGGTGGGGCAGATGACGAAAGACATCTCGACCGCGTATGAAAAGATGGTGCGGGCCTGAGGACCAGCCCTCAAACTGCCTGCGTGGCCGCCGGTGTTTAGCGCTTTCTGAAAAAAACGTTCACACGGCATCGGTGGCGATTATGCGCCCGTATTGGGGGCAGGTTCCTATTGGTAACTGTTGCAGACCGCTAAGCCAGCCGTCCCCGCGCGATTCGGATGTATTCCACCACCCGGCGGTTGCCTTTGGGCCGGTTCAGCGGGCGGCTCCATGTGGCGCGCCAAACGGCGTCTGAACTGTCACGGGCGATGCGCAAAAAGTGCTTAAGCCGCCCGCCATTAGATGGGCTGCGATGGTCTGCGATATGTTTGGTCATGATCGGTTCCCCTAATTTTATAGGACAACCTTATCACGAAACGGCTCTGCCCCCAATCGAATTGCACGGCCCAAGGCGGCGGCTTGCCGATCGATCATTGCTTGCCAGATACGTGCGCGACAAAGATCAACCGTTTCTAGACCGCTGAAAATCCACCGTCGACGAACAAATGTGTGCCCGTGACAAAGTCAGATTCGTCTGATGCCAGATAGAGGGCTGCGCGTGCGATATCTTCGGGGCGGCCAAGGCGGCCTTGTGCCGCCTTAATTGCCGCCTCTGATACATCAACGCCCAGCGCCGTCAGTTCGGTCACTTCGCGCACGCCATGCGGTGTTTCGATGAAGCCCGGACAGATGGCGTTGCACCGAATGCCACGATCCCGGAATTCAACGGCGATGGCGCGGGAAAACATGTGGCAAGCGGCTTTGGTGGCGTCATAGAGCACCTCCATCGGTGTGGCGTAAACCGCCGAAATGCTTGAGGTGCAAACGATGCTGCCACCGCCCGCCGCGATCATGTGGGGCAACACGGCGCGGGTCATCAGATACATGGATTTGACGTTCACATCGAACAGAAAATCCCAATCGGATTCTTCGGTTTCAAGGAACGGTTTTATCACGATGGTGCCTGCGTGATTGAACAGCACAGTCACCGGGCCAAGGGCAGCCGCAACTTTTGCAACGGCGGCATCGACTTCTGTTTTGGCGGCAACGTTGGCCGCCGCAAAAACCACCTTATGACCCGCCGCGCTTAATTCCGCCGCAAGCGCCTGACCAAGACCGATATCCCGATCAATGATCCCCACTGCAGCGCCTTCGGCAGCAAACAGACGCACGGCTGCGGCCCCGCATCCCCCCGCGCCACCCGACACGATGGCAACTTTCCCTGTCAGTCTGGTCATAACTCTCTCCCTTTTCAGGCAAGTTATGTTGGGTGTCGCAACTGCGCAACTGCCCAACTGGCCGCATCAGCGACAGCTGCGTCTGGATCAGCAATCAGCCGTGCGGCGGCTGGCTTCAGGCCGGGGTCTCCAGAATTGCCGATGGCATAGAGCACGTTTCGGATAAATCTATTTCGACCGATGCGTTTGATCGGGCTGCCAGAAAACCGGGCGCGAAACGCCGCATCATCAAGCATCGCAAGTTCTGACAATTCAGGCGCACCAACGCGGGGTTGATACCCTAATTCGGTGGCAGCCTGGGCAAACTTGTTCCATGGGCAGATAGCCAGGCAATCGTCGCAGCCATAAATCCGATTGCCCATCAAGGCCCGCAGGTCCAGATCAACGGGGCCTTTGTGTTCGATGGTCAGGTAGGAAATACAGCGGCGGGCATCCAGCTGATAGGGCGCGGGGAACGCCTTGGTCGGGCAGATATCAAGGCAGGCGGTGCAACTGCCGCAATGCGACACTTCGGGCTGGTCAGGGGGCAGCTCCAGAGTCGTGAAAATTGCCCCCAGAAAGAACCAGTTGCCCAGATCGCGGGCCAGAAGATTGGTGTGCTTGCCTTGCCATCCAAGGCCCGCCGCCTGGGCCAGCGGTTTTTCCATCACGGGGGCAGTATCGACAAACACTTTGATCTCGGCGCCCGAGACATCGACCAACCAGCGGCCCAAACGTTTCAGGCGGCGTTTGACCAGATCGTGGTAATCGCGGCCTTGGGCATAGACCGATATTGCCGCGCGGTCGGGAAGGTCCAGTACCGCCAGAGGATTGGTCTGTGGCGTATAGGATTCCGCCAGCATGATCACCGATTTTGCCGCTGGCCAAAGCGTTGCAGCGGAACCGCGCCACGCTTCGCGCTCTGCCATCCAAGCCATCTGGCCATGATGCCCCGCCTTTAGGAATGCACGCAACTTGCCCGCGGTTTCAGGGGCGGCATCTGGCGCACATATGCCCAGTTTCGAAAAACCTTCTTCCGTCGCACGGGCGATCAGCCGATCTTTCACTGCCGCATTCATTTTGGCGAAAATACTCCACAGGGGGTCCGGGGGGCGTGAAACCCCCCGGCCTTGGGATCAGAAATCAAGGTCGGCATAGTGGGCGGGCGGCGGGAAACCTGAAACCTGATCGGCCAGCAATGTGCGAAAGGATGGGCGGGATTTGATCTTGGCATACCAGTCTTTCACCGTCGCAGACCGGTTCCAGTCCACGTCTGAGATATAGTCGAGACAAGACAAATGCGCAGCCGCCGTCAGATCGGCCAGCGTCATCATATCCCCCGCCAGCCATCGGCGCTGATCCAACAGCCATCCAAGATAGTCGATGTGATATTTGATCCGCCCTGCCCCCGATTTCACGTTCTTTGAATCGGGATAGCCCTGGGCCATGATTTTCTTGTTCACCCGCTCATACAGCAGTTTTGAGGTGACTTCGGCGTGGAACTTATCGTCAAACCAAGCACACAGGCGACGCACCTCATATCGGCTGTCCGGATCGCGCGGCATCAGGGGTGGGTTCGGATACGCCTCTTCCAGATATTCGCAGATTGCCTGCGATTCACTCATCAGCCGGTTTTCCATGCGCAGCACCGGCACTTTACCAGCAGGATTGCGTTTCAGAAATTCTGGCGTCGGCTCCCAATAGCGTTCTTCGACCAGCTCTACATCCAGACGTTTCTCGGCCAGTGTCAAACGCACTTTGCGGCAAAACGGCGACAGGGGCGCATGGTACAGACGGTTCATTGATCTAAGTCCTCAACCATTTTCTTTATTTTTATAGCCTTCTCAAAGTGGTCAAGCCGGTTGGTCTTGATCCACCAAACCGCCACTTCGATCAGCGATGCAGGGTCATCGTTTCTATTGTGGAAAAACGCGTAAAAAGACAAGCCAACCTGCGTGCCTTTGGCTGCAATTTTAGCAGCGCAGGTGTCGATAATCTTTTGGCGAAGCACGGGGGTCATTGGGGCGGCCTTGGCTGTTTTGGGGCGCTTTGCCCTTGGTAGTGGTGCGGCCATTTCGTGCCAAATTCAACCAGCAACCCGCTTTAATCCGGGGACTGAAAGCAATCCGCGCGGCCATCCGCCGCTATGGTTTCAGCGCCGGACAAAATGGACCGGCTACGCTTGCGCACAAACTCTGACGGATCAGACGCACTGCGCCCTTTTGGGTCGGGCAAAACCGCCGCAAGGCGGGCGGCCTGGGTATCGGTCAGATCGCGGGCATCGACGCCGAAAAGCGTTTGCGCTGCCGCCTGCACGCCAAACACGCCTTCGTCAAATTCGGCGACGTTCAGATAAACCTCGAGGATGCGTTGCTTCGACCAAACCAGTTCCACCGCCGGGGTCAGGACCGCTTCCATCGCTTTGCGCACCCAACTGCGACCATGCCAAAGGAAGGTATTTTTTACCACCTGCTGGGTCAGCGTGGATGCGCCGCGCTGGCTGCCCTGATCGACTGCCGCACGGATGGCGGCCATATCAAAACCCCAGTGCAGGCAAAAGTTGGCATCCTCGGCGGCGACCACAGAGCGCGCCATGATGGGGGGGATTTCATCCCATGATACCCAGTCTTTGCGGATACCACCAAGTCGCCAGCTTTCTTGCACCTGGTAGATATTGATTGGTGGTGGAAGAAAGCTGAAGAGAACGATGAGGACGGCATAAAACGTCGCCACACCGGCCAAACCGCGCAAAATCCAGCGCATGACCCGGCGCACCAATGGCTGCGGCGGGCGCGTTTCGATGACCGCCTTTGTCGGGCGGCCTTTTTTGGAAGGTGTGTCCGTCATCATTGCACCATAGAGCGACAGCTTTGTGCTGCGTCAAGGCAGGGCGGGGAGATTTAGCGCAGGACGGGCGATTTGGCTTGGGCATCGGCGCAGATTCGTCAAACGCACGGTGGCACGGTTGCGCTTTGTGCGAAGGCTATCCGCCCAAAAGATTCGTTTCAAATGACAGTGCGATACCGAAATAGCCGGGGGTGTCAGACCCATGGTAATAGCGCAGATCAAGGGAGGTATCGTCATGCAAGTCGTATCCAACCCCAATATCCCAGCTTTTGTCGTTCGCGCCGGCGGCTTGCTGCGTCAGCATGTAATTCGCTGATACTGTCAGCGTGTCGGTGGCACTGATTTCGGCCCCTATTTCTATCCCGGCCAAAGAGACATCTGGATCATAGGTGACTTTGGTCGACAGGTTGATCGTATCGTGAACCTGCTGCGCAAAGTATAACGCAACTTCACCGCAACAGTCGCCACTGTCATTGGGATAGTTGAAGCGGGTGTAGGACAGATCATAGGTAAAACCGGTGGCCGTTTCAGCCCGATACCCTGCATAAAGTTCGACTTTGGCGGCGGTTTGATCATTGGACACAAGCCCAAGCACACCACCGTAAACTCCGCCGCGCTCAGCTTCGATGTAAATGCTAAGGTCTTGGGTTGCGCCTTCGGAGGGGAAGTTAAGTTCAATCTTTCCGCCCCCGAAAATCAACATATCCTGCCCTGTGGCAGCACCGGCCCCAACCAAAGTTAACATCATGGCCGCTATTGTCGCCTTTACTCTCATGGTTTGCATACCTGTTCCTTGGGGAAATGGGCGTTGGACCTGACTTCGGTGCGTTACTATTGAATGACTGTCAGGGACGGTCTGCTTTGGGCAGTGTCTTCGGCGGCGGCGAACAGGCTTTCAAGGAAATAGGCCGCGAGTTCGGCGCGCCCGGACAGACCAGATTTGCGATAGATGGATTGTGCCTGCTGGCGGATGGTTGCCTCGGACGTATGGCGGGCAATTGCGATTTCTTTCAGCGACATGCCTTTCAGCATCAATCCGGCAACATCAATTTCGGCCCCGGTCAGGCGCCATTTGTGGAACTGTTCTTCGATTGCCTGGCCAAGTGCCTCTATCTCGGTGCGGCGCTGGGCCCGCCAGGCATCACCCTGCGCCATTGACCGGGCGATGTTATTATTCAGCGCGTCCTGATCCGCACGAAGATCAATGAGGCCATACACCGTCCATGCCACAGCAGCCATCGCGGCCACCAGCATCAGCTTTTCCGCCAGATCAATCACCACTTCACCCATCGGCGGGAAGACTGGTTCGCGCAGCAGGTCAATCGCTGACAGGCCAAAGATTACAGCGGCGATCAGGCCGACAAGCAGCATCAGACGTGTGTTGGGCATGATGATCCCTTTGCAGCAATCGTTCGGTTCAACCAAATGCTACTGGTTCCCAAGCTGGCCCGACAATCCGCCAAATGCGATACGGGGCCGCATCCGGCGTCAGGCGGATTTTCACATTGGATCAGTCGGCCCATGGTTTGGGGGTTCTCCCATCCCCCATGAAAGGAATTTACCATGGAACGCCGAATTCCCGCAGCGCTTTGGTTGGCGGTTATGGCCACGCCTGTTGCCGCTTTTGCCTCTGATCCGGCGGTGCCCGTTTTCGATGCGGCAAACTTTGTGGCCCCAAAAGAAAACCCGTATTTTCCGCTGGAAATTGGCACCAGCCATACGCTGAAAGGCACCCGCACAGATGGCAAGCCGATCGTCGAGCATGGGGTGATCACCGTGCAGGGCCCCGGCCCGGTGATCTTGGGCGTGCCGACAATTTTTATACTGGACGAAGCCTTTGACGCGGGCATTCTGGTTGAGCGGACCTTTGATTATTATGCCGCCGACCAGGATGGCAATGTTTGGTATTTTGGCGAGGATGTGACCAATTTTCGCTATGACGCCGCAGGCATTTTGACCGGCACTGATAATAAATCGGCATGGCGCGCGGGCGTAAATGGGGCGCAGCCGGGCATATCCGTTCCGGGGATGCCCGTGGTTGGTCTGACCCAATATCAGGAATATGCCCCTACCGATGGCGCGATGGATTATGCCGAGGTTCTTGCCGTTGATCTGGAAATTGAAGGGCCGGGCGGCAAGTTTCACAACGTATTGAAGACCTTTGAAGGCAGCACGGCAGATGCCGATCTGCGCGAATTCAAATACTACGCCCCCGGATTTGGCATGATCCGCGCCGATGAAGAGCTGAGCGAAAGCCTGAACAACCCGGCGATCATAATTGAGTTGCAGCCGTAACCGAACACTGTTGGGCAAGGCGATACCTTGCCCAACAGAAGTCTTTCCTATTCTGCAGGAACCTTCAACGCCTCATCCGACAGTGGATAGGGCAAATGCACCAGCATTTCTTTGGGGCATATTTGCAGGAAATTTGCCCGCTCGGCCTCCCAGTTTGCCAAAATGCGTTTGGCATGGCGGCTGTCGGTCTCTGCCAAATGTGCCTCGATCAGGGTGCGCAGTTGCGCCTCCCAATGGGGGTGGGCGACGGCGCAGGTGACAAGGGTTTCAAGGTTCATGAAATCTTCGGCCACACCCGCAGGATCATAAACATAGGCCATGCCGCCCGTCATCCCGGCGCCAAAGTTGGCCCCGATCCGGCCCAATATCACCGCAACACCGCCTGTCATGTATTCGCAACCGTTCGACCCACAGCCTTCGACAACCACCGATGCGCCCGAATTGCGCACGGCAAAGCGTTCGCCCGCACGGCCCGAAGCGTAAAGATAGCCAGCCGTTGCGCCATAAAGCACGGTGTTGCCGATGATGGTGTTGTCCTCGGCTTTCAACGGCGACGTCATCAGGGGGCGCACCACGATTGTGGCCCCCGACAGGCCCTTGCCGACGTAATCATTGGCGTCGCCCATCACTTCCAACTTTAATCCCTGCACGGCAAAAGCGCCCAAGGATTGGCCGCAAGAGCCGGACAGTTTCACGGTCAGATGATCGGGTTGCAAGGTGTTGCGCATGCCAAACTTTTTGACAATATGCGACGAGGCCCGCGTGCCGATGGTGCGGTGCGTGTTGCGCACGGCGTAAGACAGCTGCATTTTCTCGCCATCTTCAAAGAACCGCGCGCCGTCTTTGACGATTTCCGCATCCAGCGTATCGGGCACATGGTTGCGCGGTTTGGACCGGTCATAGGTGATCTTTGACGCGCCATCGACAGTGATCAGCAGCGGGTTCAGATCAAGATCATCCAGATGCGCCGAGCCGCGCGACACCTGTGACAGCAAATCAGCCCGCCCGATGATTTCATCCATCGACCGCGCACCGATGCTGGCCAAAATCTCGCGCACTTCTTGCGCGTAGAAGGTGATCAGGTTCACCACTTTATCCGCCGTGCCGGTGAATTTTTCGCGCAGTTTGGCGTCTTGGGTGCAAACGCCCACCGGGCAGGTGTTGGATTGGCACTGCCGCACCATGATGCAGCCCATGGCGATCAGGGCGGCGGTGCCGATGCCGTATTCTTCGGCCCCCATCATGGCCGCCATCACCACATCGCGGCCGGTGCGCAACCCGCCATCGGTGCGCAGGGTGACGCGTTCGCGCAGGTTGTTCATCGCCAGAACCTGATGCGCTTCTGTCAGGCCCATTTCCCATGGCAGGCCCGCGTATTTGATCGAGGTGCCGGGCGAGGCACCCGTGCCGCCGTTGTGACCCGAGATCAGGATCACATCGGCTTTGGCTTTGACCACACCTGCGGCGATCGTGCCGACACCGGACGAGGATACAAGTTTCACCGTCACCTTGGCGCGCGGGTTGATCTGTTTGAGGTCATAGATCAGCTGCGCAAGGTCTTCGATGGAATAGATATCGTGATGCGGCGGCGGGGATATCAGCGTGACCCCTTGGGTGGCATGGCGCAACCGCGCGATAAGCGCCGTTACCTTCATGCCGGGCAATTGCCCACCTTCACCGGGCTTGGCACCTTGGGCGACTTTGATTTCCAATTCCTCGCAGGCGTTCAGATATTCGGCTGTGACGCCAAAGCGGCCCGACGCCACCTGTTTGATCTTGGCAGATGGGTTGTCGCCATTGGGTTCGGGGTGGAAATGGGCGGGGTCTTCGCCACCTTCGCCACTGTCCGATTTGGCCCCAATGCGGTTCATCGCCACGTTCAAGGTTTTATGCGCCTCTGGGCCCAACGCGCCCAAAGACATGCCGGGGGTAACAAAACGTTTGCGGATCGAGGTGATGGATTCCACCTCTTCAATCGGCACGGGCTTGCCCAGCACCTTGATATCCAGCAGATCGCGGATGTGGATGGGGGGGTTGGCCCGCATGGCCGCCGAATACTGCTTCCACAGATCAAACGACGCGCGGTTGCAGGCCTCTTGCAGCATGTGCATGGTTTGGGCTTCCCAGGCGTGCTTTTCGCCTGTCCGGCGGGCTTTGTAAAAGCCACCGATGGGCAGAACGTCCGCGCCGCCGCGCCAGCCTTTGGCGTGAACTTCTTCGGCCTTGATCTGAATACCCGCCAAGCCAATGCCAGAAATACGGCTTTGCATGCCGGGGAAATATTCGGCGACCATAGCACGGCTAAGACCGACGGCTTCGAAATTCAGACCACCGCGATAAGACGAAATCACCGAAATGCCCATCTTGGACATGATTTTCAGCAAGCCCGAATCCACCGCCAGACCGTAGCGGCGCATGGCATCCAGCAAGCTGCCTTCGATCAGGCCGCGCGAAATGCGGTCTGCGATGCTGTCTTGCGCAAGGTAGGCGTTTACGGTGGTTGCCCCACAGCCAATCAGCACGGCAAAGTAATGCGGATCAATGCATTCTGCAGACCGCACATTGATCGAGCAAAAGGTGCGCAGACCTTTCCGCGTCAGCCACGAATGCACGGCAGAGGAGGCCAGAATCATCGGCATCGCAACTTTGTCGGTGCCCTGTTCCTGATCCGACATAACCAATTGGCCCGCACCGGACCGCACGGCATCTTCGGCCTCGGCGCGGATACGTTCCAGACCCTGACGCAAAGCATCGGGGCCCGAATTGGCGGGGAAAGTGCAGTCCAGGACGGCGACTTGCTCGCCAAAGCGGTTCACCAGCACGTCAAATTCAGCGTTGGCCAGGAACGGACTTTCCAGCACCATCGTTTCGGTCTGCGCGTTGGATTCGTCCAGCACGTTGCGCAAATTGCCAAAGCGGGTTTTCAGCGACATCACCCGGCCTTCGCGCAGTGAGTCGATGGGCGGGTTGGTGACCTGGCTAAAGTTTTGCCGGAAGAAATGCGACAGCGGGCGGTAGATCGATGACAGCACCGCGGCAGGCGTATCATCGCCCATCGAGGCGATCATTTCCTTGCCGTCTTCGGCCATCGGGGCCAGCACCTGTTCCAGTTCTTCCACCGTGTAGCCCGCAGCAATCTGGCGTTTGCGCAGATCGGCCCCGCTGAACAGCGCCACTTCGGGCACATCTTTCAGCAACGCGTTCAAATCAACAATTTTTTGAATCCAGTCGCCGTAGGGCTGGGCGGCGGCCAGTTTATCCTTCAGCTCTACGTCGTGATAAAGCTTGCCCTCGGCCATATCGACGGCAATCATCTGCCCCGGCCCCAGTGCGCCCTTTTCGCGCACAGTGGATTCGTCGATCGGCACCATGCCCGCCTCGGACCCGGCAATCAGCAGGCCATCGCCAGTGACGACATAACGCATGGGGCGCAGGCCGTTGCGATCAAGACCGCCGCAGACCCATTGGCCATCGGTCATCGCAAGGGCCGCCGGGCCGTCCCATGGTTCAATCACCGAATTGCAATAGGCATACATGTCGGCCCAGGCCGGTTTCATATCTGTGGTGGCTTTGCTCCACGCCTCGGGGACCAGCATGGTTTTGGCAAGGGGCGCGTTGCGACCAGACCGCACCAGCATTTCAAACACCGCGTCCAGCGCACCGGAATCCGACGTGCCCGCCGGGATGATCGGTTTGATATCTTCAGCAGCATCGCCAAAGTTATTAGACGCCATGCGAATTTCATGGCTTTTCATCCAGTTGACGTTGCCCTTCAGGGTGTTGATCTCACCATTATGGGCCAACATGCGGAAGGGTTGGGCCAGCCACCACTGCGGGAAGGTGTTGGTGGAGTAACGTTGGTGATAGATTGCAAAGGCGGATTCAAACCGATCATCCATCAGATCGGGATAAAAAGTGGCGACCTGTTCGGCCAGCATCATGCCTTTGTAGATGATCGACCGGCACGACAGGCTGCACAGATACATGCCCTGAATCTGGCTGGCGAGTGCGGCCTTTTCGATGCGACGGCGAATGATATACAGCTCACGTTCGAACTGAACCTCGTCGATGTTCTTGTCGTTGCGGATCAGAATCTGTTCGATTTCAGGACGGGTCGCGTTGGCCTTATCCCCCAGAACCGACACATCGACGGGCACATGACGCCAGCCATAGATATAGTGACCCATCCGCAAAACTTCGGATTCAACAATCGTGCGAACCCGTTCCTGTGCGCCAAAGTCGGTGCGGGGCAGGAAGACTTGCCCCACTGCGATCAGCTTTTTGGTATCGGGTTCATGGCCGGTGCGACGGACCTGATCATAGAAAAACCTGACCGGGATTTGCACATGAATGCCCGCGCCATCCCCCGTCTTGCCATCGGCATCGACCGCACCGCGATGCCAGACCGCCTTTAGCGCCGCAATGCCGTTTTCTACGACCTTGCGCGACGGCTTGCCCGAAATCGCCACGACCAGACCCACGCCGCAAGACGCATGTTCGTCTTCGGTTTTGTAAAGACTGTTGGCATCCATCCAAGCGCGCTTGGCTTCTTCGGCCTTTACCCAGGCATCGTTGTATTGGGTCATGGCGGTATCCTTTGGCATAAGTCGTTATTTTTGGTCGGTTAGTTTGCTTGGCGGATCAGCGTAAGTTGGGGCGCCGGCAGCGAAGACAACACCACATCACAATCGAAAATCGGCTGGGTGGCCGCAAAACCTTTTTCACCGGGCAAAATAAATTGCACGGGCGATCCTTCCAGCGGCAACCAGTTGGTGCCGTCAAACCACTCCGATGTGCCGGAATAGAAATTGCGCCAATCCGGGTTGATAAATTCGGTTCCGCGCGCCTGCCGCAGCACGGTGCCTGCATCATCGGTCTCGGTATATTCAAATTCGGTTTGCGGCAAAGTTACACCGTCGATTACCACCGACTTGCCCGTCAGTTTGTCAAAACCGCGCACGTTGGTTTGCTCGCCGTTGTCTTTGGTCAGGCTGAATACAAAGCTGTCGTAACCCGTGGCCAGCAAATCGGAAAACGAGGCCGGATCAACGGGGCTTGGATCAAGGGTTTGCTTGACCGGCGGGTTCATGTCGTAGCTCTCGATCCACTGCGTCTCGCGGTCGATTTTCGACAGGTAGAACGGGCCTTCCTGATCGAAATCAGCGCGCCATTGATCACCGGGATTGTCTGCTTCACAGCGGTAGTAATTGGCAACGTAGCAGCCATGCGACTGTACGGTCAGATAGCTGGTGCAGCCGTCGGGCGCGGTAAAGCTGCCGGCCAGAGCCGGGGCTGCGGTTAAGATCAGGGGAAGTGCAAGAAACAGTTTCATGTGCGATCTACCTTTTATCTGGGTGCAGGCCTAAGGGGTGATGATGGCGTGCAAAGCCCCGTCATTCTGCCGCAACGGCGGCGGGTTGCGCCAGATAGTCAAGGATAGACCCGGCGGCTTCGCGCCCGTCACGAATGGCCCAAACTACCAGACTTGCGCCGCGCACGATGTCACCTGCGGCATAGACACCGGGCAGGCTGGTGGCATGGGTGCGGAAATCACCTTTGATCGTGCCCCAGCGGGTGACGGCCAGTTCAGGCACGCCCCACAGCGTTGGCAAGGCTTCCGGTTCAAAGCCCAGCGCCTGAATGACCAGTTCGGCGGGCTCGATATAATCGGCCCCTTCGATGATCTCTGGCGATTGACGGCCCGACGAATCCGGCGCGCCGAGGCGCATTTTCTGGACCATCACGCCATCAACATCGACGCCGCCGGTAAAGCCCTTTGGCGCAGAGAGCCAGACAAAATCAACGCCTTCTTCTTCGGCGTTTTGAACCTCGCGCTGGCTGCCGGGCATGTTGGCTTTGTCGCGACGATACAGGCACTTCACCGATGTGGCACCTTGGCGAATGGCCGTGCGCACGCAATCCATCGCAGTATCGCCGCCGCCAATAACCACGACACGCTTGCCTTCGGCATTCAGTGCGCCGTCGTCAAAGTCCGGCACATCATCGCCAAAGCTTTTGCGGTTGCTGGCTGTCAGGTAATCAAGGGCGGCCACGATCCCTTTGGCTCCGACACCGGGAGCGGCAATATCCCGCGCCTTATAGACGCCGGTGGCGATCAGGATGGCGTCGTGTTGGCCGCGGATGGCATCAAATGTCAGGTCCACGCCAATGGTGCAGTTCAGCACAAACTGCACACCGCCAAGTTCCAGCTGTTCAATGCGTTGCATGACCACGGGCTTTTCCAGTTTGAAGCCCGGAATGCCGTAGGTCAGCAAACCACCGGCACGATCATAGCGGTCATATACCGTGACCTGCACGCCCCGACGCCGCAGCACGTCAGCCGCTGCCAGACCACCGGGGCCAGCCCCAATAATGCCAACCGATTCCGCGCGTTCGGTCTGGGGACGGATTGGTTTGACCCAGCCCATTTCCCACGCTTTATCGGTCAGATATTTCTCAACCGAGCCGATCGTGACTGTGCCGTGCCCTGCTTGTTCGATCACACAGTTGCCTTCACACAGGCGGTCCTGGGGGCAAATGCGGCCACAGATTTCGGGGAAAGTATTGGTGGCTTGTGACAGCTCATACGCTTCTTCCAGACGGCCTTCGGCTGTCAGCTGCAACCAGTCGGGGATGTTGTTGTGCAAAGGGCAATGGGTCTGGCAATAGGGCACGCCGCATTGGCTGCAGCGGCTGGCCTGTTCAGCGGCTTTTTGGGCGGCAAATTCGCGGTAAATTTCATCGAAGTCACCGGTGCGCTGATAGGCATCGCGCTTCTGAGGCATTTCTTTGCCCAAGGTCACGAATTTCAGCATCTTTTGGCCAGCCATATCAACGCCCCTTGGGTCAATTGTCGTCGCTGGCGTGTGATACGACTGTCGGTCCGCAATTAAAAGGCAGCAGTACTGGCCTATTATCCGATTTATTGCGCCGCTTGGGATGATATCGGCAAAAATCATGAAATTAGGGTCAGCTACCGTTACCTATCTGTCTAGTAGCCCGCCCAAAGTGCGGCCAAAGCCAACGACCCTATAATGATTCGCCACCAGCCAAACAGCGCAAATCCGTGTTGGCTGACATAGGCCAACACCCAGCGCACCACGATGACGGCAGTGACAAAGGCAAAGACGAACCCAACCGCGATGTCTGAGACTGCAGAAAAGTCCAGAATGTCGCGGTTTTTGTAAAGGTCATAGGCAAAGGCCCCGGCCATGGTGGGCATCGACAGAAAGAACGAAAATTCAGCCGCGGCGCGCTTGTCCACGCCCAACATCAGCGCACCCACGATGGTAGAGCCAGACCGCGACACCCCGGGCACCAAGGCCAGACACTGGATGAAACCGATTGCCACAGCCTTGCGGAACGGAATTTGGGTGGCATCGTGATGCACG
>JAYUHO010000318.1:0-25160 GCA_043766915.1 Cypionkella sp.
AAAGCCACCATACGCGCCGAAGCCGAGGCGCTTTTTGCCGCCTTCCAAGCCGCGGGTGCCATCCCGGTGGACGCCGACCTGCTGCTGCCCGCCGAAACCCTGCTGGACCTTTACGGCGAAGACATCCGCGCGCGGGCCTATACCACCACTGATCCGTTGCGCGGTGAGATGATGCTGCGCCCCGATTTCACTGTGCCCGTGGTGCAGGCGCATATGCAAAACGGTGCGGACCCGGCGCGGTATTGCTATCTGGGCGAGGTGTTTCGCAAGCAAGATCACCTGAACCAACGTGCGTCTGAATACCTGCAAGTTGGGTTCGAACTCTTTGACCGCGACGCTCCCCAGTTGGCGGATGCCGAGGTGTTCGCGTTGTTCGCCAATCTGCTGGCCCCTCTGAACCTGCGCGCAACCACCGGCGATATTGGTATTCTGATGGCGGCGGTGCAGGGGCTTGCGACCACACAGCACCGCCGCGCGGCCCTGTTGCACCACATCTGGCGGCCAAAACGGTTTCGCGCGCTGCTGGACCGGTTTGCAGGCCGCGCTGCCGTGCCCGCCGCCCGCGCACACTTGCTGGATAAACTCGCCACCGGCACGCCCGCCGCGTTGATCGAACAGGCGGGCAGCTTCATCGGCCTGCGCAGCGCAGACGATATCTCGGCCCGCGCCGCCGCCCTGATCGACGATGCCAACACCGCCCCGATTGCCGCCACCGAAGCAGCCCTGCTTTATGATCTTTTGTCACTGCAAGCCCCTGCCGCTGCCGCCCTGACCCACCTGCGCGGCATCACCCCGATGCTGCCCGCCATCGCCCCCGCCGTTGATCGGTTTGCCGCCCGGCTTGAGGCCCTGTCGGCGCGCGGCATAAACGTGCAAAGCTTGCCGTTCGAGGCCAGCCTAGGGCGGACCTCGATGGAATATTACGATGGTTTCGTGTTCAGCTTTCACGGCCCCGCCGATCAGCCCTCTGTGGCGTCGGGCGGTCGGTATGACGCGTTGACGGCTGTTTTGGGGCACGGGCGGTCTATCCCTGCGGTGGGCGGCATCATCCGGCCCAACCTTGTGGCCAAACAGAGGGCGGCGCTGTCATGTTGAAGATCGGAGTGCCCTCAAAGGGCCGCCTGATGGAGCAAACCTTCGACTGGTTCGGCACGCGCGGCATCACGATGCGCCAAAGCGGGGCCGACCGGGAATATGCCGGGGCGATAGAGGGCGTATCGGGTGCCCAGCTTGTACTTTTGTCGGCTGGCGAAATTCCGCGCGAACTGGCGGCGGGGCGGATACATCTGGGGGTGACGGGATCTGATTTGCTGCGCGATCGCTTGGCCGATTGGGAGACGCAGGTGATGGAACTGGTGCCGATGGGCTTTGGTCAGGCCGATCTGATCATCGCGGTGCCCGCCGTGTGGATTGACGTGGATACGCTGGACGATCTGGACTCAGCAGCGGCAGCATTTCGCAGCACCCACGGGTTCCGGCTGCGCATTGCCACCAAATACCACCGCCTTGTGCGCGAATTTCTGACCGCCAACGGCGTGGCCGATTACCAACTTGTTGACAGCCAGGGTGCCACCGAAGGCACGGTGAAAAACCTGACCGCCGAAGCAATTGCTGATATCACCAGCACAGGCGAAACCTTGCGCGCCAACCACTTGAAAATTCTTTCAGATTCGGTTATGCATCAAAGTCAGGCCACACTTTACGCCGCCCGGACTGCCGATTGGTCACAGGCGCAAACCGCCCTGCGCGCGCTTGCCTTACGGCTGAACATCACGCTGCAGGGTGGGCTTTACCCTACTTGACGCGTACGTGCAGACGGCTACCTTCGCGCCATTGGCCCCGAAAGGATACAACATGCGCCGCCTCAGCTTTGTATTTGCCCTGCTTGCCTTGCCCGCCAGTGCCCAAGAACTTGCGTCTGGCAATGCCATAAGGTCGGCCATTTCTGGCAATACGGTGCAGGGCAGCATGCAAGCCTCTGGTGGATATACCGAGTTTTACGCCGCGGATGGCACCATCAAAGCGGCAGATTACGCGGGAGAGTGGAGCATTTCAGGCGACAAGATGTGTTTTGCCTATGGCGAAGACCCGGCGCAATGCTGGGCCGCACGGATCGCGGGCGGACAGATCACTTGGGTCGGGGCGGCGGGCGACGAAGGCACGGGACGTATTGTTGCGGGCAATTCGAATGGGTTTTAAAGCGATTCGGGTTTGACGTTTCTCCACATTCGCGGCCTGCCCTGCCCTGGAACCCGATGTCCGATGTCGGTCAGGCAAAGCCTGAACCGCTTGAAATGCACCTTCGGGAAAGCGGCCCGCGCTCTGAAATGATGGTAAGTTTGCGAAAACGTATCAAAAATTTATCTAAAATTTGCGCTTTTTCTGTTTTCAAATATCCCACGGGGGACCAAATCGTTTTACGATTTGGGCGGGGGTGTGAAACCCCCGCCGGCTTCCGGGCCGCCAACATTCTCAATTTCGGTTTGTCTTGGATTGCAGCCAATCTGAATCAGATTGGCTGCAACCCGCTCTAATACAATCCGATTTCGGCCAATGCCAGCGCCAGCGCAGGCGGCAGCGCATCGTCCAGCTTGCGGCCTTTCGGCAAATCGCGCGGCGCCTCTGCCCCCGCCAGATACCGCCAGCCCTGAAACGGGCGGCGCGCGGCGGCTTCGACCCGGATCACTTCGGCATCCAGCACCAGGGCACACCGCGCAATGCCGTCCGATCCGCGCCGGTCCTGCAAATCCAATATCCGTTGGCGGGCAAGGATAGACCCTTTGATCACCCAATACAGCGATCCGCCTTCCAGAAGTTCCGCCTCCCGCTTGGGTGTCATCCGGGTGATGTGTTCGGTGGTGCCCGCCTTCCAGACATGGGCATGCGCGCGGTGCCAGTCGGTCAAATCCTCAACCGAGGTCGCGCCGACACAAAGTTTCAGAATATTCAAATCGCCCACGAATCCCCCGGTCTTGTCAGCCCAAGATAAACCTAAATCTTGTGGCCTCAACCCTTGCCGGATGGATAGCTTGGGGGTATCTTGGTTTCTCTCCACAAAGCTGATGATTTGGAAGGATTCCCGATGTCCCGCTTCGCCGCCGCCATTGCCGAGCAAATCTGGGATATGAAGTATCGCCTGAAAACCGCCGATGGCACGCCGATTGATGGCACAGTGGAAGACAGTTGGCACCGGATTGCCCGTGCGTTGGCAGTGGTGGAAAAAGATCCCGCAGTTTGGGAAGAAAAGTTCTACACCGCCCTCGATGGCTTCAAATTTCTGCCCGCAGGCCGGATTACGGCAGGGGCAGGCACGGGGCGGTCCGTCACCTTGTTCAACTGTTTTGTCATGGGCACCGTGCCCGATGATATGGGCGGCATTTTTGACGGGCTGAAAGAGGCCGCACTGACGATGCAGCAGGGCGGCGGGATCGGCTATGATTTCAGCACGATCCGCCCGCGTGGGGCCGCGGTGATGGGCGTCGCCGCCGATGCCTCGGGGCCGTTGTCGTTCATGGATGTCTGGGATGCGATGTGCCGCACCATCATGTCGGCGGGGTCGCGGCGCGGTGCGATGATGGCCACGATGCGCTGCGATCACCCTGATATTGAGGCGTTTATCGCCGCCAAAAAAGACCCGGCCCGCCTGCGCATGTTCAACCTGTCGGTGCTGATCACCGATCCGTTCATGGCGGCGGTCAAGGCCGATGCGGCGTGGGAGCTGGTCTTTGGCGACAAAGTATACCGGACTGTGCAGGCGCGTGATCTGTGGAACACCATCATGCGCAACACCTATGATTTCGCCGAACCCGGTGTGATTTTTATCGACCGGATCAATGCCGCCAATAATCTGAACTATGTCGAGACGATTGCCGCGACCAATCCTTGCGGTGAACAACCGCTTCCCCCTTATGGCGCTTGTCTTTTGGGCAGCATCAACATGCCCACCCTGATCACCGGGGCGTTCACCAAAAAGGCCAGACTTGATCTGGTGGCACTGGATGATCTGGTGCGCACGGCGGTGCGGATGATGGATAATGTGGTCGATGCCAGCCGCTTTCCCTTGCCCGAACAGGCGGCAGAGGCGAAGGCGAAACGGCGGATTGGGCTGGGCGTGACGGGTCTGGCGGATGCGTTGCTGATGTTGGGGCAACGCTATGGATCGCCCGCCGCCGCCAAACAGACCGAAGATTGGATGCATGCCATCGCGCGCAGCGCCTATCTGGCATCGGTCGATCTGGCGCGCGAAAAGGGCGCGTTCCCGCTGTTTGATGCAGATAAATATCTGGCCTCGGGCAATATGCTGCAGATGGACGCCGATGTGCGTGATGCCATCCGTACCCACGGCATCCGCAATGCGTTGCTGACCTCGATTGCGCCCACGGGCACCATCAGCCTTTATGCGGGCAACGTGTCGTCGGGGATAGAGCCGGTGTTTGCCTATGCCTATACCCGCAAAGTGCTGCAAAAAGACGGCAGCCGCACCGAGGAAGAAGTCGTCGATTACGCCGTGCGGCTGTGGCGCGAAACCCACGGCGATGCGGATCTGCCCGATTACTTTGTCAACGCGCAAACCCTGCCCCCGCTGGATCATGTGCGCATGCAGGCGGCGGCGCAGAAATGGATCGATTCCAGCATCTCAAAAACCATCAACTGCCCGGAAGACATCAGCTTTGACGATTTCGCCGAGGTGTATATGGCCGCGTGGGATCAGGGCTGTAAGGGCTGCACCACCTACCGGCCCAATGCGGTAACCGGATCGGTTCTGACGGTATCGGAATCGTCGGATAAAATCCCCGCCGAAGCCCCGCAAACCAGTTCGGGCGGCGAGGTTGTGTATCTGAGCGAACCGCTGGATCGCCCGGCCGCATTGGAAGGCCAGACCTATAAGGTGAAATGGCCGGGATCAGAACATGCCCTTTACATCACCATCAATGACATCATCATCGCGGGCCACCGCCGCCCGTTTGAAGTATTTATCAATTCGAAAAACATGGAACATTTCGCCTGGACGGTGGCGCTGACCCGGATGATTTCGGCGGTGTTCCGGCGGGGGGGCGATATCTCGTTCGTGGTGGAAGAGTTGAAAGCCGTGTTCGATCCGCGTGGGGGGGCCTGGATGGACGGGCGGTATATTCCGTCGATCCTTGCCGCTATCGGCGGGGTGATAGAACGCCATCTGGTCGCCATCGGCTTTATCGAAGGCGAAGGGCTGGGTCTGAAATCCGATCCGCATGCCGAAGTGATCGCGATCGGGCAAGCCCCGCGTGGTAAGGCCTGCCCGTCGTGTGGCGATTACAACATGCGCATGGTTGAGGGGTGCATGACTTGCGGGTCGTGTGGGCAATCTAAATGCGGCTAGGCGGTGTCCACGCGTGGACACGCCTTTGGTTTTAATGAAAACAATGGGTTGCAGGCGATACGTAACGAATTTTTAAGATTTGTGTTTGTGTTGGCCCGTGGATTTTGAGGGCAATAGAACGAAATGATTCAAAATTGAATAGGCAGTGGCCTGATAACCAAGCCTTGCTTCGAAATCGTCTGATGGGTCTTGCAGCGCAAGACCCATCGGTTTCGTTGCCCAAAAGGCCGAAGGCCGTTGGGCAAGGGATGTGGTGCAACAGGCCAATCCCATCAATCTGCCCGCGCCTGTCTGGGCTGGTGCGAGAATCGCGCCTGCCCGGGGCAGGCAGGCGCGGGCAGATTTAACGCGTGTTAAATCTGCCAAGACCCCTAACTGCGGTTTTAACCGAACATCATCGCGATGTCGGTTACCCATCTTGGCATCCGTCCCGTTCCGTGATCGTGTCATTCCAGATATGCAGAAAACGGGGTGCCGGATGGACCGGGCTGATATTGTTCACCAGAATTTTCTAACCCGCGTGGCGGCGTGCGACTTTCCCGGCGGTGCGCGCCCCGATGGTCCGTTAGACGCCGCAACCGCCATCGCCATTTATCGCGCCGCCTGTCTAAGCCGTGCTTTAGATCGCACCAGCCGGGCAATGCAAAAGGCGGGGCAGGGGTTTTATACCATCGGCTCATCCGGCCACGAAGGCATGGCCGCGGTGGCACAGGCGTTGCGGCCAACAGATATGGCCTTTCTACACTACCGCGACGCGGCCTTCCAGATTGCCCGTGCAGGTCAGGTGCCGGCGCAAACCCCTGATCGCGATATGCTGCTTTCATTTGCCGCGTCGTCCGAAGACCCTATTTCGGGAGGACGGCATAAGGTGCTGGGGTCAAAGGTGTTGGCCATCCCGCCGCAAACATCCACCATTGCCAGCCATCTGCCCAAGGCGGTGGGGGCGGCCTATGCCATCGGGGCCGCCCGCCGCAACCGACCCGAGCACAGCGTTTTGCCCGACGATGCGATTATTCTGTGTTCGTTCGGGGATGCGTCGGCCAACCATTCTACGGCCCAAGGGGCCTTCAATACCGCGCAATGGACATCGTATCAATCGGTGCCCTTGCCGTTGCTGTTTGTGTGTGAAGACAACGGCATCGGGATTTCTACCAAAACTCCGACGGGCTGGATCAAGGCCACGTTCAGCGCCCGCCCCGGTTTGGAATATTTCGCGGCAGATGGTTTGGATATGTTTGCCACCTTCGCCATTGCCCAACAAGCCGCAGACTATGTGCGCAGCCATCGCAAGCCGGCATTCTTGCATCTGCGCACCATTCGCCTTTATGGCCACGCAGGGGCGGATATCCCCACCACTTACCTGCCCCGCGCCGAGGTAGAGGCCGAAGAGGCGCAAGACCCGCTGCTGCATTCGGTGCGTTTGCTGGATCAATCGGGGGTGATGTCGCCCGATCAGGCTTTGGCGATTTATACTGAAACCCAGGATCGCGTCACCCGCATCGCGGCGCAGGTCGTCACCCGCCCGCATCTGAAATTTGCCACCGATGTGATGGCCAGCATCATTCCCCCGCCCCGTGCCAACAGACCAAGCAATGGCCCAACACCGGAAAATCGCGCAGCGGCCTTCGGGGGTGATCTCAATCAGATGACCGACCCGCAACCGATGAGCAAAATCATCAACTGGGCGCTGACCGATCTGATGCTGACCCACCCGGAAATCGTGATGATGGGCGAAGATGTCGGCCGGAAAGGCGGGGTTTATGGCGTGACACAAAAGTTGTTCGCGCGCTTTGGCCCCGCCAGGATGATTGACACCTTGCTGGATGAACAATCCATTCTGGGGCTGGCGATCGGGATGGCGCACAACGGTTTTGTGCCGATGCCAGAAATTCAGTTTCTGGCCTATTTGCATAACGCTGAAGACCAGTTGCGCGGCGAGGCGGCGACGTTGTCGTTTTTCTCTGACGGTCAGTTTACCAATCCGATGGTGCTGCGCATTGCGGGTTTGGGGTATCAAAAGGGATTTGGCGGACATTTCCACAATGACAATTCGGTTGCGGTGATCCGCGACATTCCCGGTGTGATTTTGGCCTGCCCGTCTAATGGCGCGGATGCCGCGATGATGCTGCGCGAATGCGTGCGGTTGGCCCGTGAAGAACAACGGGTTGTGGTGTTTTTGGAACCTATTGCCTTGTATCCGATGCGGGATTTCCTGACGGAGAAGGATGGCGGCTGGATGACGCGTTATCCCGTGCCAGATCGCACGATACCGCTGGGTCAGGTGGGGCTGTATGGCGATGGCACCGATCTGGCCATCGTCAGCTATGGCAACGGCTATTACCTTGGCCGTCAGGCCGAACAGCGGCTGGCGGATGCGGGGCATCGGGTGCGGGTGATTGATACGCGCTGGCTGTCGCCTCTGCCCGAGGATGCGCTGGTTGCGGCCGTTGCCGGGTGCAAGGCTGTTCTGATCGTCGATGAGTGCCGCCGCACGGGGGGCGTGGCCGAGGGGATGATGGCGCTGTTGACAGAACGCTGTGCAATGCCGGTGTCTCGGATCACTTCAGCCGACAGCTTCATCGCCACCGGCCCGGCCTATGCTGCCACCATGCCATCGGCGGACAGCGTCTATGCCGCCGCCCTTGCGATGCTGGGGGCAGACAGCTGAAAACGACAGGCTGTGCGATGCAGCCTTGCGGGCGCGTCGGATGGCCCCCTTTTACGGCCACCTGAAAAACCGGGAAATATTGGAAAAGGGAAAGATTTTTTGCAATGCACTCTAAGGTTGGGTAAATCGGCAACAGGGTGGGCAGGCCCAACAACTGCCATTTTCCAAAGCTATAGCAGGCAAAGCTACATTAAGATAACCTCAGACGATACATTGGGCGGGCGCTTTGGAATGATGAAAATGGTCAAAACGAAACTTGCGGTGCTGATGATCTGTCTGACATGCGCCGTGCCTGCTGCTGCGCAAGACCGGGTAACATTGGGGTGGGGCCGCATGTTCACCAACGACGCGCTGGGCGACAGGCATGACCGCTGGCGCACGGGATCTTACAGCGTCAGCCGGATCAGGGGATATAGCTGGTCTGGTGAGTTGCCGCAAAACATCGGTGAGATTTTAGAGTTCCGCGCCCGCGCAGAAACAATTGCGCCCGCCAGTTTGGTGACACCTGCCGCAGGCGACCGGCGTTATGCGGGTGTATTGGCCTTTGGTCTGCACACTCATTTTGGCTGGCAGGGCAATGAAATTGCCGTGGGGGCCGATCTTGCGTTTGTCGGGCCGCAAACCCAGATCAGCAGATTTCAGGGCACCGTGCACGATTTGTTGGGGTTGGCTGATGCCACTGTTTATGACGACCAACTTGGCAACGCCGTCTATCCCACTTTGGTGGCAGAACTGGGCCGCACGGTAGAGTTTGGCGAAAACGCCCGCCTGCGCCCGTTTGTTGAGGCGCAGGCCGGGCTTGAGACATTTGTGCGCGTCGGCGGTGATCTTGTGATAGGCCAATTGGGCCGCGATGATCTGATGCTGCGCGATGCGTCCAGTGGCCAGCGCTTTCGCGCCATTGACGGCTCTCCGGGCACGGGGGTTAGTTTCGTGCTGGGCGGCGATGTTACCCAAGTGTTCGCCAGTAAGTTGTTGCCAAATGGTGACGATGCCACCCTGTCGGATACCCGTGCAAGACTGCGGGCAGGCGTGCATTGGCAAGGCGAAAAAGCGTCTATATTTTATGGACTTAGCTATTTAGGGCGCGAGTTTGAACAGCAGCCCGAAGGGCAGGTTCTGGGGTCACTTAGTTTGAACCTGAAGTTCTAGTTGCAATAATCTGACCATCTGTTGCGCAAAAGTCGTAGAAATGCGATTCGCTTCTTGGTAACGTTTCTCCATAAGAAACGATAAAAAAATCGAGCAGGCAAACAGGCATGAAAACGGGCTCTTTGGGCACGTTCGTCATATCCTGGTCACAAACAGAAGTAGACGGCCTCAAAGCCGCATCCCTCGACGTGCTTTCCGTTGGCGCCGCTTGGCGCTGGACGGGTACGGCTGTGCGCGTGGATGGACCGCAAGGTTTATTGCTTTTGGAAGGGGCCGAGGGCGCGGCGGATATACGAAAACGCGCAGCACGCATGGTGCGGCGATTGGTCGGTGCTGCCGTGGGCACTGACGCGCCCCCCCTTGCCGGGCCACCGGACGGTTATGATGATTTGCCGGATCAAGGCTTTATCGTCACCGATGGTCATCACAGCTTTACCGTCACGATCATCCCGGTTCCCGATACTGGCGCGCAGCTACTGATGTTTTTCGGTGAGTTGCCCCCACCTGATCAAGATCTGTGGGTGGTGCGCACCGCGATTGATCGCACCCATTCGGGGGCGGGCGCGCGGGTGGCCGGCGGGGTGATCTGCTTTACGCCCGAGACGCAGTTGATGACGCCGGAGGGCGCGCGCCAGATATCGTCGATGCGCGCAGGTGACAGGATCCTGACGCGCGACAATGGCCCGCAGCAAATTTTGTGGACGGGTCATCGCAGGATGTCAGGGGCGCGGCTCTATGCGATGCCGCATCTGCGACCAATCCGGTTTCGCGCGGGGGCTTTGGGCATCGGGCAACCCGAAGATGATTTGCTGGTTTCCCCACAACACCGCATGCTGATCAAAGGTGCCGCGGCACAAGCGCTGTTCAACACATCCGAAGTGTTGGTTGCGGCAGAGGATTTGCTGAATGACACCAGTATTTTGGTGGATCACGCCCTGCGTGAAGTAACCTATGTGCATATTTTGTTGGAACAGCACAATATTGTCTGGGCCAACGGGCTGGAAACCGAAAGCTTTCATCCGTCCAACACGGCGCTGGATACGGTCGAGGACGGGCAACGCGCAGGCCTGTTGTCGATCTTGCCAGACATCGCGGAAAATCCGCACAGTTATGGCGAATATGCCCGGCGCAATATCTCTGCCTCGGAGGCCGCGATTTTGCGGCATGAAATGGCGGCATAAGGGCAGGGCGGTGGAAAATTCTTAGACCAAGAATTTTAGGGGGGCTGTCCGCCACTCTCGGCCTTTGGCCTCACCCCCCGAGGATATTTATGAACAGAAAAAATCAGCCCTTGTTGACACCGGGATGACGGCCTGTATAAGCCGCGTCAGTCCCGGGTGAGAGTCCGGGGCTTTTCATTGGTGTTGGTGGACTTCGCAAGAAGAAACCTGTCGGGTCGCAAGATCAAAGGACAACGCCCTTCATATCCAGCGAAGGAGATCAGCCGTGACCAAACGCACGTCTGCCAAGTATAAAATTGACCGCCGTATGGGCGAAAACATCTGGGGCCGTCCGAAATCCCCGGTGAACAAGCGCGAATATGGCCCCGGCCAGCACGGCCAGCGGCGCAAGAACAAACTGTCGGATTTCGGCACCCAGCTGCGCGCCAAGCAAAAGCTGAAGGGCTATTACGGCGATCTGACCGAAAAGCAGTTCCGCAAGATCTTTACCGAAGCCGAACGCGTCAAGGGCGACACCGGCGAGATGCTGGTTGGTCTGCTGGAACGTCGTCTGGACGCGGTCGTCTACCGTGCCAAGCTGGTGCCGACGATTTTCGCCGCCCGTCAGTTCGTGAACCACGGCCACGTCACCGTCAACGGCGGCCGCGTGAACATCGCGTCATATCGCGTGAAAGAAGGCGATATCATTGCCGTGCGTGAAAAGTCGCGTCAGATGGCGTTGATCCTGGAAGCAATCCAGTTAGCCGAACGCGACGTGCCCGATTATCTGGAAGTTGATCACTCCAAGCTGACGGTCAAGTTTGTCCGCACGCCGGGCCTGAGCGACACACCGTATCCGGTTCAGATGGAACCAAATCTTGTCGTGGAATATTACGCCAAGAACTGATTTATGGCCCTTTATGTTAGTCTAAGGCCTGCCTACTTTAGGCGGGCCTTTTTCGTTATTCGCACGGGATGCCGCAATGTCAATCAAACCGACGCTTGAAAGCAAATTCGAACAGGGTCTTTTTGCCTCGCGTTGGTTGATGGCGCCGATGTATCTGGGCCTTGTGGTCAGCCTTGGCATGATGGCGGTGATTTTCACCAAAGAGCTGGTTTATTATGTGCCCAAGACGTTCAGCCTGACGGCGGATCAGGGCATTCTGGCGCTGCTGACGCTGATTGATCTGACGCTGGCGGCTAATCTTTTGCTGATCGTGCTGTTTTCGGGGTATGAGAACTTTGTGTCAAAGCTGGACATTGATCACGGCGGGGACCGGCCTGACTGGATGGGCAAGGTTGATTTTTCGGGCCTGAAGATGAAGCTGATCGCCTCCATCGTGGCGATTTCGGGTATCCATTTGCTGAAAGTGTTCATGTCCCTGGGCAAGCCGAACCCGGCCTATACTGTGGATATGGAAACGCTGAAATGGATGGTGGTGATCCATCTGACCTTTGTGATTTCAGGCGTGTTGTT
Organism: Cypionkella sp.; assembly: GCA_043766915.1. GTDB lineage: Bacteria > Pseudomonadota > Alphaproteobacteria > Rhodobacterales > Rhodobacteraceae > JANNAT01. The sequence continues at coordinate 11,817 of JAYUHO010000318.1, forward strand.
GGCGCTGATGGACTGGATGTCGTCCAAGACCGACAAGCATTAAGGATTACAGTGATGACCTATCCGGTTCATGCCCGTATCGACGGGCCTTTGGTGATGATTGGGTTCGGGTCGATCGGGCGCGGGGTTTTGCCGTTGATCGAACGGCATTTCGACTATGATCGCGCAGCGTTTACGGTGATCGAGCCTTCGGGAGAGTATGCTTCGTTGCTGGCAGATCATGGCATCCGCCATTTGCAACTGGCGTTGACGCCCGAAAACTATGCTGCCGTTTTGCGCGGATTGTTTCCAGACGGGCGGGGGTTTGTGGTGAACCTGTCGGTCGATGTGGGGTCGGTTGATCTGATGATTGCGTGTCAGGCCTTGGGGGTGCTGTATCTGGATACGGTGATCGAACCCTGGCCGGGGTTCTATTTCGGATCCACCATCCCCAATGCAGATCGTACCAACTATCCGCTGCGGGAAAGCGTGCGGGCCTTGGGGCGATCTTACACGGGCGGGGCAACGGCGATTTCGTGCTGTGGGGCAAATCCGGGCATGGTCAGCTGGCTGTTGAAAGAGGCGTTGCTGGTGCTGGCCAAAGACACAGGTTTGCACGCCGCGGCCCCGGCTACCCGCCCGGATTGGGCCGCTTTGATGCAGTCTTTGGGTGTCAAGGGCGTGCATGTGGCAGAGCGCGACAGCCAGATTTCGGCGCGTGCCAAACCGGTGGGCGTGTTTGTGAACACCTGGTCGGTGGATGGGTTGCTGTCTGAAGGCTATCAGCCCGCCGAGTTGGGCTGGGGCACGCATGAAAAAAGATTGCCGCCGAATGGGCATGGCTTTGATTTTGGTAGCCGCTGCGCGATCTGGATTGATCGGGCGGGGGCCGATACGCGGGTGCGGTCGTGGTGCCCGGATATCGGGCCGCAGTTTGGCTATGTGGTGACGCACAATGAGGCGATTTCGATCAGCGATTATTTCACGGTCTGGCAAGACGGTGCGGCGATTTTCCGGCCCACCTGTAATTATGCCTATCATCCGTGCAATGACGCGATCTTGTCGCTGCATGAAATCAATGGCGCGGGTCAGGTGCCGGCCGCCAAACATATCCTGACGGCGGACGAGATTGTCAGCGGCGGCGATGATCTGGGGGTGTTCCTGTATGGCCATGCGCGCGGTGGTCTGTGGTATGGCTCACGGCTGTCGATTGAAACGGCGCGCGCGACGGCACCTTACCAAAATGCCACCGGCATGCAGGTGACATCGGCGGTGATGGCGGCGATGGTCTGGGCGGTGGAGAATCCCAAAATGGGGTTTGTTGAAGCAGACGAGATGGATCACGCCCGGTGTTTGGCGGTGCAGCGGCCGTATCTTGGGTCGGTTGAGGCGCATTACACCGACTGGACACCGATTGCCCATCGCATCAACCGCTTTGCCGAAGACATTGACACCGATGATCCCTGGCAGTTCACCAATTTTCTGGCGGTTTAGGGGCGCGCATGCGCGCGCGGCGGATGGCGGATAAAAATGGCAGCACCACTCGCCCCGATCTGAGGGCGAGCCAATCTGCCGCGCGCGCTGATCCAAGATCACCACTGGCATTGCTCTCGCCCCCTCGCTAAAACCAAACGTGAACTTTGGGGAATCCGATGAACGACGCAATTCGACCGCAACTAGGTATTTTGGACATCGCTTTGTATGAAGGCGGTAAGTCGGCAGTAGCCGGTCAAGCCAATATCGTTAAGTTGTCGTCAAACGAAAATCCGGCAGGCCCTTCGGCCAAGGCGAAAGAGGCGTTTGCACGCTCGGTGCATCAGTTGCACCGCTATCCGCCCACCGATCACCTTCCCCTGCGCACTGCCATTGCCGAAGTGCATGGGCTGGACGCCGCGCGGGTGATTTGCGGCGTTGGGTCGGATGAGATTATATCCTTTCTGTGCCAGGCTTATGCGGGGCCAAAGGATGAGGTGGTGTTCACCGAACACGGGTTCCTGATGTACCGCATTTCGGCGCTGGCGGCGGGTGCCATGCCGGTTGAGGTTGAAGAACGCGACCGCACCACCGATGTCGATGCCATTTTGCGGGCGTGCAACCGGCGCACCAAACTGGTGTTCATTGCCAATCCCAACAACCCGACCGGCACGATGATTTCTGCGGCGGAAGTGGAACGCTTGGCTGCCGGTCTGCCCCCGCAGGCCATCTTGGTGTTGGACGGGGCCTATGCCGAATTCGTTGAAGGCTTTGATGCGGGGCTTGCCCTGATCGAATCCCGCAGCAATGTGGTGATGACGCGGACGTTTTCGAAAATCTACGGTCTTGGCGGGTTGCGCATTGGTTGGGGCTATGGCCCGCAAGCCATTATTGATGTGCTGAACCGTATTCGCGGCCCGTTCAATCTGTCGAATACCCAGCTGGACGTGGCCGAGGCAGCCGTGCGCGACCAGGATCATTTGTTGCGTTGCCGCACCGACAATGCCCGGATGCGCCATTGGCTTGCGCAGGCCCTGGCCGAATTGGGCATCCCGTCCGACACCTCACTTGCCAATTTCATTCTGGCCCGCTTTGCGTCGCCCGATGAGGCCGAGGCCTGCGATCTGTTCTTGCAAAAGCAGGGGCTGATCGTGCGCCGGGTGGTCAGCTACAAATTGCCGCACTGCCTGCGGATCACGGTGGGTGACGAATCCAGCTGCCGCCGCGTGGTGCATGCGATTGCGCAGTTCAAGGGTGTGAAATGACGACCAAGCCCATTTACAACCGGGTGGTTTTGATTGGGCTGGGGCTTATTGCGTCGTCCATGGCGCATGCGATGCGGGCCAATGGGTTGGCGGGTGAGATTGTTGGCCATGCGAAATCGGCTGAAACCCGCGCCGTGGCATTGGATATCGGTTTGTGTGACCGGGTTTATGCAAGCGCAGCCGAAGCGGTGCAGGGGGCCGATCTGGTGGTTTTGGCCGTTCCAATCGGAGCCATGGGGCCGATTGCTGCTGAAATTGGGCCCCATCTGGCAGTGGGGGCAACTGTCACCGACGTGGGCTCGGTCAAACAAGCGGTGATCGAAGCGGTGTCGCCGCACATGCCCGCAGGTGTTCATTTCATTCCCGGCCACCCGATGGCGGGCACCGAATATTCCGGGCCGCGCGCTGGCTTTGCCACGCTGTTCCAAAACCGCTGGTGGCTGCTGACGCCACAGCCGGAAACAGACCCCGCCGCCGTGACGCGGCTGACCAGCTTGCTGACGGGTATGGGAGCGAATGTCGATACGATGGACGCACCCCATCATGATCTGGTTTTGGCCGTGGTCAGCCACACGCCGCATCTGATCGCCTATACGATGGTGGGCGTGGCCGACGACCTGCGCCGGGTATCCAACAGCGAAGTGATCCAATATTCCGCCACGGGCTTTCGAGATTTTACCCGCATCGCCGCATCTGACCCGACCATGTGGCGCGATGTGTTCTTGACGAACAAAGAGGCCACGCTGGATATTCTGGGCCGCTTTACTGAAGAGCTGTTCGCTTTGCAGCGCGCCATCCGATTGGGGGATGGCGACCATTTGCACGCCTATTTCACCCGCACCCGCGCCATTCGCCGCAGCATCATAGAGGCAGGCCAGGACACTGACGCCCCCGATTTTGGCCGGGTCGCCACTCCGCCAAAAGGGTCTGCAACCGCAGACTCGGGACGCTAGGGCAGATGCGGGCGCTTGCCCTGACGGTGCTGATGCTGGCGTTTGCGGGTGGCCCGATGGCGGCAGAGGCGGTGACCAAATCGCCGCGTCCGATGCCGCGCCCTGCAATTGTGGCATCTGCTCCGCCGGACGCTGTGCTGCTGGAAAATGCGGCACCGCCTGCCCAGACCGGTCCCAAGCCTGCTCCCCGGCCCGCTGGGCTTGTAGCCCCCGTCGCGCAAACCCAGCCGACCCCGGATGTGATGGCCGCCGCGCCCGGTTTGCGCCCCAAGCCACGCCCAAAAGGGTTGGATCAGATGCCAACCGAGGGTGCTGCCGAAACGGCAGTGACGCGGGCCGCCACCAAGAAAACCAAACGCGAAAAGACAGCCGCGGCGGGGTCGGTCTGCGGCGATCCGGCGATCAAAGGCGTCAAACTGGCGCGGATCAAATCAAAGATCAAAGGCTGCGGTATCGAGGACCCGGTAAGTGTCACGTCGATCGACGGCATCCGCCTAAGCCAGCCGTCGACCATCGACTGCCCCACTGCAAAGGCGCTGAAAACATGGGTGCAGCAATCGATGCGCCCGGCCTTTGGCAACCGCGAGGTGGTGGAATTGCGCATTGCGGCCCATTACATCTGCCGCCCGCGCAACAATATCAAGGGCAACAAGGTCAGCGAACACGGGCGTGGAAAAGCCATTGATATTTCTGGCTTTGTATTCTCGGATGGCAAAAGCTGGACGGTTGCCAAGGACTATAACAAGCAAATCCGCAAGGCCCATAAAGGCGCGTGCGGTATCTTTGGCACCACCCTTGGCCCCGGATCAGACGGCTATCACGAGGATCATCTGCATTTCGACACCGCCAGTTATCGCGGCGGTCCGTACTGCCGGTAAGCCAGTTTCAGGCCCCCTTCGCCACAGTGAAAAACTGCGGTGCGGGCCCTAATGGAAACGGCCCAAGGCTCATCCTTCCGTCGGCACACACCAGCAACACTTCCAGGATGTCAGGGTCTGGCCCAGCCTTGGCCATCACCTCCAGCCCGCGCTCGATGTTTGGTGCCATCTGTGGGCTGATCCAACCCATTGCCGCGATCACCGCCGGCAACCGTCGCCAGCCATCAATGCGTATGGTGATTGTGCCAGCAGCCACGCCATCGGACCCTGCCGTCAGCCCCCCCGCCGCTGTCAGGCTTAACGCGCCCCAGATGATCCGCGCATCTTTCACATCCAGCGCCGTCAACAGCGGCGGCACTTCGCCCGCGCTCATCAGGATCGGCGCGGTAAATCTGGCCGTTGTGTCCAGATGCATCGTTTCAATCAGGGCGGGCAGATCGGTTGTGGCCAGCGCTGCCATGACCGCCGGATCGGGCGAAAGATTGTCCAAGGTCAGCCCAATCCGCTGGAGGTTCGGATTGGTTGCATCTTCCAGCGTGGACGCGAACAGCTTTTCCACCGCAACCGTCCAGCCAAGATCCGAGGTCAGTCCCAGTTTCGCTCCCTCAAGCCGGGTTTCATAAAGACCAAGACCGGCCCTTGGGTGCATCTGCAAACTGGCCATCAGCCGATCAGTTGTAATCGTGATGGATTGATCGGGCGTGACGATCACCTGATCATGGGGCAAGGCCGCGATAATGTGCCAGGGCTTCCACGTCATGGTCAGCAGTTGAAAAAACGGCGCCTTCCAGCCCCAGCCACTGACCGGATCGGCAATGTTTACGCCTTCAACCGTCAGGTCAAACCGATTGGGAAAGCCCGCGACGGAAATGCTGTCATGCGTTGCGACCAACCCATTGATGGCGGCCGCGTCAAACCATGCGGCGGTCTGGCGGTCCAGCGTGTTGGCCCCAACAAACCAATAGCCCCCCCACAGCGCCGCCACCGCCAGCACAACCCACAAAAGTTTGCGCATACCCGCCTCTTTTCATTTTACCAGATAAACCGCAAAACACATCTAAGGGTGTTTACACCACCCAATGGCAAAAGGGCCAGCACATGCCAGATGAACTTTGGGTGTTCGGATATGGATCACTGATCTGGAATCCCGAGTTTCCGGTGGCAGAACGCCACATTGCCCGATTGCATGATTGGCGACGCAGCTTTTGCATGCATTCGGTTCACTACCGTGGATCGGCCAACAGCCCCGGCCTTGTGCTTGCGCTTGATCATGCGACGGGGGCAACCTGCGACGGTGTGGCGTTTTTGGTGCAACAGGGGGCCGAGGACGACACCCTGACAATACTGCGCGACCGCGAACTGATTTCGTCCGCCTATCTGGAGCAGTATTTGACGGTTGAACTGGCCAACGGTGGCCACCGGCGCGCCCTGGCCTTTGTGATCAACCGCGACCATGCGCAATATTGCGGCGGCCTGACGCTGGACGCCCAGGCGCAAGTGATTGCGACGGCACAGGGCGTACGTGGCCCCAACCGCGACTATTTGTTCGCCACAGCACAGCATTTGGCGGAACTTGGCATCGAAGATACAGAATTGACGCAACTGACAGCAATGGTTAGCCGCATGTAACACGAGTTTCACTTGGCAGACGCCCCTTGCCTGCTATGGTTCCCCTCAAGCAAACAACGGGCAGCACCGTCTACATGGAACGATCACCGTCCGAAGACACCACCTATTTCAGCCAACCAATCCGGCAGATTGTGACCATGCTTGTCGCGGTGGCGCTGGTTGGTGCAGGGGCATGGCTGATCCATGACACGGTGATCGGCATCATGCGCACGAACCCGTTGCTGAACGGGTTTATCGTGGCGGTGTTTTTGCTGGGGATTGTGACGTGTTTTTGGCAGGTGCTGATCCTTGTGCAATCGGTCAGCTGGATTGAGGCCTTCGCCCGCCATGATCCGGGCTATGAACAGGTCACCCCGCCGCGGCTATTGGCCCCGTTGGCGTCTTTGCTGCGCTCTCGCGGTCAACGCATGCAGATATCGTCGTCGTCATCGCACAGCATTCTGGAATCTGTCGCCACACGGATTGACGAGGCGCGCGACATCACCCGCTATCTGACCAACCTGTTGGTTTTTCTTGGTCTTTTGGGCACATTTTACGGCCTTGCCACCACGGTGCCTGCCATTGTGGAAACCATCAGGTCGCTGACGCCCAAAGAAGGCGAGACGGGCATGGATGTGTTCGGCAAGCTTATGGGCGGGCTCGAGTCGCAGTTGGGCGGGATGGGAACGGCGTTTTCCTCGTCGTTGCTGGGGCTGGCCGGGTCTTTGGTGGTGGGGCTGCTGGAACTGTTCGCCAGCCACGGGCAGAACCGTTTTTACCGCGAATTAGAGGAATGGTTATCGTCGATCACCCGGCTGGGCTTTTCAACGGGTGACGGTGAAAGCAGCGATAGTGGCCAGGTGTCTGCGGTGCTGGATCATCTGACGGGCCAGATCGAAGTGTTGCAAACTTTGGTTGCCGCGTCTGAGGCAAACAAGGTCGGCTTGGACGACGGTTTGGCGCAACTGACCGTCGCCGTCGATAAACTTACCCGTAAAGTGGCGGCAGAGGGCGGGCAAACCGCCGTGTTGACCAAAATCGCCGAAGGGCAAGAGCGGTTGATCTTGGCCCTGACCGGGCCGGACAGCCCGGCGGCAGCCGATGCGGAAAACCGGATGCGTTTGCGGTCGATTGATGTGCAATTGCTGCGGATCTTGGAAGAAATCTCGGCCGGCCGCCAAGAAAGCACCGCAGATCTGCGCGGCGATATTTCGGCGCTGACGGCGTCGGTGCGGTCCTTGGCGCGCGGCCCGGTCGGGCGGGGTTAAGCGATGGCGCTGCGACGCAAGCGCGATTCTTCAATGATCTGGCCGGGGTTTGTCGATGCGGTGACAACGCTGTTGATGGTGTTGATGTTCGTGCTGACAATATTCACCGTGATGCAATCGGTGCTGCGCGAAACCATCACCACCCAAACCGATGAGCTGGATGCGCTGACAGCCCAGGTGTCGGACCTTGCCGATGCTTTGGGGTTAGAGCGCCAAAAAGCGACCGATTTGCAGACCGAAGTGGGCAGCCTTTCTGCCAGTCTGTCAGCGGCCAATGCTGAAGGGAATCGCCAATCGGCGCAGATTGACACCTTGACCGGGCAATTGTTGGCGCGGCAAACCGAACTTTCGGTGGCAAATGGGCGGATTGCCAGTTTTGAGGCGCAGGTGGCCACGCTGCTGGCCGACCGGGATGCCGCGCGGGGGCAGGCGACGGCGTTGTCAGCGCAAGTGTCTGATCTGACGGCGGAGGGGGCCAGGCTGTTGTCGGAGAAAGAAGCGTTGGATTTGGCACTGGCCAAAGCCCGCAGCGAAATCGATGCAGGCACCGAGGCCGCGCGACTGGCCGCAGCGCGACGCGAGGCACTGCAGGCGCTGATTGACGATCTGCGTATCAAGGGCGATGCGACCAAGTCCGATTTGGCGGCGGTGCAAACGAAACTGTCGGCGGAAGAGGCGGCGCGGTTGGTTGATCTGGCGGCGGCAGAGGCGTTGCGCGAAAAGTTGAAATCATCGGATGATGCGTTGACGGCGATGACCCTTGCCTTGGAGGACCAGCGCAAACGGGCGGAAGACACGTTGACCTTGTTGGCAGCAGCCCAGACGAATGCGGCCAAAGACGCAGCGGCGGCGGTAACAGAAGAGACGAAGATCGTGACCCTGCTGGCGGTGGCCAATCAGGCGCTGTCGGAAGAACAGGCCAGAACGGTAGATGCCGCGCGCAAGTTGGCATTGCTGAACGAGCAGATCACGGCGCTGCGGGCGCAATTGGGCGGGTTGCAAAACCTGCTGGATGCTTCGGCCAATGAGGATGCCAAGACGAACGTGCAGATCAAAGCCTTGGGCAGCCAGCTGAACGCAGCTTTGGCGCAGGTGGCATCCGAGCAGAAACGCCGGGCAGATCTGGAGATCGCCGAACGCAAACGGCTTGAGTCGGAAAAGGCTGATCTTGAGAAATTCCGCTCGGAGTTCTTTGGCCAGCTGTCGCAGTTGCTGGCGGGGCGTGACGGTGTTCGGGTGGTGGGGGATCGGTTTGTGTTTTCATCCGAGGTGTTGTTCACCCCGGGGGCTGCGGAATTGGCCCCTGAAGGGGTGGCGCAAATCGCCGATGTGGTGGCGATTCTGAACGAGGTTTCTGGCAAAATCCCGCCCGGAATTGACTGGATCATCCGGGTGGATGGGCACACCGATAACGTGCCGTTGTCGGGGACCGGTGCGTTTGTCGATAACTGGGAATTGTCGCAGGCGCGCGCGCTGTCGGTGGTGCGGTATATGCAAGATGAATTGGGCTTTCCACCCGAACGGCTGGCGGCGACGGGTTTTGGTGAATATCAACCCGTAGCTGCGGGCGACAGTCCCGAGGCGCGGGCACAGAACCGCCGGATTGAATTGAAACTGACGGAACGTTAGTTTTCGACTGATATCACAATGGCTTGCGTCGAAATTTCCACCCCGGCCCGCATCAGTTTGGCGGTGCCGGTATAGCTGCCCAAAGGCCATGCGGCGGTTTTCAGTTTCTTTCCCACCGCGCGAAACAACTGGGCTTGGGTTTTTTCCAGCAGCACGCGGTCGCTGATCACCACGCCTTGCGGTCCGGTGAGATCAAGCAACACCGCGTCGCCTGCCTGACCGCCATAAAGATAGGCCCAAACCACTAACGCGGGCGCAGTTTTGGCCAGGTTCGGGCTGGGCAAGCCCGCTTTGATCGCGTCGTAGTCCGGGACTGCGGTTGCAAGACCGAGGCCGATGATGCCGCCGGGGACGTAAGGGATCGGCAGGGTCCAAAGGCCGGGGCCAGTTTTGTCGCCGCACCTTTCGGCGACCTCTGGTGCAAAAGGATCAATATCCGCGCCGTTGCGGCGGACCGACAGATGCACATGCGGAAAATCTGCCTGTCCCGACTGGCCGATCATCCCCAACGGCGTGCCGGTATCAACTGCATCACCGACACGCACCAGGATCGAGCCTTGCTGCAAATGGCAATATTGGGTCTCCCAACCGCCGCCGTGGTCAATCACCACGCCGTTGCCGCACTCCTGACCCGGAATGAAAGGCACAAAATCGGCAACGCCGTCGCGGCGCGCCTTTACCGTGCCCGGAGCTGATGCCAAAACTGTCACCCCGGCCTGCATCTGTGCGCGGTTTTCCAACGCGATATCGGTGCCGGAATGACCATCATACGACAGCGGGCCGCAGGTGAAATCTGTAGAGGCCGGACTGGGATCGTGATCCATGTATTGCTGGATGTAACAGGTATCCCCCAGCGCACAATCAACCGGCAGTGCCAATTCAAAGGCCCCCGCCGAGGCAGGGGCCAATGCAATCAGAAAAGCCGCCCGGATCATTCCGCCGTAAGAAGCGGCGGTTTTTGGGCGGTCAGGCGCGGCTTTTGCGGCTGTTCATAGGTCAGATCGAGCGCGCTATCCTTAACGCCCACCCGCACCGTGCCGCCTTTGGTCAGCTTGCCGAACAACAGTTCCTCGGCCAGCGGTTTTTTGATGTATTCCTGGATCACCCGCGCCAAAGGCCGCGCGCCCATCTTATCATCATAGCCCTTTTCGCCCAGCCATGCAGCGGCTTCGGAGGTCAGGTCAATGTGGACGTTGCGGTCGATCAGTTGCGCCTCAAGCTGCAGCACGAATTTGGTGACCACTTCCAGAATAACCGCTTTGCCCAAAGGCGCGAAGGAAATCACCGCGTCCAGACGGTTGCGGAATTCGGGCGTGAATGTGCGCTCTATCGCGGCGGTATCTTCACCGGTGCGGCGTTCGCGGTTGAAACCGATCGCTTCTTTTGACATTTCCGACGCACCTGCGTTGGAGGTCATGATCAGGATCACGTTGCGGAAATCGACGGTGCGGCCATTGTGATCGGTCAGTTTGCCGTGATCCATCACTTGCAGCAGGATGTTATAGACATCCGGGTGCGCCTTTTCCATCTCATCCAGCAACAACACGCAATGCGGATGCTGATCGACTCCGTCGGTCAGCATACCACCCTGATCAAAGCCGACATAGCCGGGTGGTGCGCCGATCAGACGGGATACCGCGTGTTTCTCCATGTATTCCGACATATCGAAACGGATCAGTTCCACGCCCAAAGAGGTGGCCAGTTGCTTGGCAACTTCGGTTTTGCCCACGCCTGTTGGTCCGGCGAACAAATAGTTGCCGATGGGCTTTTCGGGTTCGCGCAGGCCTGCGCGTGCCAGTTTGATCGCCGAACACAGCGCATCCACCGCCTTATCCTGACCAAACACCATGCGTTTCAGCGATTTTTCCAGATCGCGCAGGGTTTCCACATCATCCTTCGACACCGTCTTGGGCGGGATGCGGGCGATTTTGGCAACTACCGCTTCTATCTCTTTGATCCCAAGCGTTTTACGCCGCTTGCTGTCGGCCAGCAGGTGCTGGGCCGCCCCCGCCTCGTCAATCACGTCAATCGCAGAGTCGGGCAGTTTGCGGTCGTGGATATAGCGCGCCGCCAGTTCAACCGCCGCTTTGATCGCATCGGCGGTATAGCGCAGGTCGTGGTGTTCCTCAAAATGCGGCTTGAGGCCCATCAGGATCTTGATTGCGTCGGGCACCGAGGGTTCGTTGACGTCAATCTTCTGGAACCGGCGGGCAAGGGCGCGGTCTTTTTCAAAGTGCTGGCGGAATTCCTTGTAAGTGGTCGATCCCATGCAGCGCAGTTTGCCGCCCTGCAACGCGGGTTTCAGCAAATTAGAGGCATCCATTGCCCCGCCCGACGTGGCACCCGCGCCGATGATGGTGTGAATTTCGTCAATGAACAGGATAGCGTCTGGATGATCTTCCATCTCTTTCATCACCGCTTTCAGGCGTTCTTCAAAATCACCGCGATAGCGGGTTCCGGCCAGCAAAGCGCCCATATCAAGGCTGTAGATCGTGGTGTGGGCCAAAACTTCGGGGGTTTGTTTGTTGATGATCTTATGCGCCAGACCTTCGGCGATGGCGGTTTTGCCAACACCGGGATCGCCCACCAACAGCGGGTTGTTCTTGCGGCGGCGGCACAGCACCTGAATGCAGCGTTCCACCTCGGCCTCGCGCCCGATCAGGGGATCAACATCGCCTTTGCGCGCCTTGACGTTCAGATCAACGCAGTATTTCGACAGCGCGGATTCTTTCGCCTCACCAGCTTCGGCTTTGGGGGTTTCGTGCGGTTCTTCCGATCCGGTGACAGGGCGCGCTTCGCCAAAGGACGGGTCTTTGGCCACGCCGTGGGCGATGAAATTCACCGCATCATACCGCGTCATATCCTGTTCTTGCAAGAAATAGGCGGCGTTGGATTCGCGTTCGGCAAAGATCGCGACCAGAACGTTCGCGCCCGTTACTTCGGTGCGGCCAGACGATTGCACGTGAATCGCCGCACGCTGGATCACGCGTTGGAAAGCGGCCGTCGGCACGGCTTCAGAGCCTTCGACATCGGTGACCAAAGTGGACAGATCATCGTCGATGAAGGTGACAAGGGTTTTGCGCAGATCGTCCAGATCGACCGAACAGGCCTTCATAACGCGGGCGGCGTCAGGCTCATCAATCAGGGACAGCAGCAGATGTTCAAGGGTGGCCAGTTCGTGCTTGCGCGCGTTGGCAAGGGCGAGGGCGCCATGGATGGCTTGTTCAAGCGTGGTTGAAAACGATGGCACTTGTTTCGTGCTCCTGTTCTGCGGGTGGTTCGGCAATGCTGTTGCGAACCAGCCTGTCCTCATAGTCTTAAAGTTCGGTTTTATTGCGTCGTCTTCAAGCCCTATTTGCGCAAGATTTCGGTTTCGGGGCCTGGGTGACGCAAATTGTGATCGCGAGGTGGCAGTTTAGACTCAGAACTTGTCTTTGCGGGCACGGATTTCAGCAAACGCTTCTGCGTCGGTTATGGTTCCCAATTCCAGACTCGCTTTGATATGGGGCAGTCCGGCGCGCAGAAAAGGGTTGGTCGCCAATTCATCGCGCAGACGTGACGGAACGGTGGCGCGGTTTTGCGCACGGGCGCTGGCAACCTCGGCAACGCGGGCTTGCAGATCGGGGTTGCCCGGTTCGATCGACAAAGCAAACCGCAGGTTCGACGTGGTGTATTCATGGCCCGAACAGATCAGGGTTTCGGGGGGCAGTGCAGCCAGTTTTGACAGGCTTTGCCACATTTGCAAGGGCGTGCCTTCGAACAGCCGCCCACATCCGCCTGCCATCAGGCTGTCGGCGGTAAACGCCAGCCCGGTGTCGGCAAAATAGAACGCGATGTGGCCAACCGTGTGGCCCGGCACGTCGATCACAGTGCCTGCATACGCGCCGACTTGCACGGTGTCCCCTTCGAGCAGCGCGCGGGTCAGGGGCGGCAGGCGGTGGGCATCGGCGGCGGCCCCAACAACGGCGGCGCTGGTGGCTTCGACAATGGCCGTGACGGCGTCGATGTGATCCCAATGATGGTGGGTCAGCAAAATTTGATCGAGGCCCCAGCTGCGACGTTTCAACTCGGCCAGAATCGGCGCGGCTTCGGGCGCGTCAATCAGGGCCGTATCGCCGCTGGCCGCATCATGCAGCAAATAGGCGTAGTTGTCGGTCAGGCAGGGGATGGTGATCAATTCCAGGGTCATACAGCGGCCTTTCGGTTTCCAGGCAGAGTGGCGCAACACAACGCTGACTGCAACGGGGAGAGGGAACTTCAAATTTTTTTCGAAAAAATTTGCAAAATCCTT
>JAYUHO010000319.1:0-3706 GCA_043766915.1 Cypionkella sp.
TTTCTTGGCGGATTTGACACGCGTCAAATCAGCCCGCGCCTGCCTGCCCACGGCAGGCGCGAAAACGCGCCAGCCAGTCAGGCGCGGGCCGATTGGATAGGTCAAGGTTGCTGCATCACATCCCTCGCCCAACGGCCGTTGGCCTTTTGGGCAATGAAACCGATGAACGTTGCACTGCAACGTTCATCAAACGGTTTCAAAGCGGCAGATGATCCCGCGGGGATATGACCCACATTGCATCATCCTGCTCTAACAATTGCGTGACAATATGTAACATCCATTTACATTGGAACCAATTGGGTTCATTTTCAGTTAGTTGTTCTGTGGTAGAGCGTCCTCTTGATCTGCCACATTTGCGATCATAAATACCGATGTCCGGGGGCGAAACTGCACCGGACCACTTTGGGAGCGTCTTTTATGAGCACCTATGCCAACCTACCAGCCCCCAGCCCTGAACAGGGGCTGAACCGTTACATGCAGGAAATCCGCAAGTTCCCGATGCTGGAACCGGAACAAGAATATATGCTGGCCAAAAGCTGGGTCGATCACCAAGACACTAAGGCCGCGCATCAAATGGTCACCTCGCACCTGCGATTGGCCGCCAAAATCGCCATGGGCTATCGCGGCTACGGTCTGCCGCAGGCCGAGGTGATATCCGAAGCCAACGTGGGACTGATGCAGGCGGTCAAGCGGTTTGACCCGGAAAAAGGCTTCCGTCTGGCCACCTATGCAATGTGGTGGATACGGGCCAGCATTCAGGAATACATTCTGCGGTCGTGGTCATTGGTGAAACTTGGCACGACATCGGCACAGAAAAAGCTGTTTTTCAATCTGCGCAAGGCCAAAGCCAAGGTCGGCGCGCTGGAGGAAGGCGATCTGCGGCCCGAAAACGTTGCCCGCATTGCCACCGATCTGAACGTGTCGGAATCCGAAGTGATCGACATGAACCGGCGTTTGTCCGGCGGCGATGCATCATTGAACGCCACAGTTGGGTCTGATGGCGAAGGCACCACGCAATGGCAGGACTGGCTGGAAGACGAAGACAGCGATCAAGCCGGCGACTATGAAGCGCGCGATGAATTTGACACCCGCTATGCGCTGCTGAAACAGGCGATGGACGCGCTGAATGACCGCGAACGCGATGTGCTGATGAAGCGGCGGCTGTCGGAAACTCCGATCACGCTGGAAGAGCTGTCGGAAAGCTACAGCGTCAGCCGCGAACGCATCCGCCAGATCGAAGTGCGCGCGTTTGAAAAGCTGCAGGTGCGGATGCGGGAACTGGCGCGCGGTAAGGGTATGGTTGTGCCTGCATGACGAAGCTTGGCAACTGTGTTCCGCCCTTACCCTGTCAGATTTGCCTCAAACAAATCTGACCGCGCCCGATCCGCCCCACGGGGCGGGCGCGACTGGTGTCGTACCCCAAGGGCCCCGTCGGTTCAGGCGCGGTCAGGTTCGCGCCCAGTCTGGGGACCAATAGGGTGTTTTGTAGGGTGTGCCTTCAGGCGCACTTTGCATCGACAACAATTGCTGCGCCTAAAGGCACACCCTGCGTTGCGCCACGTCTTGCAACCCGCTAAGGCAGTGCGATCAACCGATGGGGCCACCCGATGAACATGCTGGACACCTTTGTGAAACCCATGCACCGCGAAGGCTATCGCTTTGTGGCGATTTTCGCTGCGATCACGCTGGTGCTGTTCTGGATATGGGATCCGTTGGGCTGGATCGGTGCCGGACTGACCGTTTGGTGTTATTACTTCTTCCGTGATCCAAAGCGCGCCGTGCCCCAAGGGCGCGGCCTGATTGTCTCGCCCGCCGATGGCGTGGTGTCATTGATCGAACGCGCCAGCCCGCCCCCGGAACTGGGTATCGGATCCGAGCCGTTGTTGCGGGTGTCGGTGTTCATGAATGTGTTCAACTGCCATGTGAACCGCGCACCCATTGCATCACGGGTTGCAAGAATGGTTTACCGGCCCGGCACATTCCTGAATGCCTCGATGGACAAAGCGTCCGAGGACAATGAACGCAACAGCCTTTTGTTGGAACTGCCCGATGGCCGCACCATTGTGGTGGTGCAGATCGCAGGGCTGGTCGCGCGCCGGATCGTGCCGTTTGTGCAAGAGGCGGACGGGTTGCGAACCGGCCAACGCTTTGGTCTGATCCGCTTTGGATCCCGCGTTGATACCTATCTGCCCGATGGTGTGGAACCATTGGTTTGCCTTGGCCAGAATATGGTCGCGGGCGAAACCGTCATGGCAGAGATGGACCGCGATTTGCTGCGCCGTTCGGCTGTGATTGAATAATCCCATGTCCGTGCCAACACGCAGTCCGCGCAAGAAACTGGCACTGGTGCAACTGCTGCCGAATTTTGTCACGGTGGGGGCGCTGTGCGCGGGCCTGACCGCGATGCGCTTTGCCACCGAAGGACGGTTTGGCATTGCGGTGACGCTGATCATCGCGGCGGCGGTGATGGACGGGCTGGATGGCCGCATCGCGCGGCTGCTGAAAAGCGAATCCGAAATCGGGGCCGAGCTGGACAGCCTGTGCGATCTGGTCAATTTTGGCGTGGCGCCCGCGTTGGTGATGTATCTGTGGGCGCTGCAGGACATGCGCTCGGAAGGCTGGATTGCCGCGTTGATTTATGTGGTGGCGTGTCTTTTGCGCCTTGCCCGGTTCAACATTGGCAACCGCGCGGCCGACAATGACGGATCAACCTTTCAAGGTGTGCCATCGCCTGCCGGGGCGCTGCTGTGCCTGTTGCCGATCTTTCTGGACAACACCTGGGACGTGACCATTCCCTATTCCAATGTGGTTATTGCCGTTTGGATCGCGTTTGTCGGCTCTTTGATGGTGGGCCGGTTTCGCACGCCATCGTTCAAGCGCGTGACGGTTTACGCCGAAAACGTCAGCTTTGTCTTGCTGGGTTTTGCCGTTCTGGTGGCGGCGTTGCTGACCTATCCGTGGGCTACGCTGGCGCTGGCCGATCTGGCCTATCTGGGCATGCTGGCCTACGGCGTGTGGACCCTGCGGTCTAAGCCCAAAACCCCGCCATCGTCCCCCCTTTGATCTGATCAACCCGTTGCAGGCGCGGGCTTGCCGCGCTAGGTTGGCTGCGGATTAAACAGGGGTAACAAATGTCAGCAGTTCGTTGGGGTATTCTGGGTGCCGCAAATTTCGCGCGTCAACACATGGGCCCCGCAATTCATGCGGCCCATGGGGCAGAGCTTTATGCCCTTGCCACATCAGATGCCGAAAAAGCAAATGGTTTCAAATCCTTCTGCCCCGGCCTTAAAGTGCATTCCAGCTATGATGCCTTGCTGGCCGATCCACAGATAGAGGCAGTCTATATTCCGCTGCCCAATCATCTGCATGTCGAATGGACGTTAAAGGCGCTGGCGGCGGGCAAGCATGTGCTGACCGAAAAGCCGATTGCAATGCAGGCAGATCAGATTGACCAGATCATCGCCGCGCGCGATGCCAGCGGATTGTTGGCCGCCGAGGCCTATATGATCGTGCATCACCCGCAATGGCTACGCGCGAAAGCATGGCTGGAGGCCGGCGAAATTGGCACCCTGCGGCATGTTGATGCGCAGTTTTCGTTTTGCTTGACCGACATGGATAATATCCGCAACCGGCCTGATGCCGCAGGCGGCGGTTTGCGCGATATTGGGGTTTACACCTTTGGCTCCGCCCGGTTTGTCGCCGGGTC
>JAYUHO010000320.1:0-9796 GCA_043766915.1 Cypionkella sp.
CAAACATCTCGCCCATATCCACCAAAGCCTGACGGATTTCGCGATACACTGTGCCCAAAAAGCCCAACGGCATGGTGATCTGGATCATATAGGCATTGACCATCACGAAATCGCCCACCGTCAAAACCTTGGCCTCAACCCCAAAGGCCGACATCACCATCACCGCGATCAGCCCGGTCGTGATGATAAAACTCTGACCAAAGTTCAGCACCGACAGCGACAGGCCCGTGCGCACGGCCAGCCCTTCATAGGCCCCCATCGCCGCATCATACCGCGCTGCCTCGCGCCGTTCGGCGTTGAAATATTTAACCGTTTCAAAGTTCAACAGACTGTCGATGGCCTTTTGGTTGGCATCGGTGTCCTGGTCATTCATCTGGCGACGAATTTTCACCCGCCATTCGGTCAGCTTGAACGTGTAGGTGACATAAATCGAGATCGTGGCCACCACGACCACCATGTATTGCCAGCCAAAATACAGCGCAAAGATCACCGAAACCATGGTCAGTTCCAGGATCAGCGGGCCAATCGACAGCAGCATAAACCGCAACAGGAAATCGACGCCTTTGACCCCGCGTTCGATTATCCGGCTTAACCCTCCGGTTTTGCGGGTGATGTGATAGCGCATCGACAGGCGGTGAATATGGGTGAAGGTTTCCAGCGCCAGTTTGCGCAGCGCGCGCTGGCCCACCCGCACAAACACGGCGTCGCGCAATTCCCCAAAGCCTACGGTTGCCAGCCGCGCCACGCCGTAGGCCACCGTCAATCCTATCGCACCCAAGGCCAGTGCCCAGGCCGCATCCGGCGTCTTGCCGCCCAGAGCATCGACCGCCAGCTTGTAGATGTAAGGCGTCGTTGCCGACACCAGTTTGGCACAGATCAAAAAGAACATCGCCAGCACAACGCGGCGTTTGACCCAAGACTCGCCGGGCGGCCAAAGATAGGGACCAACCCGCCGGATGGTCTGCCAACCCGATGCCGATTTGGGGGCAGCATCCGCCGTGGTTGCGCTGGATTTTCGCATGAAACACCTCTTGTTGATCCTTAACTAAGGTCCAACAGCGGGAATGGCCAGAGGCGGCACCGCAACATTACTGTGCGCTGACGCCTATACCGGTATGTGTTTGCGCTGCAGACTTGGCCCGACCGCAGCCCAAAACGCCTTAGTTTGCGCCCGGCATGGTGAAAACCTGCCCCGGATAAATCAGATCGGGGTCGCGGATTTTGTCTCTGTTCGCCTCGAACACCTGCACATAGAGGATGCCGTCGCCCATCTGCTGCTGCGCTATCCCCCACAGCGTAAAGCCGGGTTGCACGGTGATCGACACCAAAGCGGGCTTGGCGGCAGGTGCGGGCGGCGCGGCGGCGGCCACGTCTGGCACCACCTCGGCGGCAGGGGGTGCAGGTGTGGTGTCTGCGGTTGCAGCACTCGCGGCGGGCGCGGGTTTGGGCACCGGTTTGGCCACATCCTCGGCTGGTGCAGGGTCTTCATCTGCGGCACCATCTGGGGCGGGCGCGACAGCGGCGGATTGCGCTGGTGGCAGAGGTGGTTCAGGTGCTGCGGGCGCAACACTTGCCACTTCAGCCGGTGCAGGATCTGCCACCGCCGGGACCGTCGCCACCACACCGGCGGGGTCTTTGGCGGCATCTGCGACAGCATTGGCTTCGACAGATTGTGCGACAATGGGGGCCACAGGTTCGACAACCGTGGGCTCTACGGCGACGACTGGCGGTGCGGGTTCGGCTGCGGGCAGCGGTGCCGCAGCTGCCGCCGCCGCCAATGCCGCAAGCGTTTCGCGCTTGAACGGCGTTTCAAACCGGGACGTCACCTTGCCATCCGCCCCAATTTGATCAACGCGCAGGGTGTAAATGCCGGGGGCCACATCGGACAACACGGTTGCCCATTGGCCATCTGCTGCAACCGGAACTGTCGCAATCTCTGCCCCGTCCAGATAAAGCCGCACAAAGGCAGCGCCCTGCCCCCGTCCGCCCAACTGCACATCCCCCGCAGGAGAGTAAGAAATCGTATCAACACTGACATTGGCCGCCACGCCGGGCGCTGCATCTGTTCCCGATTGCACCACTTCAACGCCAGAGTCCGTCACCAACAACGCCGCCGGAGCGGTCGGCTCCGGTTCCGGTTCCGCTACCGCTGCTGGCTCAACCACTGCCGGGACTTCGGCCACAGCGCCTGCTGCTGGGGCGGCATCGGCGGCGGGTTCTGCAACAGGTGCCGCCACAGTCGGGGCAAGCGCCACAGTATCAGGGCCCATCACCGTCGCGCCGTCGGGTGTGATCATCGCCAGCGACAACAAGCGCGGGCCGTCACTGGCAGGCAAGGTGAACAGCACCACGAAATTGCCGCTGGCGTCGGCGGGGGCGGTGATCACTTCGGCCCCATCCACCCGCAACGATACCGTCGATCCGGGTGCTGCAAGGCCTGCAATCGTCGCCGATCCATCCGGTTCAACCCGCACCACGTCAAAGGTTGGCGGGACCGGGACCACAGGTTCAGCGGGCACAGGATCAACTGCAATAACTTCAACCGGTGCTGGCTGAATGGCCACTTCCGGGACAACCGCAACCGCGGCAACCGGGGCGACCTTCATCGTTTCGGTAACAGGTTCCCCCTGCGACACCACCACCTCTGGCTGCCCGGACAGGGTGAACCACCCTGCAACCGCCAAAACACCCGCCGCCGCCGCCACAACCGCCGTGCGTGCGCCCGTGCCCAAGCTTGACCAAATCGCCATATCTTCCCCCTGAACCGCTGGGCCTGTTCCCGACCCCTGCTTTCTTTCCCCAAATCAACCCTTATATCTGATCCCAAAGCAACAGATTTCAGGATGCCCGCCCATGACCGCCCCGCTAAAATCTATCTGTGTGTTCTGCGGCGCGCGGTCTGGCACGAATCCCGCCCATACCAAAGCCGCGATCACCATGGGACAGGCCATTGCAACAAACGGTTGGCGACTGGTCTATGGTGCGGGCGATATCGGGCTGATGGGCGAAGTGGCGCGCGCGGCACTATCGGCGGGCGCGCCGACGATGGGCGTTATTCCTGTGCATCTGATGGACCAAGAGGTTGGCAAACGCGATCTGACGCAACTTGTCATCACCCAAGACATGCATGAACGCAAAAAGGTGATGTTCATGAACTCTGACGCCATCGTGGTGCTGCCCGGCGGGGCCGGATCATTGGACGAATTTTTCGAAGTGCTGACCTGGGCGCAGATCGGGCTGCACAAAAAGCCGATATATCTGCTGAATATCGAAGGGTATTGGCAACCCCTGATCGACCTTCTCGATCACATCGTAACGCAAGGCTTTGCGGATATCAGCGTCAGACGCCTTTATACAGTTGTGAATACCGTCGAAGAGGCGACGGCCATGGTCACCGCCGCATTGGCGTAAACAGGCACAAAAAAGCCCGCCAGACGTGCACTGGCGGGCTTTTTTCAGTTTATAGCAGCAGATTACATCCGCGCCGCGACCGCTTCCCAATTGACCAGCTTATCCAGAAAGTTGGTCAGATAGGCTGGACGCTTGTTGCGGAAATCTATGTAATAGGAATGCTCCCACACATCACAGCCAAGCAGTGCGGTCTGACCAAAGCACAACGGATTGACGCCGTTTTCGGTTTTGGTCACCTTCAGAGCCCCACTGGCATCCTTGACCAGCCACGCCCAGCCTGCACCGAACTGACCCGCCCCTGCCGCCGAGAAATCTTCCTTAAACTTGGCGACCGATCCAAACGATTCAACCAAAGCTTTTTCCAGCGCCCCCGGCATCGCTTTGCCGCCCGGCCCCATCATTTCCCAAAACTGGGCATGGTTCCAATGTTGGCTGGCATTGTTGAAAATGCCGTTCTGTGCCACGGCGGTTTTGTTATAGGTGCCGACGATGATTTCTTCGACTGACTTATTCTCCCACTCGGTGCCGGCAATCAACTTATTGCCATTATCGACATAGGCTTTGTGGTGGATGTCATGGTGATACTCGAACGTCTCTTTCGACATGCCAAGCCCGGCCAGCGCATCATGTGCATAGGGCAGATCGGGAAGGGTAAAAGCCATGGGAACTCTCCTGTTCGCGGGATGATTGATGGGTGGAATTAGGGCTGCGCGGCGTCCAAGGTCAAGGCCCCCAAAGCCACAAACCCTGTTCAGCAGCATCAAAGCAACGTTTAGTTCGTTTTGCAGGTTCCACGCGTTTCATAGGTATTCGAGTAACCGGGCGGAACACCGCTGACAGTCATCAGACTGTTGGCCTTGATATAGGCCGCGCGGAACTGCATTTGCGCCAACTGGCCGGCCGAGTCGGTCGTTTGCACGGCCCTTGAAAACACCAGCTTTTTAGGGGTGTCACTGACCACTTTGCCAGCGATGGCATTGCCGAAATGATACTGGATCAAGCCGTCAAGAACGGTCACCGAGCCTGCAGCTGCATCGTAATCAAAAATATACCGATCCGTCAGCCAGCCGTTGTTGCTCGCTTTCATGGAAAAGGCGCAGTCATAAACCTGCGCAGACAGCGGTGCGATCAGGCCTGACCCCGCAAGAATCGCTGCGCCGACTAATACCTTCAGCATCAAATGATCTCCTTTGGATTGATCCAATCACGTTACTCAACCAAAAAAAGAAAGCAATCGGCAAAACGGGGATTTTTATTTACTGGAAACCAAAGGGCAAGATCGTCAACATCCTGGTAACACGGAATAATTTAATCCAGCGCACTGCCCGGCATCGCAGAATGCGTCAACAATCCCATCACATATGACGCCACCGACCGAAAACACACCACCGTATACCCCGCCTCATCGCGCCAAAACGCGGCCGCCACTTGCGCCGTGCGGGTCCGGCGCAGCTCCCCAGCGGCAAGTGTGGCAAAATCCACCGGCGACAGCTTGGCCAGAACCTGATCTGCCCTATCGCCTTCAACGCGGAACACCGCGCGGGCGTCGGAAACAACCACCGCCAGATAATGTTGTTGTACCAGATGTTTAGCAAGCACAGCTAATGCTGCATCAGTTTCGCCATAGGGCAGGATCAGCAGATATTCATCCGGGCTCATCCATCCCGCCGATTTATCGCCATTCACAATAATCTGGCGCATCGACGGAACAGCTGTGGCTGTCACCGCCTTGAACGCCTTGGCCAAACCTTTCACATCGGGCCTGGCGCGCAGGCTGATCATGCCAACCGGACCGATTTCGGAAATTTTGGCAAAGCCGTCAAACTGCGCATGGCCAAGGGCGGATATCGCATCACGCATTTTGCTTTTCCCCATCTTTGTCGATGAACACAGGATCGACCACTTTCGCCCTTACGACGGTGCCAGAAACCGTATTGAATTCAACAACATCTCCGATACGGTCCAAACCGCCGATGATAAGCCCCATTGCAATCCCGTGATTCAACGTTGGGCTGAAATAGGTAGACGTCACCCGGCCTTGGGTGTTGCGCTGGCCATTGCCGTTGGTTCCGGGAGCCAGAATATAGGCGCCGTCCGGAATAACCGTGCCATCCAGCGTTTCAAACCCCGCAAGTTTTGGGCGGGTCTGGCTGGCCAAAAAGCTGCGCTCTTGCCCGCGTTTGCCCAGAAAGTCGGCCTTTTTCTTCGACACAGCCCAGCCCAGGTTCAAATCTTGTGGAATAACCGTGCCATCGGTTTCGTCGCCGATCATGATAAAGCCTTTTTCGGCCCGCATGATATGCAGCGCCTCGGTGCCGTAAGGCATCGCGCCAAATTCCGCGCCCGCGTCGTGCAACGCTGACCAGAATGCCGCGCCCTGCCCGGCAGCCACCGCGATTTCATAGCTTAGTTCCCCCGAAAAACTGATCCTGTACACACGTACAGCAAAGCCGCCCAGCGTGCCGTCGGCGAACGCCATGAAGGGAAGTGCCTCTTTCGACACATCCATCCCGCCCATTTTTTCCAATACTTTCCGGGCATTAGGGCCAACCACCGCAACTTGCGCCAGCTGTTCTGTCACGTTGGCCACATAAACCTGCCAATCCCACCATTCGCATTGCAGCCAGTCTTCCATATGGGCATGGATACGTTCGGCCCCGCCAGACGTGGTGTGGCACAGCCATGTATCTTCAGAAATCCGCGCCACAACGCCGTCATCCGATAGAAAACCATTCTCGTTGCACATCAGCCCATAGCGGCATTTCCCAACCGGCAAGGTGCTGAAAACCCCGGTATACAGCATATCAAGGAATTTCCCGGCATCCGGGCCTTTGACGACCAGTTTTCCAAGCGTCGAGGCGTCGAGCAGCCCCAGTTTGCTGCGGGTATTGATCACCTCGCGGTGGACCGCCTGCGCATGCGTCTCGCCCGCGCGCGGGAAGGTATAGGGCCTGCGCCACAGGCCAACCGGTTCGAAATAGGCGTGGTTGGCCGCGTGCCAATCGTGCATCGGAGTTTTGCGCAAGGGCTGGAAGATATCGCCGCGCGACTCTCCCGCCAGCGCGCCGATGGTGACCGGGCTGTAGGGCGGGCGGAACGTGGTGGTGCCAACGGCAGGGATGTCTTCATTCAATGCATTAGCTAAGACTGCCAATCCGTTGATGTTGCTTAGTTTACCCTGATCGGTGGCCATACCCAAAGTGGTATAGCGTTTGGTATGTTCAACCGATGAATAGCCCTCACGCGCAGCCAGTTGCACATCCGACACTTTGACATCGTTCTGATAATCCAGCCACATTTTCGACCGCAAAGCAATCGGCGCGCCTTGCGGCATCAGCCAGATCGGCTCCATCGGGGCTTCCAGCACTTCGGCCGCTTTGGCAGCCACGGCTTTGGCCGCAAACCCCATCAGCGATGCCGCTTCGGCCCCACCGCGCGCAGCATCCACCAGCACCTCGCCTGCTGACATGGCGCCATTGGCGTTGCCGACGGCAATCACCATTGCGGCTCCGTCAGCACCGGTCGGCGGGCGGGCGGGATCGGGGCGGAAATGCGCGTGATCGGCATTCCAGATCAGCTTGCCACCGCAATGGCTGTAAAGATGAACAACTGGCGACCAGCCGCCCGACATTGCCACCGCATCACAAGAAATCTCTTCCAGAACAGTGCCTTCACCGGACTGGTTGCACAGTGACACTGCCGTCACGCGCTGGGTGCCCTTCACCTTTGCAATGGCTTTGCCCGCCTCTATCCGTATCCCCAAAGCCCGGGCTTGGGCGGGCACATCACCGGTAACCACCGCGCGGGCATCAATGATGCAGGGCACCGACAGCCCCGCGTGGTGCAGCGCAATCGCGGTGCGGTAAGCGTCATCATTGTTGGTCACGATCACCGTGCGATCCCCGGCACTGACGCCGTAGTTGACCACATAGTCACGCAAGCTCGCCGCCAGCATCACGCCGGGAACATCATTGCCCGCAAAAGACAGCGGGCGTTCTATCGCACCCGTGGCGGTAATGATCCGCCCTGCCCTGATCCGCCACAACCGGTGTTTCGGGCGTCCGTCGCCGGGGGTGTGGTCGGCCACGCGTTCGTCCGCCAGCACATAGCCATGGTCGTAGACGCCGGCTCCTGTTGTACGAATGTACAGCTTGACGTTGTCCAGCGCCTCCAGTGCGGAAATAGTCGCATCAATCCAATCGCTTGCTGGCGCACCATTGATCATATCGCCGTCCACCGGCGCGCGACCGCCCCACTGCGGAGTTTGCTCCAGCACGATAACGCGGGCCCCCGCAGTTGCCGCCACCAGCGCCGCCTGCAACCCCGCAATACCGCCGCCCACCACCAGCACGTCGCAAAACGCGTAAGCTTGTTCATAGCGATCCGCATCGCGCAGCGTCGGTGCAGGCCCAAGCCCTGCCGATTTGCGGATGATCGGTTCAAACACATGTTTCCACGCGGCACGGGGGTGGATGAAGGTTTTGTAATAAAATCCGGCGGGCAGAAAGCGGGCAAAAAGGTTATTCACCACACCGACATCGTAGGTCAGCGATGGCCAATGGTTCTGGCTGCGCGCCTGCAACCCGTCGAAAAGCTCTGTCGTGGTGGCGCGCTGGTTGGGTTCGGCGCGGTTGCCTGTGCCCAGATTGATCAGCGCATTTGGCTCTTCGACGCCCGCCGCCACGATGCCGCGCGGACGGTGGTATTTGAAACTGCGCCCCACCAGCATCTGATCGTTGGCCAACAGCGCCGAGGCCAGCGTATCGCCTGCAAACCCGCGCATCGGCGTGCCGTTAAAGGTGAAATCCTGCGCGGTGGCCCGGTCAATCAACCGCCCACCTTTTGCGAGACGCGTGCTCATGCGAAACCCTTCCAGCCGGGACGTTTGGCCTTTATTTTCTCAATCAGGTCAGCTGGCGGCCCGGACGATTGCGCGGCGTAGGTGCCGAACACTTCCAACGTGGCGGTGTCGCGGGCGGCGAGGAACCATTTGCCGCAGCCAAAGCTGTGCCGCCAGCGTTCAAAATGCACGCCCTTGGGATTTTTGCGCGCAAACATATAGTCCTCGAATTCGGTATCCGAAGATCCGGGGCCATAGCGTTTAAGATGCGCCTCGTATCCGGGCGACAGTTCGGTTTCATCGGCACGGATGCCGCAATAGGGGCAGGTCAGGATCAGCACGGCAATACTCCAGACATGAAAATGGCGGCCACCGAGGGGTGCCCGCCATTCGTCAGACTCGTAAACGCAGCAGACTCGTTAAGGGTT
Source organism: Cypionkella sp. (assembly GCA_043766915.1). Classification (GTDB taxonomy): domain Bacteria; phylum Pseudomonadota; class Alphaproteobacteria; order Rhodobacterales; family Rhodobacteraceae; genus JANNAT01. Next base: position 8,680 of record JAYUHO010000320.1, read on the forward strand.
GGTCGGAGCCGCAGGGACAGCCGGCTGTGCTGCACCTGTGTCTGGCACTGGCGCAACAGGGTCGACAACTTCGGGTGCCGGAACAGGCTCTGGGGCAGCCGGTGCGGGAGCAACCTCTGCAGGGGCAGCGTTGTCTGCAGGGGCCACATTGTTTTCAATCGAGACAGCGGGTGGGGCAACACCTGCGCCGGTGCCGAATGCGTCACGGTTGCTGAAAATCGCAGCCGCAATGATTGCGATGACAACGAAAACCGCGGCGACAAGCATTCCCGTGCCAAAGCCCGACTCGGAAGGTGCTGCCACAGGCGCAGCAGTTGTTGGGATTTCAACGCGAACGTCCGAACGATAAGGGTCCGGGCGCGACGTAATGGTTGTTGTGCCCGGAGGCGTGTACTGGTCAGACATCTGGATGCCTCCTTTTGATAAGGTAACACCCGGACAACGTCCGTTGGTCGTTTTTGGTTCCCGATCACTGCGCGGCCAGTCGTTGCCACTTCTGGCTGGTGCGTGATCCCGCGATCAAAATTCAGGCCTTTGGGCGTTTTGCGCGCGAACATGTGCTGTCTGAAAGCGGTATCCGTTGAGCCGGGGCCTTGGCGTTTGAGATGCGCTTGGTAACCGGGGGAGAGTTCGGTTTGGTCGGTGTTGATGCTGTGGTTGGGGCAGGTTAGGATTAGCATTTGGTCTCCTCCTCAAACAGAGTCCAGTAGGCCGATTGAACTAAACAATTGAGTTTCGCATGTACCAACGTCATAAAGCGCGCATCTAGATTTACTGTGAGTGCGCCGCCACCATCTTCGATTAGCAAGTCGATGTGGCCAATAACCTCTAATGCCTTTCGAACCTTAGCCTTTTGTTCTTCTTCAAAGGCAAAACCGCCACTATGAGCAAAGAAATTTCGAATGTCACGAATGCAAGACACGTCTAGCCACATTTCTGCGCGACGACGCCTCTTCATTGCTATTCTGTCGGCAACGACTATGAACTTTTCATAGCCGCTTCCACCAATATCCCTAAGCCGAAGATTCAAACTGGATGCTTCCAAATAACTCTGCGTAAACTTTAGGACGAAGAATTCGAACGTGGAGTAAGATGCCAGGAAAAGCGCTGCCCTGTT
>JAYUHO010000321.1:0-3697 GCA_043766915.1 Cypionkella sp.
CAAGGCATAAGGCCATACAACGCAAACTCTGCCAAGCCTTGGGGAAGGAACTGGCAAGTCTTTGACCTTACCTGTCAGACTTAACCTAACTATATGTTATAATTTGTAAAAAACCATATTTCTTCGAAGAAAACCGACCGCCCGAATACCCGGCCCGGCTCGATTTTTCGCTGCATAAGTAGTGATCCGATCCCGGACATGGCAGACTATGTTACACAGCAGGGGACCGCGTCAGACATTTTTCTGTTCGTTATGGATAAGCGGAAAATTGTGATGCCCCCCGCGACGAAAACGGCGAAGAAACGCGGTGCAACGTGTTTCATGAACGCCATTTATTGCTGTGTCCAAGCAGCGTTATGCGCAATTTATGATATAAATGACGATTACCAATTGGTCGATTTGCAAAACGCGTCAGGCAGACAAAACTGAGCCAAAAATACTGGTCTGATGGTCTGCCAGATAAATCTGCAGCCATGGGGTGAACCGATCAGGGAAGGTGACGGTTTCTTGCGTCAGATCGGCCAGCGAAATCCACCGCGTGTCCATCACCTCATCCGGGTTCAATGCCAAAGGCAGAACAGCGGTCGTTTGGGCGGTAAAGATATCAACCACCTCATGCTCGATCAGCCCGTTCCCCACCTCGGCCCGGTATTCGACGCCACCCGCGCGGTACAGATCAAGCCCGGTGATCCCCAATTCCTCGTGCAGACGCCGCACGGCGCAATCGGCGGGGTCTTCACCCCAACGCGGATGCGTGCAGCAGGTGTTCGCCCACAGTCCCGGCGTGTGATACTTCGACAGCGCCCGCCGCTGGATCAGCACCCGTGCGCCATCCATCACAAACACCGAAATCGCCATATGACGCAGCCCGCGCTGATGCACCTCCAGTTTTTCAACCGGGGTCAGGGTACCATTCACCCAAGCGGGCACAAATTCTGTCATACGTAGGCCGGTTTCACCAAACCAAGCAAATGGGCCACATTCTTGACGCCGATCTTGATATGCGCCAAAGGCCGGGCCGCGACGAGTTTCTTGTTCATATAAGCCTCAAACGTCAGCTTCTGCACGTCAACGTCGTGGCACAGGCTGACAAAGCGTTCCCGGCGTTCATCTGATTTGTAATAGGCATCCTGCATGGATCGCAACACGCGAAACACCGTGCCGTGTTCTTTCATGAACAGCTTGCGCGCCAGCTTCAGATCTTTGGCGCGCCCCGATGCCAAAACCGCCTGCGCCGCAGTGGCCGCGACGCGCCCGCCAACCATTGCATAGTAAATTCCCTCGCCTGACGACGGGGCAACCACGCCCGCCGCATCCCCTGCCAGCACCACGTCGCGGCCATTGTCCCAGCGATCCATCGGGCGCAGTGGAATGGGCGCGCCCTCGCGGCGAATGGTTTCGCACCCCGTCAGCCCCGCCGTGGCGCGCAGATCAGCGGTGGCCTGTTTCAAATCCACCCCATCAATTCCGGTGCCCATGCCAACTGATACGCTATCGCCATGCGGGAACACCCAGCCGTAAAAGTCAGGACTGATCTTACCGTCATAGATCACATCACAGCGTTGAGGATCATAAAGCGAGTTTGCTGCCGGAGCCTTCAGAATCTCATGATACGCAATGACGTAGGGAATTTTATCTCCCCCTGGCACTTCGGTTTTTGCCACGTTAGACCGCGCGCCATCGGCCCCGATGACCAGTTTGGTGGACAGCCGCTGTTCGGTGCCGGTGACTTTGTCGCGATAGATCACATGGGTGCCGTCGCTGTCCCGCTCTATCCGCAAATAGGTGCCCGTCACCCGGTCAACGCCATTGTCGACTGCCCGCAGACGCAGGAATTCGTCGAAATGTTCGCGGTCCACCATGCCGACAAAGCCGTTTTCAATCGGGATATCGACGGCGCGTTGGGTGGGCGAAATCATTCGTGCCGTGTAAATCTGCGCCACGATCTGGCTGCCCGGAATGTCGAAATCAGAGATCAGCCGGGGCGGGATGGCACCACCGCAGGGCTTGATCCGACCGGCGCGGTCCAGCATGGCCACGCGCCGACCCGCGCGGGCCAGATCATCTGCCGCCGTCGCACCGCACGGGCCACCACCGATCACCACAACATCATAACCCATCACTATTCCCCCGGAACCAAGTTGCTGACGGGTGCGCGTTCCGCCCCGTCGATAATCTGCAGCGCCATCACAGCGGCAACCCCGAACAGGACAGCTTCTGCAACGAACACTATACCAAATGCTGTTGGCGCAGCGGTGAACAGGCGGATGACATCAACAGCCGCCGCGCCCATCAAACCACCAAACCCCGCCGCAATCGCCTGCGACGCCCCCCAAAGGCCCATGCGGGTGCCTTCGCGTGCAGCACGTCCTTCACCGGCCAATGCCATCATCGATCCGATTGCGGCCACCGCGAACATGCCGTTGAACAGGCCCAATGCTACAGTGGCGGGCTGCAGGATTTGCGCCCCGATGGCCAGTTGCCCCGCCGCCGCAAGTGTCACCAATGCCCCCGCTGATCCAATACATCCCAGCGTCACCCAACTGCGCAACGATCCGATCCGCAAGCCCGTGGCCGCGATACCCACCATCAGCATCCCAACAAATACTCCACCATTCTGCGCGCCTGACAGTTGCGTCGACTGGCCCGGAGTGAAGGCAAAGGCAAAGCCTGCATAGGGTTCTAAGATCAACTCTTGCATGAAATAGGCGGTCATCGACAGAAAGATGAACAGGGTGAATTTTCGGGCGCGCGGTTCATCCCACACCTCGGCCAAACCTTGGCGAAAGGGCAGGGGGCGGGTTTGCGGCGCTAAGTCGCCCACATGCCGCGCTTCGATCCCTGCGATTGCCACACAAGTCAGCGCAACGGCGCCTGCACACACGATCGCTACCAGTTTCAGCAGCAGGGCAGGGGAGTAGGGATCAAGATACTTGCCAACTATCGTGGCCGTTACCGCGATGCCAAAGATCATCATCAACCACGTTATCGTGGCTGCAGCCGCGCGGCGGCGCGGACGTGTGGTGGTTGCCAGCAAAGCCAGCAGCGATGTGCCCGATGCGCCAACGCCCAAACCAATCAACGCATAGGCGGCAATCGAAAGCACAAGGCCCAGAGCAAAACCGGATTGCATCACCACCATCCCACCCGCCGCCAAAAAGCCACCCAATCCCAGACAGGTCATGCCCAGAATGATAAACCGCGTGCGCTGGCCTCCGGTGTCAGACCGATAGCCCCAGGTTGGCCTTGTGATCTGAATGGCATAATGCAGCCCCACCAACAGCCCCGGCAGAACGGCGGGCATCGACAGTTCAACCACCATCAAACGGTTCAGGGTAGACGTGGTCAGCACCACAATCGCGCCCAAACACATTTGCACCAGACCCAATCGAACGATGGAGAACCACGACAGCGTCATGGAAAAACCTGCATGCTGCGCAAGGCTGTTGCAGTGATCATCATGCCGCTGACATACATCGCGATGCCGGTGGCGTTATACCACGGCGCCTTGGCCTTGGGGTCTTTCAGCAGCGTTGCCATCGCCCAAATCTGCCCCATCAACAGCAGCGCAACCAGACCTGCGTGAATGGGCTTGCCCCAGATCACCAGCAAGGCAATCACCAGAACCTGTGCCATAGCCATCACCGTACAGGCAACGCGCGCCGCCACCTCAGGGCCAAGCGTGACGGGCAGTGAT
>JAYUHO010000322.1:0-9759 GCA_043766915.1 Cypionkella sp.
TGAGTTCGGTCCAAGCCATTGTGATCTCCGTTCAGTGTCACAACCGAACAGAATCACAAAGGACTGAATTCACTCAACTAGTTTCGGATCAGACACTGAAATTCCATCGGGCGGGCAGGTGCGTAAGGTCAGCGGGATAATTGCGCCCGGATATCTTGATCTGCAGGTCAATGGTGGCGGGGGCGTGTTGCTGAACAACCACCCGACCGTTCAGGCGATGCAAGCCATCGCAGCGGCCCATCGGGTTTTTGGAACGGTGGGTGTGATGCCGACAGTGATCACCGATGCGCCCGACATCTTGGCGCGCGCCGTCGATGCAGCGGCTCAAGCCAAAGGCATGGCGGGGGTTCTTGGGCTGCATATCGAGGGGCCGCATATCAGTCTGACGCGCCGCGGCACCCACGCCGCCGCATTCATCCGCCCGATGGATGCCAGCACCTTGGCCCATATCGCCCGCCTGCGCGACCACGGGATAGCCGTGATGATCACGCTTGCCCCCGAAATGGCTGAGCCGGGCCAAATTGCGCAGATAGTGGCGCTGGGGGCGGTGGTTTCCATCGGACATTCACAGGCCACGCCGGATCAGGTGGCGGCGGCGCTGACCGAAGGGGCAAGCTGTTTCACCCATCTGTTCAATGCGATGTCGCCAATGTTGGCGCGCGCGGCGGGGGTGACGGGGGCTGCGATAAATTCATCTGCCTATTGTGGCTTCATCTGTGATGGGCAGCATGTTGGCGACGATATGTTAGGCTTGGCCATTCGGGCGCGGCCACTTCCCGACCGGATGGTCTTGGTTTCAGATGCAATGGCAACGGTGGGCGGCCGGATCAGTTTCAATTGTATGGCAAGACTATCCGGTTATCCGCGGGGCGTCTGATCAACGACGAAGGAAGCCTGGCCGGCGCGCATGTAACGATGGCTGAAGGGGTGGCACGGCTGATCTTGCGGCTGAAGATCCCCATTGAAACGGCGTTGCGCATGGCCATTTCAACGCCAGCAGCGATAATTGGCAAAAGTAATTTGGCAACCATGGTCGGTCGCACGATGGATGATCTGATATTTTTAGGCAAAGACTACCTGCCGCAACGGCTGCGATCCGACGATATCAACCAATAGTCAGGTGCCCGCCAAGGCCTTCATCTGCACAGCCAAAGTGGTTGCGGCCTTGGCCAGCAGCGCCACATCGCTGCCCACGCCCACAAATGTAACCCCCAGCTTCAGATAATGCGGCACCGCAGCCGGATCGAATGTCAAAACGCCTGCGGCCTTGCCCGAGGCCACAATTTTGCGCAGGGCATCGTCTATCGCGGCCTGCACGGCGGGTGCCGCCGAGTTCCCCGGATAGCCCATATCCGCCGCCAAATCGGCCGGACCGACAAAGACGCAATCCACAGCATCCAAGTCCAGAATACCCGGCAAAGCGACAAGGCCTGCACGGCTCTCTACCTGCAAGATAAGGCAAATCTGGTCATTTGCAGCTGTGACATAATCCGCCATACGGCCAAAGTTTGAGGCCCGCGCAGATCCTGCGCCCACCCCCCTGATGCCTTTCGGTGGATAAAGCGTGGCCGCTATGACAGATTTCGCCTGCGCCACGCTTTCAATCATCGGCACCAACAAAGTCTGAACACCAAGATCAAGGATTTGCTTGATAATCCACGCCTCTCCCATCGGGGGCCGCACGACCACATTGCTGCGCAGACCAATGGTTTGAGCTTGGGACAAGATGGTGGGAATGTCATTTGGGCCATGTTCGGCATCAATCAACAACCAATCAAACCCGACATCTGCCAGCAGTTCAGAGGAATACGCGCTGGCCAGACTAAGCCAAATCCCGATTTGCGGGGTTTTGGCAGCAAGAGCAGCTTTAAGATGATTTTTTGGCACGGGCATGACGGCTCCTTTGGACGACCACAGTGATTATCGCAGCCGTGAATGAATCGCGTTGGATTTCCAACTGAACGCAGATTGAATTTCTTGCACTTCAAGCGAAAGAGCAAAATGCGGGCTGTCCAGCTGCGGCGTCAAATGGGCCTGTGCGACCCGCAGCACTGCAGCACCAACAATCTGACGGTCTGTTTCTGTGCGGCCCTGACCAATCCGCAAAATCAGGTCTGCAAAGGCGTTTTTCGGATGGTTGTCGGCAATCGAATAATGCGGGCAAGCCCGCGCGCGCACCCGGATAGCCCCGACTTCGAAAAGACCGGTGTCCGCCAGCGCATCGCGCAATGCAACGCAAAGTGCCGTCATATCGGTTTCTGTTTCAAGATTGGCCGAATATTCGATGGACAAATGCGGCATCTGACCCCTGTCTCTTAACAGGTTAAACAAGAATTACCGGTGGTCAAGATCGGTGGTCTGACCACATTTACACTGAAGATATCTGAAAATGGTGCCCCAAAACGGATTCGAACCGCCGACCCCATCATTACGAATGATGTGCTCTACCAGCTGAGCTATTGGGGCAACAATTGTGCATTTATCAGCGCAGTGCGATCAACACAAGATGTCCTAGTTTGCACCGCGCGCGACTGCCGCCAGATCAATCACTTCGTCATCAGGTTCGACAATGACGGGTTTTGGTGGCGGGTTGACCAACAGGGGCAATAGTTCTGACGCGGTGGCGCTTTGTCCTGTCGTCTCGGTCGGCTCGCGCCATGACAAGGTATCAAAGCCAGCGCAGTTTTCACAGATCGGGGCCCAGACGGAATGGATGGCCTGGCATTTATCACAGCACCATTGCGGCCCGCGCGGTGCGGTCAGCGCACGCGCCAACCAGCCGCGCACAACGGATTCGTCGCTGCCTTCGCCGCGGTCTATCGCCGCCATAATCGCCAGACTGCGCTGTGTCGGGTGGCGGGTGATCAGATCTGCCAAAGCCCGGCGTGCCTGCGGAAAATCTTCGGCAGCGATGTTCAGCTCTGCCAAAAGCATCAGCGTTTCGTCGTTGCCGGGCTGGGCTGCGGTCAGTATCTTAAACCGCTTTAGCCGGGCGGTGGGCGTTTCTTCAGGCTCTATCTCTGCGAAAGCGGCGGCAAGATCAGGGTGCGGGCGGGTGTCCCAAGCCTTTTTCAGCACCCGCGTCGCTGCTTTTTTATCGCCCTTGTCGATCAGACTGCGCGCGGCCATCGCCGCCGCCGGGATCAGGTCTGGTGACAACCGGTTCGCCTCAATCGCGGCTTCACGCGCCTCGATGCTGGCGGTGTCGTCCATCACAGTGCGCGCCTCTTGCAGCGCCAATACGGCGTCACGCCGGCGATAGACGTCTTTGGGCAACGCGCCCGCTTTCATCTTTGCGCCCAACGTGGCGCGCGCGCCTTTCCAGTCGGAGCTTTCTGATTGCAGTTTTAGCAAGATATCCTGCGTCTCGGCGTGTCTGGGCTTAAGCGCGAACGCCTTTTCCGCCAGCTTCAGGGCCGTATCCGTATCGCCTTCGGCCAGTTTCTGCCGCAAAAGCCCGCGAACACCAACGAACCGCGTTGAGTCCTCTGCCAGCAGCGCTTTGTAGGCGTCAGTGGCGCGTTTGCCATCGCCCGCCGCTTCGGCGGCCTGAGCAATCAGCAGGGTGGTCAGGGCCGGTTTGGCCAGATATTTCTCAGCCCGCTGTGCGCGCATCAAAGCAAGACGCCCGTCACCAGACGCCAGCGCCAGCAACCCGTCATTCAGGGCCTGATAGCCCTTGCGTTCGCGGTTTCGATCAAAATAGCGCGATATCGCAGTTTCATCACCGTTCAGAAACCGGATGACTGCCACAATCAGCCCGACCACCTTCATCAGCGTCCATAACAAAACCACCAAGACCAGCAGAACGATTGCGGCTTGCAGCGGGCCAAGGGTGAATTCCCAGCCTGCAGCGGCAATGCGGATGCCTTCTTCGCTGTGCAGCAAAATATCTGCGCCGAATGTAATTGCGGCAATTGCAGCAATAAACAGCAGCACCTTGACCAAAGACCAGATCATGCCACCCCCTATTCGCCAAGTGTTGCGGCAAGGGCCGCAATTGCTTGCTCTGCCGCAAGCCGGGTTTCTGCCATCGCCCGCCAATCGGCCAAGGCCGGTTGGGCCTCGGGCGGCAGCGCCGTCATTTCGGACAAAGTTGCGGCCAGATCACCCCTGTCAACAGCCGCTTCGGCGCGTGACAGAATCGCGTCGGGATCGGTTCCTTCACGCGGCTCTAGAGACCGCGCGCCGGTTTGGCTGCGTAAAAAGCTGGCAGCGCGTTCTGACCAGCTTTGCCCCATGTCTGCGCGTAAGGCTGCATCCAACGCCAGCCGTGCGGCAGGTGGAAAGGACGATCTAAGGGCCGAAAGCGTGGGCAAACCCGTTTCGGCATTTTCCAACAAAACCGCCGGAACAGGGTCGATTTCCGCAGCGAGTTCGGCCAAAGATGCCCCGTAGGCAGCGCCACTGTCAAAAGCCAGTCTTAACTTTCCCAATGCCTCTTGCTGACGCGCAGTTTTGGCCAATTTCTCTACGTCTGCAGTTACTGCGGCAGCGGCTCTTTCGGCGTCTTTCAGCCGTGCTTCGGTCGCAGCGGCGATGTCCTGACCGACCAGACCTGAACCCGCGGTGCGCAAAGCCTGCACATCCGCCTGCAGCGCCGCAATCGCTGCCGATGTTGCGCCGGATCCGTCAGCAGGCAAAGCTTCGATGGCCGTCAGCCGCGTTTCAAGCGCAAGAAGGCGGTCTTCAATCGGGCCAAAGTCGGCGGGCGATTTGCCCTCCAGCGCTGCGAACCGGTCCAACAGTGCGGGGTCTGTGGCCGCGCTTTTCGGCAGCTTGGCCAATTGATCCCGCAGGGTTTCGATCTGACGCGTTTGGGCGGACACTTGAACCGAAAGATCGTTCGTGGCGGCAAATGGCCAGCCATTTGGCACATATTGCGCCAAGGCAAACCCGATAGCTGCAGCGAAAACTCCGCCCACAACATTGCCGATCATCCCGCCGCGCTTTGGCGGACGGGGCGCTGTAACCGCTTCGCTGACCACCTCGGGGGCGACCGTTTGAATGACATCTGCTTCGGTCAGGTCAACCGGCGGTTCTGGGGCGTCTGTTTGCGTCATCATCAACCTTTTCAAATGCCAAGCCGTCACGCGCCCTTAATCTTGTAGAGTAAGGCGTTGCGGGGGCAGGTTTCAAGGCGCACCGCCAAGCGACAACAGCGCCCGCAGCGCGATTATCATTGAGGCGCTGTCAGAATGCGTTGCAATTTGAAGCCGGGTGGCCGTTTTTGCATCCAGCACAGCGGCTATCGCCGGGCTTAGCGCAGCCACCCACAAGGGCGTTGCGGAAGAAATGCGCGCAATTTCAGATTGAAAAAGGTGGGCGGACCGCGGCGAAAACAACGGAACGATGACGGGCTGGGCCTGGTGTAAAAGCGCCGTCGCCTTTGCTGTCAGCGGTTGGGCCACCTGCTGATAGACGATGGCAGAAACAGTCTCTATTCCGGCGGAAAACAGCGTATTTTCAATGTTGCCACTGCTGTCGTGGCCGCGCAAGAACAGCAAGGGTCCGCCGGGTTTCAGGGCGACGATCATTGCCAGCAGGGCAGCCGCGTCACCGTTTGCTGAGTGGGTTCGAAAGCCCGCAGCTTTTGCCGCCGCCGCCGTGCGATTTCCGACGCAATACGCCAGGGACGGCAACACGGCCCCGGCGGCGGAAATCCGCTTTGCGGCGCCGACCGCTGCAACAGAAACCAAAATAACTGCCGCGAAATCACCGGATGGAATTGACGGGTTCAGATACTGCGGGGCGATCAAGGGCGAAATAACAATCGTCACATCCCCAAGCGCCTGACGCAGCTCACGGGCAAAACGCAAACTTTGCGCCGCGGGCCGCGTCAAAAGGATCGTCATATCGCGGGATTGTTTGACCATGCCCTTGGTGTTACCTGCTGTTTATCCTTCAATCAACGGCAGAGCATGGCAGACACACTGACCTTCCTGGGCATCGAGTCGAGCTGCGATGACACCGCAGTGGCGGTGATCCGCCACCATGCGGGCGCCGCCGGGGTGATTTTGTCATCGGTGGTGGAGGGACAGACAGACCTGCACGCGGCCTTTGGCGGTGTGGTGCCGGAAATTGCAGCGCGGGCGCATGTTGAACGATTGGACCATTGCATCGAGGCTGCTTTGCTGCAGGCCGGGGTTGGATTGCAGGATCTTGACGGCATTGCGGTGACTGCGGGGCCGGGGTTGATTGGTGGCGTGCTGTCTGGGGTGATGATGGCCAAGGGGTTGGCGGCTGGGTTGGGCATTCCGCTGGTTGGGGTGAACCATCTGGCGGGGCATGCCCTTACACCACGGTTAACCGATGGACTGGCGTTTCCCTTTCTGATGCTTTTGGTGTCGGGCGGGCATTGTCAGTTTCTAATCGTGCGGGGGCCCGATACTTTTCGCCGGTTGGGCGGCACCATTGACGACGCACCGGGAGAGGCGTTTGACAAGACGGCAAAATTGTTGGGCTTGCCACAGCCGGGTGGCCCCGCCGTTCAGGCCGAGGCGGCGTTGGGCGACCCCAAGCGTTTTGCCTTTCCAAGACCGCTGCTTGATCGTCCCGACTGCGATATGTCCTTTTCCGGATTGAAAACGGCCCTGTTGCGCGCACGTGACGCGATAATTGCTGAAAAGGGCGGATTAACGATACAGGACCGCCGAGATTTATGCGCAGGATTTCAACGGGCAGTGGCCGAGGTTTTGGCCGAAAAAACCCGTCGGGCCTTGGCGATTTATCTGGCCGAACGCCCGTCGGTTACAGCCTTTGCTGTCGCAGGGGGAGTCGCAGCAAATACCGAGATTCGCGCGGTATTAGAGACTGTTTGCGCCGATCTGGAGGTGCAGTTTATCGCCCCCCCTCTGCGTTTATGCACTGATAATGCAGCGATGATCGCGTGGGCGGGAATAGAGCGGTTCCGGGGCGGTGGGCGCGATGATATGACGCTTGCCGCAAGGCCGCGATGGCCATTGGACCCAACTGCGGTACCGATGATCGGGTCGGGCAAAAAGGGAGCAAAAGCATGATCGGCGTCATGGGCGCAGGGGCTTTTGGCACAGCTTTGGCCGCTGTTCATGGCCTGTATGACAGACCCGCCGTCCTGTGGGGGCGTGACGGTGGCGCGATGGAGCAGATGGCGTTAACGCGTCAGAGCAGCCGTTTGCCGGGCATTGAGATCCCACGTGGCGTGACCATCACCGCCGATCTGGCGTGTCTGGCAGAGTGTGATGTTTTGGTTTTGGCGATGCCGATGCAGGCCTTGCACGGGTTTGTGACCGAGCACGCCGCGTTTCTTGAAGGCCGGATCCTGATTGCCTGCTGCAAAGGCATTGATCTGGAAACCCTGAAAGGGCCGACAGAGATTGTTCGCACCGCTTGCCCGTCGTCGGTGCCAATGATTTTGACGGGGCCAAGTTTTGCGGCTGATATTGCGCGGCGACTTTCAACTGCGCTGACGCTTGCGTGCCACGATGAGGCTGCTGTCCTTGTGGCGCAGCGCGCGCTTTCGGTTCCCTCTTTGCGGCTGTACCGCAATACTGACGTGATTGGGGCTGAACTGGGTGGGGCGCTGAAGAATGTGATCGCCATTGCCTGCGGGGCCTGCATTGGCGAGGGTATGGGCGAAAGCGCGCGTGCGGCCCTAATGACCCGCGGATTTGCCGAGATGCAGCGGCTGGCCCTGCGATTGGGCGCACGGGGCGAGACACTGATGGGGCTGTCGGGATTTGGCGATCTTGTGCTGACCTGCACGTCAGAGCAATCGCGCAACTATCGCTTCGGGCTGGCCTTGGGGCGTGGCGATGCGTTTGATAAATCCATCACCGTTGAAGGCGTTGCAACGGCACAAGCGGTGGTGAAATTGGCCCAAAAGCTGGGGGTTGATATGCCGATCACGTCGGTGCTGGTCGACTTGTTTGCCGGAACCTCTAGCGTGGCCGAGGCGATTCAGTTTCTTTTGTCCAGACCCCTGAAACAGGAATGAAATATGCGCGTTGCCCTGATTTGTACTGATAAAGTCAATGCCTTGCAGACGCGGTTGGACAATCGCGCAGCACATCTTGCGCATATTCAGGCCACGGGTGTGGTTGAAATGGCGGGTCCGTTTCTTGACCCGGAAGGGCAGATGACTGGAAGTTTGATCGTGCTAAACGTGGAAACCCTGCAGGACGCAAAAGACTGGGCGGCAGCCGATCCCTATGCCTTGGCCGGGCTGTTTGCATCGGTAGACATCCGCGAATGGAAAAAGGTCATCGGATGACATATTGGCTGTTCAAATCCGAACCTGACACCTGGGGCTGGCCCGATCAGGTGGCGCGGGGCGATGTGGGCGAAGAATGGCATGGCGTACGCAACTATCCGGCGCGCAACAACATGCGGGCGATGCAGCTGGGCGATCTGGGTTTCTTTTATCATTCGAACGTCGGCAAAGACGTGGTCGGGATTGTTGAGGTGTGCAGGCTGTCTGCGCCAGACAGCACCACCGATGATCCACGCTGGGAGTGTGTGATGATCCGCGCGGTCAGGCCGTTCATCCGGCCCGTCACCCTGGACGAATGCAAGGTTCAACCGGGACTGGAAAAGATGGTTCTGATCAACAATTCAAGATTGTCGGTGCAACCGGTATCTGCTGATGAGTGGCGCATCGTTTGCGCGATGGGCCAGACCGCCCCCTGAAACCTGTTGGCCGAACCCGCCCCCTGTGCCAAGTTCGAGATAAAACAAGGGGAGGGGACAATGGAATATCTGAATGTCGTCGCGGCGGGGGCCGGGGCTTATGTGTTTGCGGCTGTTTGGTATATCGCGATGTCAAAGCCGTGGATGAGAGCGGCTGGCATTTCGGTGGATGCCAGTGGGCGCCCGATAGGAAACGGCAGTGCGATGCCGTTTGTTGTGGGAGTCGTGGCACAAATTGTGGTGGCCGGGATGATGCGCCATATCTTTGCAACGTCTGGAATCGTTTTGATCGGCGGCGGGGCCGTGGCCGGCGCAGGCATCGGGGCGTTTATCATCGCACCATGGGTTGCGATGAACTATTCGTTTGCAATGCGCAAACCGGCACTTTCGGTGATTGACGGCGTGAACAGCGTTGTCGGCTGCACCATCATGGGCATGATCCTGAATGCGTTCTGATTAAAATGGAGGGCCCCGACCCCATCGGGACCCTCCATCCACCCCACGCGCTCCCCTAGCACCGCACGTGTTCTGAAAAGGTCCCGGACATACTGCCCTGCTGTTTGGGTATAGCGCGAATCTGTGCTGCAGCGCAAAGCCCAAGCACCGACAGTTTGATCCAATATTCTGCACAATCAGTAGTAACCCAGAAAGCAAAACGCCCGCGCTTTGAAGGCGCGGGCGTCTGACCGACAATCGTCCGAATTTAGCTGTAGACGGCTTCTTTGCCAAAATGCTTGGTCAGCATGTAATAGATCACCGCGCGATGCTTGCTCCGCTCGGACCGACCATAGGTGTCGATCACGGCATTGATCGCTTCCATAAGTTTCGGGCTGTCGGCAAGGCCCAGCTTTTTCATCAGAAAGTTCTTTTTCACGGTTTCAAGCTCCGATGCGTCGGACCCGGCAACTGTTGATGAATCCGCATTATAAATCGCCGGGCCGCAACCAATCGTAACTTTGGTCAACAGCGCCATATCTGGATTCATCTTGCATTTGTTCTTTAGATCATCGGCATATTTGGCGATGAGATCGTCGCGTTTGCTCATTCTTTTTTCCCTTTTACCTGTCGAAAACAAAACATCATCCGTGGTGC
>JAYUHO010000323.1:0-9739 GCA_043766915.1 Cypionkella sp.
TTTGGCGTGTCGCGGCGGGCTTTGAAATCATAGTGAACAGGCTGCTGGATGCCGGTGATCGGGCCGCCCAGATAGACCTTGCCCGCCTGATTATGCAGATAATTCACCGCCGGATGCGCCAGATCATTGGCACCAAAAACCTTTTCCGCCTCAAGATCCTTGTTCGGCACCCATTTATCGGTGACCGACAGGATCGCCAGAATAACGCCTTCCTGATCGCGCAGCGCAATGTCCTGACCGGGTTCAACGGTTTCGGCGAATTTTTCGGTGACGTCCAGTGTGATCGGGATCGGCCACAACGTGCCATCTTCGGTGCGCATATTGGCGACAACACCGTCGTAATCGGCTTGGCTTTGGAAGCCCTTCAGCGGATAAAACCCGCCGTTCATCAACAGCTCCAGATCGCACACCTGACGTGGCGACATATCCCAGGACGGCAGCGTGCCCGCCTCATGCTTCAGTTTTTGCGCGGATTCGGTGGAAACATAAAGCTCTGGGATCGGGGCGCGATTGGACAGGGTCATGGGGATTGGGCCTTTGTGAAACACTGCTGCAGCGGGTTAACCCCGCAGCTGCGCGCGAATTAGCCGGGGAATGTGGCGAAATTCAAGCGAAAGGGGCAGATTGTTGAAGAAATAGGGTGAATGTGATGCGTTGGGGCGCGGTTTCAGGAGATCAATCTGTGAAAAAAGCGATTGGTGGTCCAATTTGCCTTAGCTGTGGGCCATCCGACTGGTTCCACTGGAAAAGCACGATATGCCAGCGTGCAGGATCGGTGCGCGCCGCATAAATGATCCCATCCGCACCCGCGCCCCGCGCGGCATCGCTGGCGATCCAAGCCGTCGCGGGTTGGCCAAACGCGCGTTGGGGTTGCCAGGGAACACTGGCCTCGGTTCCGTTCAAACCAAGCGCGCGCTGGACTTTTGGTTCACGCAGGTCGGCTAAACTTGCGTTGGTTAATGCCAACGGAACAATCAGGCGCGGCGGGTCGTCAGGCCGCAGATAGGTGTCAATGGCGATCCGGGAATATTCTGGACTGGGCGAGAGATAAAGCGCCTTTTGCCCGTCGTGGTGATAGCGCCCTTCAGGTGATTTTGCGCCTTGCAGGATGCGGCCAACATCGGACGTGAACACACTGCGCCAGAACGTCCCTGCGATTGCAGTCCACGCCCCGTCCTGCATTAATGCCCCGCCAGAAATTTCTCTGCATCCAATGCCGCCATGCAGCCCATGCCCGCCGATGTTACCGCCTGACGGTAGATATGATCCGTCAGATCGCCCGCCGCAAAGACACCGGGGATGATGGTGCGGGTAGAGCCCGGTTCGACCTGCACATAGCCGCCATTGTGCAGGGGCAGCTGGTCTTTAACCAATTCCGACGCGGGCGCATGGCCGATGGCCACAAAAAACCCGTGGCAGGGCACGTCTTTCACTTCACCCGTCACCAGATTGCGGGTGCGCACGCCCGTAACGGACGCGGGCGCATCGGTGCCCAACACTTCGGTCACTTCGGAATTCCACAGCATTTCGATTTTCGGGTGCTTGAACAACCGGTCCTGCATGATCTTTTCCGCCCGTAAGGTATCGCGGCGGTGGATCAGGGTGACTTTGGTGGCGAAATTGGTCAAAAACAGCGCCTCTTCCACCGCCGTATTGCCGCCGCCGATCACGACCACCTCTTTGCCGCGATAGAAAAATCCATCGCAGGTGGCACAGGCCGATACGCCAAAGCCTTTGAACTTTTCTTCCGATGGCAGACCCAGCCATTTCGCCTGCGCGCCCGTCGCAAGGATCACTGCATCGGCGGTATAGACGGTGCCGCTGTCTGACTGCGCCGTGAAGGGGCGGTTTTGCAGATCGAGCGACGTGATATAGTCGCTGATAATCTCGGCCCCCATCGCGGTGGCGTGGTCCTGCATCCGCACCATCAGATCGGGGCCCTGCACATGGGTATCGCCGGGCCAGTTTTCGACCTCGGTGGTGATGGTCAACTGCCCGCCGGGCTGCAGGCCCTGCACCAAAATCGGGTTGGTCATGGCGCGCGCGGCGTAAACAGCGGCGCTGTAGCCCGCAGGGCCAGAGCCTATGATCAAAACTTTTGTGTGGCGCGTGGCAGTCATGGCTTCCCCCGGAATCGTGTTGCCCTTGATATAAGGCGTGGGGCAGGTGGGCGAAAGCCCCAGCCAAAACCAGACGGTTTTGTGCGTTGGGCCTGTCCTTGACGAAAATATATTGCGCATTTGTGTAATATTATTGCGCAAAACTGTGCGAGAGCGTAGGATTCGCGAAAACAGGAGTGCCCCATGGCCGGATCAAAGCTGGACCCGATTGATCGTCGCATCCTTGCCGAATTGCAAACCGATGGCAGGATGACCAATGTGGAACTGGCCAGCCGGGTGGGGATTTCGGCACCGCCCTGTTTGCGCCGGGTCCGCACGCTGGAAGAGGCGGGCTATATTCGCGGCTATCACGCCGATATTGACGCCCGCGAAATGGGGTTCGAAGTGCAGGTGTTCGCCATGGTGCGGCTGCAAAGCCAGGCCGAGGCCGACCTTTCGACATTTGAGGGCCGCTGCCGGGCCTGGCCCTTGGTGCGCGAGTGTCACATGCTGAACGGGGAAATTGATTTCATTCTGAAATGCGTCGCTCCGGATTTATCGAGTTTTCAGAACTTTCTGACCGAACAGCTGCTGCGCGCGGAAAACGTGGCGAATGTGAAAACCAGTCTGGTGATCCGCTGTGCCAAAGACGAGCCGGGATTGCCATTTGACGTGCTGGAGGCACGGTTGGCGCGGCATGCGTAGGATGATCTGAAACATCAAATTTTTTTTCGAAAAAATTTGCAAAATCCGTTGAAGGATTTTGGTACCCGGAAATGCTCAGGCCGCCCCTTGATGATGCCAGAGGAGCATCGGGGCGGCCTTGACCGAGCATCAATCCAAAAATCGGCCAACCAAGGCCGATCCGGTGCAATGAAGGGGCTGCCTTGCGGTCTTATGGCACCCGTCACCGCCTGTTTTCACAGAGGGACATCTGTAAGGCAAACATGGCAGAAACGCGACGCCGTGTCAAAATTAATTCTTAATTGATAGGTGTTTACAGGACGAAGTTGAAGTTGTGACGGGATTGTCTACAAAGTCAGGACACTGAACACTTTGTTGCAGCACAGATCCGGCGCACCCAGACCGGAAATGCAAAAAGCCGGGCAATGCCCGGCCTGTCACCCGAATCAGTTTTGGATTAACGCGCCGCGATGGCGCGCGATTTAGGGGCAGTCAGCGCCACTTTCATCGCTTCGGGGCGACGACGCGTGCCGCGGGCCCATGGCATAGCGACCTGCGGTTCGGCGGCGGCGGCGATTGCGGATTTCAGCCAGCGACGGTCTTTTTTCATGATTGGCTCCTGTGGGGGCGAAAACTGTTAAAGACAATCTGATCGCGCAATGCGGCGTGGATTTGACCTAAGTTTGAAAAGAATATTGCGCAGGTGCAATCTTTGGCGGTGACGTGATTGATGTCTTACTACATTGAAAGGATTGTAAAAAATCCGTCCCTTGAAACAATATTGGCGGTTTCCCGGCGACTGTTTCCGTCAATTGAGGCAAGTTTTAGGCCAATCTGCCGCTTTCGCAGCGCGCGTTACAGCCGGATCACCGAGATCAGCCGACCATAATCGGCCTCGCCCGTGTGGGTTGTGCGCCGAAAGGAAAAGAATCGCTCTGGTGCTGCATAGGTGCAATGGCGCGTCCATTCTGCATCGGCGATGCCTGCGGCACGCAGCCGCGACAGCCCGTAGCCGGGCAGATCGAACAGCAATCGGTCACCGGGACCGTTGATGAAAAACCGCACGGCGGCAGGGTCATCATCGGTGAAGGTTTCAAAGAATTCCGGACCAACCTCATAAGCGGCCTGCGAGATGCAGGGGCCGATCACCGCGACAATGCGGTCGCGCTGTGCGCCCAAGGCTGCCATGGCCTCTATCGTTGCCTCGAGCACCCCGTCGCGTGTCCCGCGCCATCCGGCATGCGCGGCCCCGATCACATGCGCCTTTGCGTCGGCAAACAGCACCGGCTGACAATCGGCAGTCAGCACGCCAAGTGCTATGCCGGGGGTGGCTGTGACCATGGCATCGGCGCGGGGGCGAATGGAAAACGGCGAGGTGACGGTGATCACATCGGCGGAATGTACCTGGTTTATCGTCACCAGATGTGCCGCCCCTACGCCCATCGCCTCGGCCACGCGGGCGCGGTTGATGGCGACGATTTCGGATTGGTCAGACGATCCGGGGCCGCAGTTCAGCCCTGCGAAGATGCCTGAAGATGCACCGCCCTTGCGGGTGAAAAATCCGTGGCGCACGGGCAGCGCGTCGGATGTGATGATTTCAAGCATTATGAAAATCCGGGCGGAAAGGGGGCGTTTGGGGCAAAGACGGCAAGGGCTTTGAACAACTCTCCCATTTCTTCGGGCGCGGTCAAGCGGTGCGTTGCGCGCTGGTGCGATTCAAGGGCTGCATCGGTCAGGCGTTGGCCAAGTTATGCAGCACGGGCATGGATACCAAGCGCCGTCAGCAGTGCGCCTTGGGTCGTGTAAGCGGCGCGTGCGGGTAAGGCTGCGGCCGCGAGGGCTGCGAAATCAACATGGGCCGTCAGATCGGCTGCTCCGGGGTCTGCCAGCGGATCGGCAAAGGCATGACCGCGCAGGGCCTGAACCGTGTCGCCGCGTGATTGCCAGCCGCCATAGTCGATGATCAGGGCCAAACCGCCATTCGTGGCGATGCGCGCGCCGATTGCGGACATGATTGCGGCGGCGGCAGGGCAAAATTCCACAACATCGCCGGGGATGGTATCGGCCAAGCGGGACTGCAGGGCTGCGATATCGGTGGAATCCGATCGGCCAAAGGTTAATGTGCCAGCGCGTTGCCCGACCATGGTTTCCGACCACCCTTGCGACGCGCGGGTGAATTGGCGGATCGGCAGGGCATCAAAAAACTCGTTTGCCAGCAAGAACAGCGGGGCATCGGGCAAGTCCTGCGCGTTGTCGAGCCACTGGGCGGGGTGATCTTGCAAAGCCTGCCGTTGCCGCGCGCGCAAATGGGCCGACGTTTCGACCAACACCACCCGCGCCGCCGCGTGAAAGCCCGGCACAGCACGGGTGGCGCGCAGGACATCCGCCATCAGGGTGCCACGGCCGGGGCCAAGCTCGGCCAGCGTGAAGGCAGCAGGGGCGCCCTGATCGAGCCAAGCCTGCGCCAGTGCCAGCCCCAGCACTTCGCCGAACATCTGGCTGATTTCGGGGGCCGTCGTGAAATCGCCCGCAGCCCCGAACGGATCGCGGGTACTGTAATACCCAAGCGTCGGGTGCATCAGGCATTCGGCCATATAGTCGGCCAGAGTGATCGGCCCGGTCTGGGCAATGCGCCGGATCAGCAAAGCGCCCAGCGGGGTCATGGTGCCTTTTGCGGGGCAGGCGGCGTGGCCGCCGAGAGACGCAGCACCAACCACAGGCCGACCGCGATCATCGGAATGGTCAGCAACTGCCCCATCGTCAGCCCATAGCCGCCCATATGCAGCGCATAGCCCAGTGGATTGCCATCACTGACAAACTGCGCATCGGGTTGGCGGAAAAATTCGACGACAAAGCGCGCCACGCCGTAACCCGCAATGAACAGTCCCGCGATGCGCCCCGGTGATTTCAGCCAATCGCGCCGCCAGATCAGATAGCTCATCGCCACAAACAGCAGCAGGCCTTCCAAGACCGCCTCGTAAAGCTGGCTGGGATGGCGGGCGCAGACGGTCAGCACGCCCTCGCAGGTTTGTGCGGCTTCACCCGGAAAGGCGACGCCCCATGGCATGGTGGTGACGCGGCCCCAAAGTTCAGCATTGATGAAATTTGCAATGCGGCCCAAAAACAGGCCGATGGGCACCACAGCCGCCATCAGATCGGCCAGCGACAGCATGGCGATATTGTTGCGCCGTGCAAACACGATGCCGGCGATGACGACACCCAAAAAGCCGCCGTGAAACGACATGCCACCTTCCCAGACGCGAATAATCTGCGTCAGGTTTTGCCAAAAATGCGCGGGCTGATAGAACAGCACATAGCCCAAACGCCCGCCGATGATCACCGCCAGAATGATCCATGTCAGCAGCCGTTCGACCGCCTCTGCTGTCATCGGGGGGGCACCCGCCCACAGCCGGGGCGTGGAAACCATCCGCACGATCAGCTTCCATCCCGCCACCAGACCCACGATGTAGGCCAGCGCATACCAGCGCAGCGCAAAGGTGAAGCTGCCGATATCCACCGAGAAAATTTCGGGCGAAAGGTTGGGGAAGGGGATATAGGTCATGCTGGATCCGGGTTAGGTTTGGTGCGGTTGTCAGCAAAGCGGCGGGGGATGTCAACGTGGTGGCTGCGCGCACGCGTCACCTTGCGTTGATGTGATCGGGCTTCCATATATGATCCAACGAAAGGAGGCCCAAATGCAGGCTGGAAACAAGTTGTTTGATGACATGTCCAAACTGATGACCAACGCGATGGGGGTGGCACAGGGGGCCAAGACCGAAGCGGAAACCGCGATGAAAGGGTTCATTGACCGCTGGATGGCCGACCGCGATTTCGTTTCCCGCGAAGATTTCGACGCCGTGCGGGCGATGGCCGTGAAGGCGCGCGAAGAGAACGCAGCACTTGAGGCCCGGATCGCGGCGCTTGAGGGCAAAAAGAAGGGGTGACGGCAAGCCGATCAGAATAAAACAACGCCCGCTGGATCAGCGGGCGATTTGTTCAATCTGATCGTGCAGAAATTTGGTGGAGCCAATGAGGATCGAACTCATGACCTCTTGCATGCCATGCAAGCGCTCTCCCAGCTGAGCTATGGCCCCATCATTTCACGATACCCGGCGTATCGTGCGCGGTGTTTAGGTCAGGGCGCGGGGCGGTGCAAGGGGTAAAACGTGCCCCGCATCCGCGCCATGACCAATCAGATCAGACGTCTTCTTCGTCGCCTGCAACGTCGGTCAACTCATCCAATGACACGTTGTCATCGGTGTCGTCTTCCAACAGCTCATCATCCAGTTCTGCGTCATCGGACACATCTGCGACCAGCAATTCATCATCGCCTTCCAGATCGTCAACCAGAACGGCATCGTCTTTTTCTGGCTGCACGCGTGCAATCACCGCGGCGGCCATCTTGCGGCGCGCACTTTCGATATCCACCACTTCGCCCGTGTAAGGGCTGACGATGGGAGAGCGGTTCAGGTCATAAAAGCGTTTCCCGGTGGTTGGGCAGATACGCTTGGTTCCCCATTCGGCCAATGGCATGGATTTCCCTTTTTTCGCAGTGGCCCGAGGTTGGGCCGGTAATTCGGAATGCAGTCGCTTGCCACAGCCGGGGGGCGGTGTCAAAGGCTTTTGCGCCAGTTGCGGCTATCGCGCAGATAGGTATGCTGATGGCCGCTGTCCAGAGGTGCCATGCCCCAACTTCCAGGTTTTCCGCCCGTTGATATTACTCTGCGCCGCACCGCGCGGGCGCGGCGGTTTTCGTTGCGCGTGTCGCAGGCGGATGGGCGGGTGACGCTGTCGCTGCCCACCCGTGCGCGCGAGGCCGAGGCGATGGCCTTTGCCACGGCCCAGGAAGGTTGGATCAGGGCGGCGCTGGCGCGGATGCCTGCGGTGGCGGGGGTGGGGATCGGCTCGGTTATCCCGGTGGAAGGCCATCTGCTGCGGCTGGTCACCGGGCCGGGGCGGTCTGTGCAGATCAGGGGTGACGACCTGATCGTGCCCGGCGATCCGGCGCGGGCGGGCGCAAAGGTGGCGGCCTTTCTTAAGGTGATGGCGCGGGATCGGCTGGCGGCGGCATCGGATCATTATGCGGCCCAGGTCGGGCGGCGGGTGACGCAGATCACCTTGCGCGATACCAGATCGCGCTGGGGGTCGTGCACTTCGGATGGATCGCTGATGTATTCGTGGCGGCTGATCATGGCCCCGCCGCAGGTGCTGAATTACGTTGCGGCGCATGAAGTGGCGCATTTGATCGAAATGAACCATTCCGCCGCGTTCTGGGCGGTGGTGAGCCGATTGTACCCGGTTTGGCAGCCCGAACGCGCGTGGTTAAAGCGTCAGGGCGGCGCATTGCAGGCGTACCGCTTTGCAGGGGATTGACGAGGGCGTCGGCGCAATGCTTGGCTGTCCCCATGCCGATTAAACCCCGCCTTGCCGATCCCAACGCCGCCGCACACGAACGGCTGTATCGCACGCTGCGCCTGCAGGTGATGCATGGTGAAATGGCGCCGGGTCGGGCGATTACCCTGCGCGGATTGGCGCAACAGTTTGGCGTGTCGGTGCAACCGGCGCGGGATGCGGTGCGCCGCTTGGTGGCGGAGGGTGCCTTTACGATGTCCTCTTCGGGCCGGATTTCAACGCCAGAGCTTACCCCCGAACGCATCGAAGAACTGGCCGCGATCCGCGCCATGCTGGAGCCCGAGATGGCCGCCCGCGCCCTGCCGCGCGCACATTTCGCGCTGATCGACAGGTTGGCCGCGATCAACGGGCTGAACCAAGAGGCGGTGATGAACCAGGATGCGGTAGCCTATGTGCGCACCAATCTGGAATTTCACCGCACCTTGTATCTGCGCGCGCAAACGCCTGCGATGTTGGGCCTGTGCGAAACGGTCTGGCTGCAACTGGGGCCCACGATGGCGGCGCTGTATCAAAAAATTTCACGCCGTGAAATGCCGCAGCATCACCGGATGATTCTGTCCGCCCTCCGCGCGGGAGATGAACCGGGATTGCGGCTGGCGGTGCGAACCGATGTCACCCAAGGGCTGCGGCATCTGGCGGGGTAAGGTTTTTTCGGCCTGCAGGATTTCAGCGACGGAAAGTTTACATGTCAACGATATGGTTTTGATACATGCCAGCGGAGGTTTCATGCGCGCCCTGACCACTCTTGACCGTCGAACCGTTCTAAAGGCCCTGTCGTTGGCCCCTGTGCTTGCCGCCACTGTGCCCGCAGTCCTGCGCGCCGAGGCGAACAAAGCCGGGCTGATCTCGACCGATGTGTGCCTGTTGCAGGCCGAGGCTACCGAAGGGCCGTTCTATATCGACCCCAAACTGATCCGGACGGATATCACCGAAGGACGGCCGGGGTTGCCAATGACGCTGCGACTGCAAGTGGTGACGGCTGATTGTGCCGCTGTCGCGGGCGCGCGGGTGGATGTTTGGCATTGTGATGCGGCGGGCGTCTATTCGGGCGTGGAAAATATCGGCGGCGATGACACCACCGGGCAGACCTTTCTGCGCGGTACGCAAATGACCGACGCGGCGGGCACAGTGGCGTTTCAAACCATCTTTCCCGGTTGGTATCGGGGCCGAACCACCCATATTCACTATAAAGTGATCTTGCGCGACAACACGGTGCTGACCAGCCAGATTTTCTTTGATGAGGCGGTGAATGCGGCCATTTATGACGATCATCAGGATTACGCCGCGCGTGGGTCCACCCGAGACAAGCTGAACGCCGATGATTCTATCGCTGTTGAGGCCGGCGCGGGGGCCATTGCACGGGTCCGCATGACCGAACCTGACGGCGCGATGGAGGCGGCGCTGGTGGTGGGGATCAGCCCGGATGGCAGGTCGGGCGGTTTACTGGACTGGCTGTGGCGGCGGGGGTGATGTGCCGATGAAGGATACAATTTATCCAGAGCGAGTTGCTTTCAATGGGGTTCACCCCATTGAAAGCAACTCGC
>JAYUHO010000324.1:0-3674 GCA_043766915.1 Cypionkella sp.
CTTGCCCATTCCGACCCCTCCATATCTGGCAGGATCACTGAATCACAATCCTCTCAACTTGGGAATCCTGAATCGAAACACTGGCGACACGCTCTAAGCTACGGTATACCTAAAATTCGGGGTGCAGGATGAATCTGTGCCTCAATTTTATTCCTGAACCCGCCTTAACCGGCTTATTTTGCTAAAACTTATCTAAAATTTGCTTTTTCTGTTCAAAAATATCCCACGGGGGGGGGGCTCAATATCGCAGATATTGGGACGGGGGTGTGAAACCCCCATCGCCTTTGCCCCCCAAACCTCCCCTTCAGTCTTGCGAATGCACCAGCCGCAGGTTCGGCTTGCCGCGTGGCGGCGGTGGAAAATAAGTCACGGCACTTTCGGCAAAGCTGTAATCGGCGGGGGTTGATACAGACACGCCCAACGGCTCACGCACCAACCCTGCCACGGCAAACCGCCGCGGCATCCGCCCGATGGTGCCAACCGATGCCAGACATCCCAGCGCCAGACTTGGCTCGCCCGCCGACCCCACCAGCGGCAGCAAAATCATCCGCGCTTCAAGCGCTGGCTTGCCGATGCCGCGTTCCGCTTCCAGCCAGACCTCCAACACCGACGGCCCAGCAAAAACCGGCTCCAGCGCCTCGGTGATCCGGGTGCGCGCACCGGGGTCGAAAAGGGCGGTCAGCGGCATGCCGCGCACGTCCAGGCCCATGATTTGATTGACGTGCATTCCCGCGAGACGGAACCGCGCCAAACCCGGTGCGATGCGTTCGATCAAAAACACGTTTTCCAAAGCGTGCGCGATGCCTCGCGGATCAACCTGATCGCGCCGGGGCAACCCGCCACCCACTCGCAACGCCTCCCAATACCCACGCACGGCTTGAATTGCGCCAAACCCGGGTGTCACCGCCGTGCCGCGGCCTTTACCAAAATAGGTCAACATCATCCCACCCCTTCCGCCCATCCCGGTTTGGCCTGCCAAACCGCCTCTTTTCACCGCGTTCACGGGCTTCACCACGATGCGTGGTTAACTGCGGCGCAACACCTGTTACCAATTCCTTAAACTACACCAATTCGGTGGCCTTTTGCGTAGAATCTCGACAAATGGTAAATACCTGTTCCGCCAACCGTGCGCTGCACGAAGGAGACTGCGATGACCATTTCGATGACCGGTTTTGCCGCCGCCAAAGGACAGGGGGCGGGGCATGGCTGGCTGTGGGACATCCGGTCTGTCAATGGCAAAGGGTTGGATTTGCGCCTGCGGGTGCCCGACTGGATCGATGGTCTGGAGGCGGCGCTGCGGTCCGAACTGGGCCGCAGCCTGCAACGGGGCAATGTCAGCCTGTCGTTAAAACTGGCGCGTGATGGGGCAGTGGGCGGCGACGGCCTGCGGGTAAACCCTAGCGTGTTGGCTGATGTGCTGCGCGCTTTGGCCGCCATAGAAGACGCCGCGATGTCCAGTGGCGTGACACTTGGCCAACCCACCAGTGCCGATGTTCTGGCCTTTCGGGGGGTGCTGGAAACTGGCAGTCTGGATGCTGATACCGCTCCCCTGCGCGCCGCCATTCTGGCCGATCTGCCCGCATTGATTGCTGATCTGCAAACCATGCGCGCCAGTGAAGGGGCGGCGTTGGGGGCTGTGATTGGTGCGCAACTGACCCAGATTGCCAGCCTGACCACCACAGCAGCCATCGAGGCCGCCGCGCGCCGTGACACCGCCGCCAGCCTGATGCGAGACGCAATTGCCAAAGTACTGGCCCATACCGATGCGGTCGACGAGACGCGACTTGCGCAGGAACTGGCACTGGTCGCGGTGAAAAACGACGTCACCGAAGAGCTGGATCGCCTGACCGCCCATATCGACGCCGCCCGCGCGCTGTTGGCCGAACCAGGGCAAGTGGGGCGCAAATTTGATTTCCTGATGCAGGAATTCATGCGAGAGGCCAATACGCTGTGTTCCAAATCGCAATCAATGGCCCTGACGCGCATCGGGCTTGACCTGAAGACGGTGATCGATCAGATGCGCGAACAGGTTCAGAACGTGGAATAAATCATGGCACGGCGCGGGCTGCTTCTGATCCTTTCATCCCCATCCGGTGCGGGAAAATCGACGTTGGCGCGGCGGTTGATGGAATGGGATCCGACGTTAAAATTTTCGGTTTCAGCCACCACGCGCGCGCCGCGTGCAGGCGAGGTTGACGGGCGTGAGTATTACTTTCGCAACCGGGATGCCTTTGAATCCATGGTAAAATCGGGTGATATGCTGGAACATGCCGAAGTGTTCGGCAATCTGTATGGCAGCCCAAAACAACCGGTAGTGGATGCGATGGAAAATGGCCGCGATGTGGTGTTCGATATTGATTGGCAGGGGGGGCAACAGATCAAACAGGCAATGCGCGATGATGTGGTGTCGATTTTCATTCTGCCGCCGTCGATTGCTGATCTGGAAAAGCGGCTGCGCGGGCGGGGGCAGGATTCCACCGCCATTATCGCCGACCGGATGGCGAAAAGCCGGTCCGAGATCAGCCATTGGCCGGAATATGATTATGTGTTGGTAAATCAAGACCTTCCGGCAGCTTTTGAAGAATTGAAATCAATTGTCATAGCCGAGCGGTTAAAGCGCGAACGCCAGCCCGATCTGACCGGTTTTGTGCGCGGGTTGAACCAAGAGTTTGAAAAAAGATGATTTATGCGTTGGATGATATCTCGCCTGATCTGCATCCGCAGGCTTGGGTGGCCGATACTGCCGTTCTGATCGGTCGCGTGGTGCTGCAAGCGGATGCCAATGTCTGGTTTGGCGCGGTGCTGCGCGGGGATAACGAGGAAATCCGTGTTGGGGCCGGATCGAATGTGCAAGAGAATGCGGTGCTGCATACGGATATGGGCTATCCGCTGACCATCGGGGAAAGTTGTACAATCGGACATAAGGCGATGCTGCACGGATGTACAATCGGTGCGGGAACGCTGATCGGGATGGGGGCCACCATTCTGAACGGGGCGCGGATTGGCGCCGGATGCCTGATCGGGGCTTGCGCGCTGATCACCGAAGGCAAAGTGATACCTGATGGCAGCCTGGTGATGGGCAGTCCGGGACGGGTGGTGCGGATGCTGGACGATGAGGCCCGTCTGGCATTGCTGCAATCGGCGGATCGCTATTGTGCGACGGCGCGGCGTTTCGCCAAAGGTTTGAAACTGTTGTAGAAAATGAAAAGGGGGCCGATTGGCCCCCGTGACGTCATAATTTGTTAATTTCGGTAAACCTGTTGGGATTAACCCCAGACAGCCTTATGGGCGATCAGGTGGGCGTCCTCGGGGAAGATCCCCAAATCAAGCGCGATATAGCGCGGCATGGCGGCAATTTCGTCACGGGTCTGACGGTAAAGCGCGCGCTTTGCTGCGGCTGCACGGTATTGGGCGATCATATTTTTCATCATGTTTCCTTCTCATCTTTGCGATGGATTGCCCGAATGGCTTTCCCGTTTCGCATGAGTTGAATATGATATTGCTGCACTTGCACACAACCGACAATGCTGCTGTGGAGCTATGCGCTTAATGCATGGCTGTGTCGATTATGTCATAACTGTGACGGGGTGTGCCGAAAGAAAAAGGGCACCGAACGGTGCCCTGATGTCACTTTACAAATCATAACAGGGATTTAGAGCGTGTTGCTTTCAATG
>JAYUHO010000325.1:0-24891 GCA_043766915.1 Cypionkella sp.
ATCAGCCCAACAGTTGGGCTTTGGCAAGCGTAAGATCAGACGCCAGCCAGCGATGCTCGATCTCACGCAGTTTTTTGCCCAATGCCGGGCCGCTAAGGGCTGGCATCAAGTCGGCGGCGGTCACGGGCAACACGGCCCGCGCGCCGCGTGAAATCTGGGTGCGCCACCCCTTGGGCAACGGGGTCTGCATCAGAGCAGCACGGCACAAAACCACATCCTGCGCCTCGGCTACACCCAGGCGCCAGCCCAGCGCAGCACTGGTCAGATCAGAACTGATTTCGGCTCTGACACGCCCAATACTGCCAGCCTCGGCGCGGGACAGCGACAGATTGTCCGTAGAGCCTTGTACGCTAATTGCCACCAAGCGCCGTTGCCAACGCGGGGCGATACCCGCCTCCAGATGCACCAAGGGGCCAAGTCCGGCCGGATCAGCACCGGGCAGAATCAACCCCAAAATTCCGGCTTGGGCCATACTGCATACCGAAGGCGCAGGGTCGGGTGCGGCCAACAGCTTGCGTATCTCCGCCCCTATCCGTTCTGGCGAAAGACCGCCGATCCCTTCGGCGTTATCCGCACAGGCGGCCAATCCATCCGCGTCAATTCCCGCATCCGGGTCACCGTAAAGGGCGTAAAACCGGAAAAAACGCAGAATCCGCAGGTAATCTTCGCGGATACGGTCCTGCGCACCGCCAACAAATCGGACATGGCGCGCCAAGAGATCAGGCAGGCCGCCTAAAGGATCAATGACCTGCCCTGCTGCATCGGCATAGAGCGCGTTCATCGTAAAGTCACGGCGCGCGGCGTCTTTTCTGATGATGTCGGTGAAGGCGACAACGGCGTGCCGTCCGTCGGTCTTGACGTCTTGGCGGAACGTCGTCACCTCGTGGGCCGTGCCATCTGCAAGCACAGTCACTGTGCCAAAGCTGATCCCCGTCGGAATGACGTGAAACCCTATGGTTTCGGCTATGTTAGTCACTGTTTCAGGGAGCGCATCCGTTGCGATATCAACATCATTGACGGCAAGACCAAGCAGCGCATTACGCACGCATCCGCCAACAAACAAAGCGCGATGCCCCGCTTGATCCAAGACCTGCAACAGACGTTGCGTGCCGGGATGCGAAATCCAATCGCCAGAAACTTTCATGACGACACCCGCTCTGCCAATCCCCGGAGAATCCGGGCAGTGGCTCCCCAGATATAATAAGGTCCAAAAGGCACGGCGTAGTAACGCCGCACATGACCCATCCACATTCGGCCTTCGATCCGATAGTTGACGCTTTGCATGACATGCACCACCGGCACAGCAAAAACTTCGTCAACCTCGTCCGGCTGCGCGATCGGATTGAAATCGGCTCTGATCAGGCCCAAAATGGGGGTAATGCTAAACCCCGTAACGGTGTCGTGGCAGGGCAGGGCCCCCAAAACCTCGACGGTTTTGGGCAACAGACCGATCTCTTCATGTGCCTCCCGCAGTGCTGCAGCACGGGCATCGGCGTCCGTCGCATCTACTTTGCCGCCGGGAAAGGCGATCTGGCCGGGATGGTGTTTCAAGTGCGAGGCGCGTTTGGTCAGGATCAGCTGAAGGCCCTGCGGACGAACCCACAACGGCACAAGAACCGCTGCGGGACGCAAAGCGTCCGCCCTTGGCCGGTCAACTTCCGGATTGAGATCAAAATCTGACGAACTGCCAGCAGGTTTGGCCAGCGATTCGATCAGTTTTGCAATCTCATCCTGCATCATCAGAGGCCTTGAGGGCGTCGAACCCCAGTGTTTTGGGATCAAATTCATAGTGTTTGCCGCAAAACTGACAGTCCGCGGTAACGATACCTTCGGTCGTCGTCATCGTTCGAATATCTTTCTGCGAGTAAATCGACATCGCCTGACGCACCTTTTCCGGTCCGCAGGAACAGCCGAAATGCACAGACTGAGGATCGAAAACCCGTGGATTTTCTTCGTGAAACAGCCGCACCAACAACTCGGTCGGCGTGACGGTCGGGCCGATCATTTCGATCTCTTCCACCGTATCCAGCAGCGCGTTTGCGCGGGTCCAATTTTCACTTTCGTCCCCGGCCAGGATATCCATATGGCTCAGCAACCCGCCCTCACCCGAGCCCTGATCGGCGGCAACCTGACCGGCAATGCTGGGCATATGCTGCAGCATCACGCCGCCCGCGCGCCAATGCGATGCGCCACCGGGCATCTGACTTTTGCCGAACGTAAGAGAAAATCGGGTGGGAAGTTGTTCGGACTGGGCAAAATACGTCTCTGCACAGGCGGAAAGTGAACCGCCGGTGATTGGTGTGAACCCCTGATAGGGCGCCATGTCCTGACCCTGATCAATCATCACCGCAAAATACCCCTCGCCGATTTGGCTGAATGGCGCGGCAGATTGATCCAGCCTATCCATATCATAACTGGCATAGGCGCGAATACGGGCTGGTCCACCGTCTTCGGTTGGCGCGTAGTAATCGGTCGCGATCAGGCGCGCCGGCCCCTTGCCGCGAATCTGCAGGGACAATTTCCAACGCAGTTTTACCGATTGCCCAATAAGAGCTGTCAGCACAGCCGCCTCGGCAACCAGCGCCTCGATCACCGGCGGATAAGCGTGTTGCTTCAACACCTGATCCAGCGCCGAATCCAATCGGGCCACACGACCGCGCACATCGGTGCGATCCAGTTGAAAGGGCAGGACGGTGTCGTCCCAGGCAATTTGTGGTGTCGTGATCATGGGGTTTCCTAAACGTGCCAATCTTGGCATACCGCGCCTATATAGGCAGAGCAACCGGGCGACCAAGGGGCGGGCATGATCAAACGCTATGGCACACCGCCCCGCGCGGATAAAGTGTATCGGCGCAGGCCGGGGGTTTACGCGGTTTTGCTGGATAAAGACGGGCTTCTGACAACCCATCAGGACAGCCCGCTGCCGGAATATCAGCTCCCCGGTGGCGGCATCGACAAGGGCGAACATCCGATTGCCGCGCTGCACCGCGAGGTGATGGAAGAAACCGGCTGGCACATTTGCCGGATTCGTCGGCTGGGCGCGTTTCGGCGGTTTACCTACATGCCGGAATACGACTTGTGGGCGGAAAAAATCTGTACCGTCTATGTTGCCAAGCCTGCGTTGCAGGTGGGGCCGCCGACCGAAGCGGGTCATCAGGCGGTTTGGATGGACCCCGCCGCTGCGTTAACGCTGTTGGGAAATGCAGGTGATCGGGCAATGCTTGCGATAGCTTTGGGTCAGGCGGCACCGCGATAGTCAAACAAGATGCCGGAAACATCGTCTGGAAAGTCGGCACCTTGGGCATAGGTGTTCAAATCCCAAACCAACGCCTCTAGCAAATCGGCGCTGGGCAGGACGGCGTTTTGATACAAAAGCGCACGCAGCCCTTCCGTGCCCAATTCTTCACCGTCCGGGTTTGGGCACTCGGTCACGCCGTCGGACACCAAAAACAATCGGTCGCCGGGGTAAAGCTGGGCCGTGGTTTGCAAATACTCTGCGCCGTCGATCAGGCCGATTGGCAGCCCGCCATCACCAAGCGTTTCAATCAAGCCATTTTTGCGCAACAGCATAGGATGCGGATGTCCCGCCTGAACAATGCAGCATTGCCCTGTAAGAAGATCAATCTCTGCGTAACCAAGCGTGAAATATTGATCCACCTGCAAATCTTCCAGCATCATCCGGTTCAGCCGCGCGGCAACCATAGACGGCGGCCAGGCATCCTGCGCCCCATCCGGCCCCGCCTTAAGCGCGATGTTCTGATCGGGGGATGCGCCCGACAACAGCCCCGCCAAACGTGCCGTCATCATGGCCGAGGCAACGCCGTGCCCCGAGACATCAACGGAATAGACGGCGATCCGATGCGCATCTATTGCAAAGCTGCCGACCAAATCGCCGCCAACATGACCCGATGGTCGCAGCAACAGCGAAGCGGTCCCCGCCCCAAAATCGCGGAACCGATCACGGACAAGGGTTTGTTGCAGCTTGCGCGCCTCGATCAGATCGCGGTCAAGCGAATCGTACAGTTTTTGCAATTCACCAAGAGTAGACCCCACAAGGCGGTTCTTTTCCACCAGTTCATCCTGCATGCCCAAAATACGCTCACCCGCCCGCAAACGGGCGCGTAACTCGTCTGCGCTTACGGGTTTTGTCAAAAAATCATCCGCGCCGTTTTCCAACCCATCGGCGATTTCAGCCTTTTCAGATTTAGACGTCAGAAGAATGAAATACCCATAGCCTTCGCGCGGAAGTGCCCGAAAGGCCTTGCAGAAATCCAGCCCTGACATGCCAGGCATCATCCAGTCTGACAGGATAATGTCAAAATCACGGGTCATGCACAGCGCCAACGCCTCATCCCCCGAGGCGGCCTGTGTGATATCATAGCCCCAACGCGTCAGTTGCACTTCCAGAATTTTACGCTGGGCGCGACTGTCATCAACGATCAAAACCGGGCGCGGCGCAAACACCGTTGGCGCACCATTTTCCGGTTGCCGCCTGATCAAACCTGTCGTCACAATTCACCCCCGCACTTGTCAGCCCTTTATCTGACCTCAAGCTGTTAATGTTTGGTGAAGCGGAAAATTTTGCGGTTTCTGGCCGCGTTCAGAGACGATTTATTAACTGCAGCCAAGACAAGATAGCTGATGAACAACGATCGGAGGCTGCTTGGCAGCGTCAAGGCGATGATTGACTGGAACAGAGTGAATGAGTTGCGCGATGAAATTGGGACGGATGATTTCGCCGAGGTGGTGGACATGTTCCTTGAAGAGGCGGATGAAGTTATTGCCAGAATGTCCCCCACCGGCGGATCAAAACTGCTTGAGGCGGATTTGCACTTTTTAAAGGGGGCCGCACTCAACCTTGGCTTTGCCGATTTTGCCGCCCTTTGCCAAGACGGTGAGCGGGGTGCGGCGCTTGGCCACACCGACGCAGACCTGGCAGCCGTTAGCCGGATTTACGACTTGTCAAAATCAGCATTGGTCGCCGGTCTGGCGGCCTTGACCGCCGCCTAGACGTATTGCTTTCAGTGGGGGTTCCCCCGTTGAAAGCAACACGCAACATTCCAAGTCTCAGGTTGTCTTGGGTTGCAGCCACTCTGAAACAGACTGGCTGCGACCCGCTTTAAATCAGAAACTCGGCCAGAATTTCATCATTCGTGATGTCGCGGTAGGTAAACGATGCGGCATCAAGTTGCGCAAACAGGGTTGCGAAATTTTCGGTCCGGCTGGTTTCAATGCCAATCAAAACCGATCCAAAATTCCGCGCTGATTTCTTCAGATATTCAAAGCGCGCGATGTCATCATCCGGGCCAAGCATGCCCAAAAACTCTTTCAGCGCGCCGGGCCGCTGAGGCATCCGCAAGATGAAATATTTTTTCACGCCAGAATACCGTTGCGCCCGCTCTTTCACCTCTGGAAGGCGTTCGAAGTCGAAATTCCCGCCTGATGTCACGCACACAACGGTTTTGCCGACAATCTGATCTGCCAGTTCCGGCAGCACATCAACCGAAAGCGCGCCCGCAGGCTCCAGCACGATGCCCTCTACGTTCAACATTTCAAGCATCGTCACGCAGATGCGATCTTCGGGGGCCAGCAGCACCTCATCCGGTTTGACCCACGCCAACGCAGCATAGGTGCGATCCCCCAGCCGGGCCACTGCAGCGCCGTCGACAAAACTGTTTATCCGGCCCAGTTTGACCGGTTCTTGCGCGGCCAAAGCGGCGGTCAGGCTGGCGCCGCCGACGGGTTCAACAAAACGAAACTCTGTTTGGGGGGCTTCGGCGCGCAGATATTGGGTGACCCCCGCCGCAAGCCCGCCGCCGCCGACAGGCAGGATCACCAGATCAGGGGCGCGGCCCAATTGATCCAGCATTTCGACCGCCACCGAGGCCTGCCCCTCAATCACATCATAATCATCGAAAGGCGACAAGAAATGCGCGCCCTTGCCTGCGCAGAATGCTTGGGCGGCAGCCAGTGTTTGATCGAAGTAATCGCCGGTCAAAACAATGCGCACCGCGTCGCCCCCAAAGGCGCGGGTCTTGTCGATCTTTTGTTGCGGCGTGGTGACGGGCATGAAAATCGTGCCCGATACCCCAAAATGGCGACAGGTAAAGGCCACCCCCTGAGCATGATTTCCGGCACTTGCGCAGACAAAATCGGTCTGATCGGGGCGCGCCGCCCGCACTTTGCGCATCGCCGTAAAGGCACCGCGCAGTTTATAGCTGCGCACCGGCGACAGGTCTTCGCGCTTTAACCAGATCTCGGCATTGTAACGCTGGGACAGGTGTTCATTCCGCTGCAGTGGCGTGCGCGGAAACAGGTCACGCAGAGCGCGGGTGGACTGACGGGCGGCTTGGGCAAAATCGATCATCGACAAACTCTAGCGCGGCAATTGGCCAAGGCCAATCGGTCTTGTTCAAACGGGTAAAACCCAATAGACCGCACCCAGTTTTCTTTCAGGAGTTTCCCAATGTCCGCACCGAAGAAAGTCGTCCTTGCCTATTCTGGCGGTCTGGATACCTCGATCATCCTGAAATGGTTGCAAACCGAATATGGCTGCGAAGTGGTCACTTTCACCGCCGATCTTGGGCAGGGCGAAGAGCTGGAACCAGCGCGCGCCAAGGCGGTTCTGTTGGGGATCAAACCTGAAAACATCCATATCGTTGACGTACGCGAAGAGTTTGTCCGTGATTTCGTGTTCCCGATGTTCCGCGCCAATGCGCTGTATGAGGGGCTGTATCTGCTGGGCACCTCAATCGCGCGCCCGCTGATTTCCAAGCATCTGGTGCGGATCGCGGCAGAAACCGGGGCGGATGCGGTTTCACACGGGGCAACCGGCAAGGGCAATGATCAGGTGCGGTTTGAACTGTCGGCTTATGCGTTGAACCCGGCCATTCGGGTGATAGCACCTTGGCGCGAATGGGATTTGTCCAGCCGCACCAAGCTGATCGAATTTGCCGAAGCCAATCAGATTCCAATTGCACTGGATAAGCGCGGCGAAGCGCCGTTTTCGGTCGACGCCAATCTGTTGCATACATCCTCTGAAGGGAAGGCTCTGGAAAACCCCGGCAACGAAGCGCCGGAATATGTCTATCAGCGCACCGTGGCCCCCGAAGATGCCCCCAATACACCCGAAATGGTTGAGATCACCTTTGAGCGCGGCGATGCCGTGGCGATCAACGGCGTTGCGCTGTCACCCGCAACCATCCTGACCCGCCTGAACGAAATCGGCGGCGCGCACGGCGTGGGGCGGCTTGATCTGGTGGAAAACCGCTTTGTTGGCATGAAGTCGCGCGGGGTTTACGAAACCCCCGGCGGCACGATTTTGCTGGAAGCGCACCGTGGTATTGAGCAGATCACGCTGGATGCGGGTGCCGGGCATCTGAAAGACAGCATCATGCCGCGCTATGCCGAGTTGATTTACAACGGCTTCTGGTATTCGCCAGAGCGGGAAATGCTGCAGGCGCTGATTGACAAGTCACAAGAGCATGTGACCGGAACGGTGCGGGTAAAGCTGTACAAAGGGTCGGCCCGGACG
This sequence comes from Cypionkella sp., assembly GCA_043766915.1. GTDB lineage: Bacteria > Pseudomonadota > Alphaproteobacteria > Rhodobacterales > Rhodobacteraceae > JANNAT01. The sequence goes on from JAYUHO010000325.1 coordinate 7,535, forward strand.
GTTGCACGGTGGTCGGATCACAGCCTGTATTCTGAAAAGCACGTGACGTTTGAGGAAGACGCAGGTGCCTATGACCAGAAGGACGCGGCAGGGTTTATCCGGTTGAACGCGCTGCGGTTGAAGCTGATTGCAATACGGAATGCGCGGGTGGCGAAGGGTTGATTCGAAGCATTTTTCGTTAGAACGAAATGAATACAGATCACTTCTGCTAAGCTAGAACTCTGTTTTTACTTTATTTTTTCCACCCAAGAATTTCTTTTCTTAACTACAAGAAAGGGATTCTCTTTGTGATTCCAGTCTGTTAGTCTGTCTAGACCTCGTTTTGTTACGAGGTCTAGACAGTGGCGGATGCGGTGGGATTCGAACCCACGGGGGGTGTTCTTAGGCGGCCCCCGTCGGATTCGAAATCCGATACATTAGACCACTCTGTCACACATCCATGGCCGGGATTATCTAGGTAGTCCCGGTCGACGGCAACGAATTTATTACACTTACCCACCATATTTTGTGCTTGACCACAGTTACGCACATAGGGGTGGCGAAAAAGTCACTGCTCAACTGTGCAGAACTTTAACAACAAAAGTTAGCATGACCGGATGGGCAGATTGCCCGTCCTACAGCCGATATGCCGCTAATTTCCTGTAATACGGCATCGCTTGCGCGGCCAGATCGGCATAAGCGCCACCCAAATCCGGCAAAGGGCCTTCGGCACCGTCAAACCCGGTGCTGCGATGAACGGCGGCGTACCAGTGCGGGGCCCAGACGCCATCTGCAAGATTGCCACCTGCGGGCCAGTGTAACATTTTGCGTGTGAACGGCACGTTGATCGCCGCACACAGCTTGCGCAGCATCCCTTCGGGATCGGCGCGGACATCATCGCTGTCGATCACCACGGGGGTGGTGCCTGACCACTCAGCAACCTCGTCAAACAATTCGGCCTGCTGAACAAAGCCAATATCATCAAGTGTGGACCCCTGGCGTTTCTTGGCATAGCTCGACACCACGCGGGCGGGGTGGCGGATCAGAAACACATTTGTACAGGCGCGCATCCAGCGGCGATCAAAGTCGGGGATCATATGCAGGGTCATGTGTTTTTGGTAAAACAGGCTCTGTCCCTGCGGAATCGGGCCTTTGCAGGTGGCGGCAATCACATCGGGATCAGGCTCGTGTGTTGCAATGATTTCATCGCGCATCGGGTGATCGAGGCCGGTTGCGTCCAGATAGGCCGCGTAAAACGGCTCATCCCAAACAACGCAGTCACCACGCGCGGCAAAGGCATACATCATGGCGGTGGACAGGTTCCGCGGGCCAGACCACATCGCGATGCGGCGTGGCGCAGTCATGCGCCGACCAGGGTTTTATACAAATCCCGGATGCGCAAGGTCAGCGGGCCCATTTGCCCCGTGCCAATCTGACGGCCATCAATATCACCAACGGGCGTTTGCGCGCCAAAGGTGCCGGTCAGGAACGCCTCATCCGCCGAATAGGTATCCACCAGACTGAAGTTTCGTTCAAACACTGGAATGTCGTTGGCACGGCACAGGTCAATGACCTTTTGGCGGGTGATGCCGTTCATGCAATAGTCACCTGTGCTGGTCCAAACCTGCCCCTTTCGCACGATGAAAAAATTGCAGGCGTTGGTGGTGTTTACGAAACCATGCACATCCAGCATCAACGCCTCATCCGCGCCCGCTTTTTGGGCCGCAATACAGGCCAGAATGCAGTTCAATTTGGAGTGCGAATTCAGTTTAGGGTCTTGGGTCATCGGCAATCCGCGCATATGCGGGACCGTGGCCAATCTGATCGGCCGCGGCAATTTTTGGTGCGAATGCTCCATGATAATCACCACTGTCGGGCCTTGCTGCGACAGTCTGGGGTTCTGAAAGGGCCGGGTCTTGACCCCCCGCGTCACCATCAGCCGGGCATGGGCATCGTTGGTCATGCCATTGGCCGTTTGCGTCTCTAGCAATGCAGAAACGACTTGATCCGGCGTCATTGCGATATCCAGATCAATCGCTTTTGCCGCCTCAAAAAGTCGCGTGATATGCTGATCCAGAAAGGTCCAGCGACCGTTGTAAAGCCGGATGCCTTCCCAGACTCCATCGCCCAGCATGAAGCCGGAATCATAGACGGAAACCATCGCCAGGGCTTTGGGAACAATCCGACCGTTGACGTAGATCAGGATTGATTCGTTTCGGATATCATCGTCGGCCTGATGCGTAGAAACCTGATCTGTCATGCCCGCCCCCTGTTGTTCACCCAAACTACGGCGGCCCGCGCGCAAGGCCAAGGGGGTAGTCACCTTAGCGTGACATCACGCGGCGGTGAGTTGCGCGGGCGACCGGGGGCTTTCATGGTCACCGCAACAACAGGAGATCCAACATGCTGCGACTAGTCTTTATCCTTTCGCTCTTTTTCACGGGCGCAGCTTTTGCAAAGACGGAAAAGGCCATTCTGGCCGGAGGATGTTTTTGGTGCGTGGAGTCAGATTTCGAATCCGTTCCCGGCGTAATATCGGTGGTGTCGGGGTATACTGGCGGATCGTCTGAAAATCCGACCTATGACAATCACGACGGGCATTATGAGGCGGTAAAAATAACCTTCGATTCGGCCAAGATCAGCTATGCCGCGTTGATTGCACAATTCCTTAGGTCTGTTGACGTCACGGATGCCGGTGGGCAATTTTGTGACCGCGGCAATTCGTACCGGACAGCGATTTTTGCGTTGAACGATGATCAGAAAACTGCGGCCAAAGCGGCTGTTGCCGATGCGACAGCCGCTTTGGGACAAAAGATCGTTACGCCGGTTTTGGGGGCAAAGACGTTTTGGCCTGCAGAAGATTATCACCAGAACTATTACCGCAGCACCGAGATTGTGGTGACAAGACGCGGTCCAAAGCAAAAAGCCAATGCCTACAAATTCTACCGCGATGCCTGCGGGCGCGATGCGCGGGTGAAAGCCATTTGGGGAAGCGAGGCCACTTTTACGCACTAGAACCGGGCTGGTCAGTTCTGCGATAGTCCCTTTTCGTATCGGCCTCAGTTTTGTAGGATCGGCGGGAACAGGGGAGAGCGCCGTGACCGAAGACGCCACAACGCCGATGATGGCGCAGTATCTTGAGATAAAAGCGCAAAATCCCGGCGCACTGTTGTTCTACCGGATGGGCGATTTTTACGAAATGTTTTTCCAGGATGCGGTTGCTGCATCCCAAGCGCTTGACATTGCCCTGACCAAGCGCGGCTTTCATCTGGGTGAACCGATTGCAATGTGTGGCGTGCCCCATCATGCCGCCGAGGGCTATTTGCTGACGCTGATCCGCAAGGGCTTTCGTGTTGCGATTGCCGAGCAGATGGAAGGCCCTGCCGAGGCTAAAAAGCGCGGATACAAATCAGTGGTGCAGCGTGACGTGGTGCGGCTGGTAACCCCCGGCACTTTGACCGAAGACAGCCTTCTGGATGCGCGACGGCACAATTTTCTGTCAGCCTATGCTTTGGTGCGCGATGAGGGGGCTTTGGCGTGGGCAGATATCTCAACTGGAGAGCTGCGCGTTGTGCCATGCCCTTTGGTGCGGTTGGGGGCAGAGCTGGCGCGATTGGCCCCGCGTGAAGTTCTGATTTCAGACGCAAACGAGGCTGATCTGGCCGATATTGTAACAGAGTCGGGGGCGGCCATGACCGCTTTGTCGCGTTGCAGTTTCGATTCTGCCGGATCGGACAAGCGGCTTTGTGCGCTGTTTGACGTGGCATCGCTGGATGCCTTCGGGTCGTTTCAGCGGGCTGAAGTTTCGGCAATGGGGGCGCTGGTTGATTACCTTGATCTGACGCAACGCGGCAAACTGCCGCTCTTGCGGCCCCCCGTGCATGAAACCGCTGGTGGGGCTGTGCAGATAGATGCCGCCACAAGGCGCAATCTTGAAATCACCTCGGCTATGTCTGGGGGGCGCGAAGGGTCGCTGCTGGTGGCGATAGACCGCACTGTGACGGCAAGCGGTGGGCGGCTTTTGGAACGCAGGCTTTCCAGCCCATCGCGTGATCTTGCCGTCATCCATCAGCGCCTTGAGTCTGTGCGGTTTATGCTTGAGCAGAGCCGATTGCGCGACGATTTGCGCGACGATTTGCGGCACGCGCCCGATATGGATCGGGCGCTGTCACGGCTTGCGCTTGATCGGGGCGGGCCGCGCGATTTGATGGCCATCAGAAACGGATTGGCCTGTGCCGAACGTTTGGCCCGGCGCATGACCGGGGTGCCTGTGCTTTTGCTGGGGACCGCAGCCGCGCTGCGTGGTCATGCGGATTTGACCGATGTTTTGGACAATGCCCTGATCGCAGAGCCGCCGCTGTTGGTGCGTGATGGCGGATTTATCGCCGAAAGCTATGACACGGATCTGGATGAAACGCGGCAGTTGCGCGATGAAGGCCGCAGCGTGATCGCGGCCATGCAGGCAGAGTTTGTGTCCCAAACCGGCATTCAAAGCCTGAAGATCAAGCACAACAATGTGCTGGGCTATTTCATCGAAACCACCGAAGCGCATGCCGAAAAGTTGCGCTTAACGCCGTTTTCGGAAACGTTTATCCACCGGCAGACGACCGCAAATCAGGTGCGGTTCACCACTCTGGTGCTGAATCAGGTTGAAACCAAGATTCTAAACGCTGCCAATCGGACAATTGAAATTGAAAAAGCCCAGTTTCAGGCACTGCGCAGCGCGGTTCTGGCGCGCAGCGGTCAGATCGGCACCGCAGCGCGGGCTTTGGCTGAAATTGATCTGACCTGTGCATTGGCGGATTTGGCGGTAGCCGAAAACTGGGCCGAACCGCGCGTTGATGACAGTCACGCTTTTTCGATCATCGGCGGCAGGCATCCGGTGGTCGAGCGGGCATTGCGCCGGGCGGGGGCGGGGCCGTTTGTTGCCAATGATTGCGCGCTGACAGAGCAGTCCGTACCGGCGATCTGGCTGCTTACCGGGCCGAACATGGCGGGGAAATCAACGTTTCTGCGCCAGAATGCGCTGATTGCGTTGTTGGCGCAGGCAGGCAGCTATGTACCCGCTGCGTCGGCCCACATCGGGCTGATCAGCCAGTTGTTCAGCCGGGTCGGGGCATCGGATGATCTTGCGCGGGGGCGGTCCACGTTTATGGTGGAAATGGTGGAAACCGCGGCGATTCTAAACCAAGCCGATGATCGGGCTTTGGTGATTTTGGATGAAATTGGCCGTGGCACGGCAACCTATGACGGGCTATCGATTGCCTGGGCAACGTTGGAGCATCTGCACGAAACCAACCGCTGCCGCGCGCTGTTCGCCACGCATTACCACGAGATGACTGCACTGGCCGGCAAGCTGGCGGGGGTAGAAAACGCGACGGTCGCCGTCAAAGAATGGGCGGGAGATGTTATTTTTCTGCATGAGGTCAAGAAAGGTGCGGCTGACCGCAGCTACGGCGTGCAGGTTGCCCGACTGGCCGGGTTGCCCGCGTCTGTCATTGAGCGGGCAAAAGTGGTGCTTGAGGCGCTTGAGTCGGGCGAGCGTGAAGGCGGTGCGCGGCAAAAAACCCTGATTGACGATCTGCCGCTGTTTAAATCGGCACCCAGACACGCGCCACCGCCTAGGGCGGCAGAGCAGCCGTCGGCAGTCGAGGCTTTGCTAAGGTCCACCCATCCCGACGAGTTGAGCCCGATTGCGGCCCTGAAACTTGTCTACGAATTGCAACGGCTGCTGCGCGCCTAGCCTTGGCGCGACGCAAGTCTGTTTAGACCTCGGTCTTTGCGGTATTGGACGAAACGCCAACCTGCGCGGGGCGCAACAAACGGTCATGCAGCATAAACCCTTCGGTCATCACCTGAATGATTTGACCAACCTTTGTTCCGGGCAAGGGTGCCTCAAACATCGCTTGGTGAATTTGAGGATCAAACTGATCACCGTTAACCGGGCTGATTGCAGTAACGCCGTGTTTGGACATCGCAGTGCTAAGTTCGCGCAGTGTAAGTTCGACCCCTTCGATCAGGGCGGCGGCTTGGGTGCGGGTATCATCGGTGGCCACGTCAAGCGCGCGGCGCAGGTTGTCGTAAACGGGCAACAGGTCACGGGCGAGTTTGGAGCCCCCGTATTGCTCGGCTTCACGCCGATCCCGTTCAGACCGTTTGCGGCTGTTTTCAGCATCGGCAAGCGCGCGCATGAACCGATCACGCATGTCATCGCGTTCGGCGCGCAATGCGTCCAATTCTTCTGCCTCGATAAACGCGTCGAGCTCAATATCGTCTGGAGAGGTGTTGTCCTGCGCCATCATCGTCGTCCTTGTTTGTCTATTCTGTCTTGATCCAAACGCGCTAGCCTGTTGCGCGTTCCGTCAAAAGCCTGCCAACCAGTTGTGCGGTGTAATCCACAATGGGAACGATCCTGCCATAGTTCAGCCGGGTCGGTCCGATCACGCCAACAGCGCCAATGATCTTTCGATCAGCGTTCATATAGGGAGAGACCACCAGAGAGGAACCCGAAAGTGAAAAAAGCTTGTTCTCTGAGCCAATAAAAATGCGCACGCCTTCGCCTGTTTCAGCAAGTTCGAGAAAACCGGCGATGTCGCGCTTGCGTTCAAGGTCATCGAACAAACTGCGCATGCGGTCGATGTCCTGGGATTCTGTGCTGTTGTCCAGCAGGTTTGCCCGGCCGCGCACGATCAGGCGTTCGCTGTTTTCTTCGCCGCCCTCCCACAACGCCAACCCGCTTTCGACCAGAGCACGGGCAAGCGAATCAATTTCCTGACGACGCAGCGCAATATCCGCTCCGACCGACCTGCGCAGCTCGGACAGCGTTTTGCCCTCGGCCAGCGCATTCAGAAAATTCGCCGCTTCGCGCATCGAGGACGGCGTCTGCCCCGGCGGCGGGCTGAAAATGCGGTTTTCGACGTGACCATTGGCAAAAACCAGCACGACAAGGGCGCGGTCCGGGGCGAGGCTGACGAATTCGATGTGCCGGATCGGGGCTTCTTGTTTTGGGGCCAAAACCACACTTGCACCCCGGGTGATTCCCGACAGCGTTGCACCAACGTGATCAAGCAACGCTGTCACATCATGGTCCCCCCCGGTAACCGCGGCGTCCATGACCTGACGGTCTTCTGCGGTGACCATGCCCACTTCCAACAAACCATCCACAAACATGCGCAGTCCCATTTGAGTGGGGATCCGGCCCGCCGAAACATGGGGGCTATCCAGAAGTCCCATAAGTTCGAGATCTTGCATGACGTTCCGCACCGTCGCCGCCGAAAGCCGTTCTGTCAGGCTGCGGGACAACGTGCGCGATCCAACGGGATCACCAGAGGCCAGATATCCTTCGACAACGCGCCGGAAAACCTCACGCGAGCGGTCGTTCATTTCAGAGAGGATTCGTGCGCCGTCGCTCATGGTGCTATTCCCAGGGGATTGCCACATTAGGGGGGCAAAGCGGTCAACGTCAATGAGGGTTGCATCGTCCGGCCGGTCAGGCCTATTTGACGCGTGAAAATAAGGAAAATCTTATGCGCCCTTCTGATAGAAAATTGAACGAAATGCGTCCGGTCACGATGGATATTGGCGTGATGAAACACGCCGAAGGGTCGTGTTTGATCAAGATGGGGGAAACCCATGTGTTGTGCTCTGCGACCATCGAAGACAAAGCGCCGCCATTTCTGAAAAACACGGGCCTTGGCTGGGTTACTGCAGAATATGGAATGCTGCCAAGGGCGACGAATTCGCGCACCCGGCGCGAAGCTGCCGCAGGTAAGCAATCTGGAAGAACACAAGAAATTCAAAGGCTTATAGGCAGGGCGCTGCGGGCGGGGGTGGATCGTTCGGCGCTGGGTGAGCGGCAGATTGTGATCGATTGCGATGTTTTACAAGCCGATGGCGGCACGCGCTGTGCGTCGATCACCGGCGGTTGGGTGGCGCTGCGTCTGGCTATGAACAAACTGCTGAAAATCGGCGCAATTGTCAGCGACCCAATGATTGATCACGTAGCGGCGGTGTCTTGCGGGATTTACGCGGGTCAGACCGTGCTGGATTTAGATTATGCCGAGGATTCGACGGCTGGAACGGACGGAAATTTCATCCTGACCGGCCGGGGGCGAATGATCGAAGTGCAAATGTCTGCCGAAGGGGCCACTTTTTCCCGGGACGAAATGGGTGAGTTGCTGGATCTGGCAGAGGCGGGCGTGGCCCAATTGGTTGCAGCGCAAAAGGCTGCCTTGGGGTTGGCGTGATGCGCAGGTTCGGCGGGGAAACCCTGCTGATTGCCACGCACAACGCTGGTAAACTGGAAGAAATCGGCGCTTTGCTGGCGCCGTTTGGCATCACCAGCATTTCTGCGGCGTCGCTGGGGTTGCCCGAACCCGCTGAAACGGAAGACAGTTTTATCGGCAACGCGCGGCTTAAGGCGCACACAGCGTGTCGTCTGGTGGGTCTGCCGGCTTTGGCCGACGATTCTGGTATCTGCGTGGACGCGCTGCATGGCGCACCGGGAGTGTACACTGCCGATTGGGCCGAAACCCCGCTTGGGCGGAATTTTGAACAGGCGATGTTGAAGACCTGCAGTCTTCTCGACTCTGCCCAGGCCCCTTATCCCAGAAAGGCCCAGTTCCGGTGTACCCTTGCTTTGGCTTGGCCGGACGGGCACGACGAGATTTTCGAAGGGGTTATGCCGGGGCAAGTCGTTTGGCCGATGCGCGGCGATCAGGGGCACGGATATGATCCAATATTCCAACCAGAAGGCTTTACGCAGACCTTTGGGGAAATGGACCGCTGGCAGAAAAATCAGATCAGTCATCGGGCGGATGCGTTTCGGAAACTGATTGCCGGGTGTTTCGCGTGACGCGCGGTTTTTGCCGAGCTTATTTGATCTGAGTCAACGGCTGACAGCCCACGGGCTTCAACCCAACCGCGGGCTGTCTGAGCGGAGCCAGAGATGACAACGTGACAAATCAACCCCGAGGAAATACTGCGGGCTGTTGCGGGCGCGGATTCGCCGCACCCTTCGAAAATTCCGGTGTGTTTTGAACCGCGATTTCAGAACGGCATCGCGGTTTAAGGAGAATGGTCATGGAAGACTGGCAAAATGGGGGATTTGGTCTTTATATCCATTGGCCGTTTTGCGACTCAAAATGCCCTTACTGCGATTTCAACAGCCATGTTGCGACAAGCATCAACCAAACCGATTGGGAAAAGGCCTATCTGGTCGAAATTGACCGCATCGGATTGGAAACAGCTGGACGACGTCTGGATACGGTATTTTTTGGCGGTGGTACCCCATCATTGATGGCTCCAAGCCTAGTTGCGGCGGTGATTGAGCGCATCAAAGCCACCTGGACGATGCGCAACAATCCTGAGATCACGCTTGAGGCAAACCCGGGATCAATCGAGGCGGGTCGGTTTTTTGGCTATAGAGAGGCAGGGGTGACGCGCCTCTCGATGGGCATGCAGGCGATGAACGACTCAGACCTTCGCAAGCTGGGCCGGAAACACACGGCAATAGAAGCCCGCCGCGCCTTTGAGATCGCAAAAAACTGCTTTGAGCGGGTGAGCTTTGATTTGATTTATGCGCGTCAGGATCAGGACATTTTCCAATGGAGGGACGAGTTGCAGTCGGCCCTGGCGTTGGCGGCGGATCATCTTTCTCTTTATCAACTGACGATCGAAGACGGAACCGCCTTTGCGGATCGACTGGCGCGGGGCGGGTTAAAGGGGCTTCCGAAGGATGAACTGGCGGCTGAGATGTATGAAACAACGCAAGATCTGACAGACAAGGCTGGTCTGCCCGCCTATGAGGTGTCAAACCATGCCCGGGCCGACGCAGAGTCAGCGCACAATTTAGTCTATTGGCGTGGCGGCGATTATATCGGAATTGGACCGGGCGCTCATGGGCGACTTACGATCGAGGGGACCAGATGGGCCACTGAGGCACCGAAATCACCTGCGCTTTGGTTGAAGATGGTGCTTTCCGGCCGGGCAGGGGAAGCGCCGCGCCATGGGCTTTCTGCGCGCGATCATGCTTTGGAGTATCTGATGATGTCGCTTCGGCTGCGCGAGGGGATGGATTTGCATCGGTACAATGCCATTTCACCGACGCCTTTAAGCGTGACACGGACCGATTATTTGAAAGAGCTGGGGATGGTCACATCTGACGGTGCCAGAGTTATGGCGACACCCGGCGGGCGCATGGTGTTGAATGCGATCATCCGAGAGCTGGCCGGCGATTAAGGTCGTTCAGGACTTGATGGAAACAAAGACTTCGCAAAGCGAGTTCCAGTGGCGTGAACGGCGCGAATTCCGGTTCCAAACAAACCTGAGCTGCTCTGGTTTTCAATCTTTTCAAATAGTTGAAGTTTGGCTTAAAGCACTTTGCGTTTTATCAGGTGCAACAAACATCACAATTCAGCCAGTTCTTGGGCTGAATTGTGATTCAACATAAACGCAAAGTGCTTGAGGGATGTTATCGACCAAATGGCGCGGCTGACGCCACACTCACGGATCGCGAAGCGCTGCGCGAAAAGCCGACATCTATTTCTAAACTGTACCGTCCCGGGGAATTTGCGACAACACCCGGCAGAGCAGATCAAGATCGTCCAGTGACCGATAAGAGATCGTAAGCTTGCCGATTGAGCCCCCGGGTTCATGATCTATCTGCACACTCATGCCGAGGTTGGCGGACACATCCAACTCGAGCGCCCGTGTATCCGCGTCTTTAACCTTGCGATCTTTTGCCACGCGCTTGTTATGCGGTTCAGCGGCAGATTTTCGAACAAGCTGTTCCGTCTCACGCACCGAAAGCCCGCGCGCCACGACCAAGCGCGCAAGCTCTGAGGCTTTGCCGGATGTGATCAGCGCCCGAGCGTGGCCGGCTGAAATTTTCCCTTGTGTAACAAAGACTTGAACATCGTCTGGCAGGGTGAGCAGACGAAGAAGGTTTGCGATGTGGCTGCGACTTCTCGACAGCGCCTCGGCGATTTTCTCTTGGGTGTGCCCAAAGCGCTGCATCAGTTGGCGATACGCTTGCGCTTCTTCGATAGCATTCAGTTCTGCGCGTTGAATATTTTCAATTATTGCTATTTCAAGAACTTCTGCATCGCTGAACCGGCGAATGATCACCGGCAATTCATGCAGATTCGCCATCTGCGCCGCACGCCACCGCCGTTCACCGGCAACAATTTCGTACTTCTCGTCGTCGCCGATCTGTCTGACGATCAGCGGCTGGATAACGCCCTTTTTAGCCAGCGAATCGGCAAGCTCTTTCATCGCCTCTGGCTCAAAATCACGCCGGGGCTGATCAGGGTTTGGAGAAATTCGTTCAATAGGGATCAAAACATCCCCACGCCGCTGCTTATCGGGGATCGAACTGGTTTGTTCAAAACCAACATCCGCCATCAAGGCAGAGAGCCCCCGGCCCAAACCACGACGATCTGCTTTCTTTTCCATCACGTTTCCAGTTCTTTGCGATCTGTTGGTGGGTGGCGTCTGATGACTTCTGCGGCAAGCTTTCGATACGCCTCCGCGCCTTTTGAGCCTGAATCATAGGATAATATCGATTGCGCATACGACGGTGCTTCACTTAACCGGACATTTCGCGGGATCACCGTTGAAAACACCAGATCCCCAAGCGTTTTGCGGGCATCGCTTTCTACTTGTTGGGACAATCGATTTCGACCGTCCACCATGGTTAAGACAACGCCTTCGATGCGGAGCGTTGGATTGGCGGATTGACGAACCTCTCGGACCGTCAGCAGCAACTGCGAAAGCCCTTCCAACGCGAAAAACTCTGCCTGTAGCGGCACAAGCACTGCATGGCAGGCAACGAGCGCATTTATCGTCAGCAGGCTGAGGGACGGCGGGCAGTCAATCATAATGAAATCAAGGTCCAGATCATCTACACATATGTCTCTGAGCGCATCGTGGAGTAAAAAACTGCGTTTGACGTTTGAGACCAGTTCAAGATCCGCTGACGAAAGATCGGCGTTTGATGGACAGATCAGGACATGATCTATCGAGGTGGCCATCACCGCGTCAACCAAGGGAAGCTCGTCGATTATAACATCGTAACTTGTCTTAACGCGCAGGGACGGCGGCACGCCCAGGCCCGTTGACGCATTTCCCTGCGGATCCAGATCGACAATCAACACACGCGCCCCACGTTCTGCCAATGCAGCGGAAAGGTTTATTGTCGTGGTTGTCTTGCCAACTCCGCCCTTCTGGTTGGCGACGGCGAAAATGACAGGTTTTCCGTTTCGACCGGGATCAGACATGAGCGACATTTCTTAGAAGCAGTATCGAAGCAGCGGGGTCGGTTCGGCTTGCCTTTACCTCCAACGAAAATTGCCACTGTTTTCGGGCCGTTTCAATTTCGGCCTCTACATTTGCCCCTTTGGGAAAAATTGCAACCCCTCCGGTATTGAGATGCATTTTAGCGTAGGAGCACAGGCCGTCGAGGGCTGTAAGTGCGCGCGCAGAAACGACATCTGCGCCCCTTGGCGCTATCGTCTCAATCCGGTGGCATATTACCGTTACTGGTATGTTTAGCGCTCTGGCGGCCTCATTAAGGAAGACGGCTTTGCGTTGATCGGATTCTACCAGGCATACTTGCAGGCCTTTCCGCTGTTCTGCGGCCAATATGGCGATGACGAGGCCCGGAAATCCAGCACCGCTGCCAAGGTCCAGCCATTGCCGCGCATCTGGTGGAGCAAAATAGAACACTTGTGCAGAATCAATAATATGACGCTGCCAGATGTTTGAGATGGTAGATTTTGACACCAGATTAACCGTCGGCGTCCACTTTTTGACGATGTCACAGAGGGCCTCCAGCCGAGACTCTGTTTCACGTGAAACATCCATCCATCCGGGAATATTATCGCTTTGATGGCTCATGCTGAACGCTCTCGCTTTTGCTTTCGCAAATGCGCCAAGATCAACGTCAGTGCTGCGGGAGTTATTCCTTCAATTCTGGCAGCCTGAGCAACACTTGACGGTCTGACACGGTTTAATTTGGTCGCCAGCTCTGACGATAAGCCGGGCATTCCCAAATAACGAAAGTCCGGCGAAATTGCGGTGTTCTCTTCCTTTGTTAAGGACACAATTTCATTCTTCTGACGGTCTAAATATTGCGCATAAAGGGCGTCACAAGCCACTTGGCGTTGGATTGTAATGTCGAACCGCCCAAATGCCGGCACTAGCGCTGAAATCTGCGCTGGCGTCACATCCGGAAATGCCAGAACCGCCAAAGCGCTGCGCCGCGCACCGTCTTGGCTGACCTTTATGTCAACCGCACCCAGTTCGTACGAGGTAAACCCGGTAGAGGTAAGCGCGTGCTTTGCCTTGGTGAGGATTTCAACTTTACTCTTAAAAAAATGCTGTCGAACTGGGCCGACACAGCCAACGCTGATGCCTACGGGTGTTAAGCGTTGGTCGGCATTATCTGCCCGAATGGCCAGACGATACTCTGCCCGCGACGTAAACATGCGATACGGCTCTGTGACACCCTGCGTTGTCAGATCGTCAATCATCACCCCAATGTAACTTGTGCTTCTTCCAAACAATATGGCGGCCTTGCCGAGCGCTTGGCAGGCTGCATTTAAGCCAGCGGCCAGCCCCTGAGCTGCAGCTTCTTCGTAACCCGTCGTGCCATTGATTTGCCCTGCCAGAAAAAGACCTGGCATCACCTTCAGTTCAAGCGCGGTGTTAAGGTTGCGAGGGTCAAAATAATCATATTCTATCGCATATCCGGGTTGCATGATAACCACACTCTCAAGCCCAACAATGCTGCGAACATACTCTTCCTGAACATCCGCTGGCAGCGACGTAGATATGCCGTTTGGATAAATGGTATCATCGTCAAGACCCTCAGGCTCCAGAAATATCTGGTGAGAGGTTTTTTCAGAGAACCGAACAACTTTGTCTTCTATCGATGGACAATATCTGGGCCCGATACCCTCAATGTAACCCCCATACATCGCGGACCGCCCCAAGTTTTTCCGAACAATATCATGGGTTTTCTCATTGGTGTGGGTAATGCCGCATGAAATCTGCCTTGCGCTTGGAGCGGTGTTCAAAAATGAGAATACGACCGGCTCATCATCTCCGGGCTGCTTTTCGAGAATATCCCAGTTGATCGTCTTGCCGTTTAGCCTCGGCGGCGTGCCTGTCTTCAGCCTGCCCTGCGACAATCCCAGTTCACGCAACTGCTCGGCAAGTACTATCGACGGTTTATCGCCAACCCGGCCGCCTGCCCGTCTTTGATCTCCAATATGAATAACGCCGTTCAAAAAAGTTCCGGCTGTCAAAACTACGGCAGCAGCAGAAATTTCCACCCCGTCCGCGAGCGCGACGCCGCTGACCCGGCCGTCGCGAAAAAGCAGCCGCTCAACCTCTGCCTCCAAAACCTGCAACGCCGGTTCCTTGGCCAAAAGCTGTTGAATCGCGGCCCGATATAGCTTTCGGTCCGCCTGCGCGCGAGGGCCCTGAACAGCAGGGCCTTTCCGGCGATTGAGCAGGCGGAACTGAATGCCCGCCCTGTCAGCGGCGACACCCATCAAGCCATCCAGCGCATCGATCTCCCGCACCAAATGGCCTTTGCCCAACCCCCCGATTGCGGGGTTGCACGACATCACTCCCACGGTTTCTTTTCGCAAGGTAATCAGGGCGGTTCTGGCGCCAAGACGTGCTGATGCCGCTGCGGCCTCAGCCCCCGCGTGCCCGCCGCCAATCACTATCACATCAAAATGTTTCACGTGGAACATCCTCACTTTCCGATGCAGAAGCTCTCGAATATCTCATCCAAAAGATTTTCAACATTGATTCGTCCCAAAATCATTTCCAAAGCGGCTGACGCTGCGCGCAAATCCGCTGCAATCAACTCTGGTAAAAATGACAGCTGTTTGAGTCCGGCTTCCGCGGCACTCAGGCCCTCAACCGCCAAAAAGATGGCTCTCCGTTGTCGCTCGCGATTGACAATCCCCGCAGACGCGGCCTTTTCGCCCAACTTCTTCGAAATTTGGTCAATTAAGCTTCCAAGCCCCAAACCTGTCTTTCCCGACACAGCGGCATCTGCGCTCACCCGCATATCTGCCTTACCCAAAACAACAATATCACCAAAAACCGGATTCAGCATCAGCTTTTCATCAAGATCATTTACCAGGAAAACACGCAAGTCCGCCGCCTCCGCACGCTGAATTGCCCGGCCAACGCCGATCTGTTCCACTGGATCAGTCGCCTCCCGCAGGCCCGCGGTGTCAAGCAGGGTTACCGCCAGCCCTGCTAAATCCATTCGCACTTCGATTACGTCACGCGTGGTTCCAGCGACCTCCGACGTTATCGCCGCGTCGCGCCGTGCCAGCGCATTCAGCAATGTAGACTTTCCAATATTGGGCGATCCCACAATTGCCACTTCGAATCCATCTCTGATCCGTTCGGCCGCGGCGGCTCCGCCCAGTTCCTGCCTCATCTCAGCCAAAAGCCCGGCTATCAACCGATGCACTTCAGGCTTTACGTCCGTCGGAACATCTTCGTCTGCAAAGTCGATGGTCGCCTCAACCAGGGCCGCCGCCCGAATAAGATCCCTGCGCCAGCCTTCAACCTTTTTTCCGATAGCGCCCGACAGCACCCGCATTGCTTGCTTTCGCTGCATTTCGGTTTCGGAGTCTATCAAATCCGCAAGGCCTTCAACCTGTGTCAAGTCCAACAGCCCGTTCTCTAAAGCCCGACGCGTAAATTCCCCCGGCTCGGCCATACGCAAGCCCGGAAATTCCGTCAATATCCGTGTGACCGCCCCCACAACCGCCAAACTGCCGTGTAAGTGCAGCTCAACCACTGCCTCACCCGTAAAGCTTGCTTTGGGTTCGAACGCGATCACGAGGGCCTGATCCAGAACCTCTTGTTGCCAGGTCAACTTGCGCAATGCCGCAAACCGCGGCGGCGGCAATTCGCAAAACCGCGCAACGGCCTCATGCGCCAGCGGACCAGAAAGGCGCATAATGGCAATGCCAGATTTACCTC
The DNA here is from genome assembly GCA_043766915.1 of Cypionkella sp. GTDB lineage: Bacteria > Pseudomonadota > Alphaproteobacteria > Rhodobacterales > Rhodobacteraceae > JANNAT01. The sequence goes on from JAYUHO010000325.1 coordinate 23,534, forward strand.
TGGCGCTGGCCAAAGCAAAAATCGTATCCATTACTAACCCTTTGAAATTAAGCGCCGTTTAGGCATTCATCGAGTCAAAGAACTCACTATTGCTCTTCGTCTGCTTCAACTTTCCAATCAGGAACTCAATGGCGTCGGTTGTTCCCATCGGGTTCAAAATACGTCGTAGAACGTAGGTTTTCTGAAGATCCGTCTTCTCAACCAGAAGGTCTTCTTTACGCGTTCCAGATTTCAGAATGTCAATCGCCGGGAACACCCGCTTGTCTGCAACTTTTCGATCCAGCACGATCTCGCTGTTGCCGGTGCCCTTGAACTCTTCAAAGATCACCTCATCCATGCGGCTGCCGGTATCAATCAGCGCCGTGGCAATAATCGTCAACGACCCACCCTCTTCGATGTTTCTTGCAGCCCCGAAGAACCGCTTGGGACGCTGAAGCGCGTTTGCATCCACGCCGCCTGTCAAAACCTTGCCAGATGACGGCACAACCGTGTTAAACGCCCTGCCAAGACGCGTGATGCTATCCAGCAAAATCACCACATCCCGTTTGTGCTCAACCAGACGTTTTGCCTTTTCAATCACCATTTCCGCCACAGCCACGTGTCGTGTTGCCGGTTCGTCGAAGGTCGAAGACACAACTTCACCTTTCACAGACCGCTGCATGTCAGTAACTTCTTCCGGCCGTTCATCAATCAACAAAACGATCAGATAGCATTCGGGATGGTTGGTCGCGATCGAATGCGCGATATTTTGCAAAAGTACTGTTTTGCCGGTCCGGGGCGGGGCCACGATCAATCCCCGCTGGCCTTTGCCAATCGGACAAACCAGATCAATAATCCGCGCAGACCGGTCCTTGATCGTCGGATCTTCCACTTCCATCTTCAACCGTTCATCAGGATAAAGCGGCGTCAGGTTATCAAAATGCACCTTATGGCGCGCTTTCTCCGGATCATCAAAATTGATCCGCGTGACCTTTGTCATACAGAAATACTTCTCATTCTCCCGCGGCGCAGCAATCACACCTTCAATGGTGTCACCTGTCCGCAAGCTGAACTGACGCAAAATTTCAGGACCAACATAGATGTCATCTGGCCCGGGCAGGTAGTTCGCCGACGGAGATCGCAAAAACCCGAACCCATCCTGCAACACTTCCAAAACCCCGTCGCCACCGATTTCCCAGCCTTCTTCGGCATGTTCCTTCAAAATAGAGAACATCATTTCACCCTTACGCATAGAGGGTGCGTTCTCAATTTCCCATTCTTCAGCCATCGCCAGCAGCTCTGCCGGCGTTTTGGCTTTCAGATCAGCCAGGTTCAAATGCTCAACATTCATTACGAAATATCCTAAGAACAGGCCCATC
>JAYUHO010000326.1:0-3673 GCA_043766915.1 Cypionkella sp.
GATCGAAGTGGATGGCCACTGGAAACCCACAAGTCTGATCCGCCAACAGCAAAGGCCATTGTTGCCGCACTGGGGCAGCAACCGGCCCTTTGCGATGCCCGCCGATGCCGATTGTGATCTGCCTGCCCCTGTTGCCTACAGCGAAGATCCGGCGTCCGAGATGTATAAAGAGGCGGTCGAGGTGATGGACACCAAGACCAATCTGACCGACGAACAGAAGAAAATCGCGCGGTTCTGGTCGGATGATCCGATGTTGTCGCCCACGCCGCCCGGTCATTGGATATCCATTGCGCTGCAAATTCTGCGCCGGGATGGCGTCGACACCAAGGTCAGTGTGGATGTGATGGCGCGCTTGGGAATTTCGGTGGCTGATGCCTTTATCGCCAATTGGAGAACCAAGTATCAATATGATACTTTGCGTCCGATGAGCTATATTCGCAAAATCATCGACCCAAAGTGGGACGCGTTGCTGATCACTCCGCCGTTCCCGGAATATCCCAGTGGGCACAGCACACAATCGGGGGCAGCCGCAGCAGTGTTGACCGCGATCTGGGGCGATGGGTTTGCCTTTGAAGATGCCACCCATGCTGATGATGGTATGGAACCGCGCAGCTATGCTAATTTTTGGGCTGCGGCGGACGAGGCGGCAATGTCGCGGCTTTATGGAGGCATCCACTTTCGCCCGGCCATCATCGACGGTCTGGATCAGGGGCGCTGTGTGGGTTCTTATGTGAACGCATTGAAAACGATGGAAAAATGATGATACGTGCCGCTGCAATAGGTTTTATTTTTATCTTGGCTCCGGCCTTTGCTTTTGCTGAAATCACTGTTGCTGTGCCTAAGTTTGCAGAAGAAACCGCAAGTGCAGGCGTTGCATCCACGTATACCGGCGAATGGGAATACATTGTTGGTGGTGGTGTGGCGACGTTTGATTGCAACGGAGATGGGCGGTCCGAGATGTTGTTGGCGGGGGGATCGTCGCCCGCCACATTCTATCTGAACCAAAGCCCGATTGGCGGTGCGTTGAAATTTGCAGCCACCGTCAGCGGGTTGGAATTGGACAAGGTGACAGGGGCCTATCCGCTGGACATCGACAGTGATGGGGACACCGATCTGGTGCTGCTGCGTGTCGGCGAAAACATGGTGATGCGCGGCTTGGGCAACTGCCAGTTTGCCGTCGCAAACACCGTCTGGGGCTTTGATGGGGGCGATGCCTGGTCAACCGCCTTTGCCGCGACTTTTGAGGCGGGCGCACAATGGCCAACCCTTGCCGTCGGGAATTACATCAACCGGGCCGAGGAAAGTTTCCCCTGGGGCAGTTGCACTGATAACTGGCTGCATCGGCCCAATGCGGACGGGACAGCGTTCGCAGCCCCATTGCCCTTGAAACCCAGCTATTGCGCGCTGTCGATGCTGTTCACCGATTGGAACAAGTCTGGCACCGCTGCGCTGCGGGTGTCAAATGACCGCGAGTACTACAAAGGCGGGGCCGAACAGCTGTGGCATTTGCAGCCCGGTAAAGACCCCGCGCTTTTTACCGAGAAGGAAGGTTGGAAACGCCTGCGCATTTGGGGCATGGGCATCGGCACGTCTGATCTGAATGCCGATGGATATCCAGAATATTTCCTGACCAGCATGGCCGATAGCAAATTGCAGTCGCTGGCGGCGGTGGCACCAGATGCGCCTGTGCAGCCGGGCTTTGCCGATGTTGCCTTTGCCAAAGGCGTCACTGCGCACCGGCCCTATACCGGGGGTGAATTGAAGCCGTCAACGGGGTGGCACGCGCAGTTTGAGGATGTGAACAATGACGGTTTGGCCGATTTGTTTGTGGCCAAAGGCAATGTCTGGGCGATGCCCGATTTCGCTATGAAAGATCCCAACAACCTGTTGTTGCAGAACACCGAAGGGGTGTTTGAAGAGGCGGGTGATTTGGCAGGTGTGGCCTCATTGGAAACCAGCCGGGGCGCGGCGCTGGAGGATTTCAATCTGGACGGCTTGCTTGATCTGGTCGTGGTTAATCGCGGCAGCCCTGCGCAAATCTGGCGCAATACGGGGATGGAAAAGCCTGCGCATTGGCTGGGCTTTCGTGTGACACAACCGGCTGTAAATCGCGATGCTGTTGGTGCTTGGGTAGAGGTCCGTGTCGGCGATAAACTGATGCGGCACGAGATTTTCGCAGGTGGCGGGCATGGCAGTGGGCGTATTGGCTGGGTGCATTTCGGTCTGGGCGATGCGACGGGGGCTGAAATGCGCGTGATCTGGCCGGATCGAACAGCCAGTGAGTGGCAGCAGGTCACGGTGGATGCCTTTTTTGACGTTGCGCGCGATCAACCGATCAAGGTTTGGACACCGAATTAGGTCAATGCCCAACCGCTGCGCGCCATAGTTGGGCGTATCGGATCATCCCGGGCTCTGGCTGCGCCGACGGGGGAGCAGCACGGCCGAACGCTGTGGCATTGCGATCTGCAAACAGCAACGCGGCGCCGATTGCTGTGCCCGTCTGTGAGGTGGCGGCGATCACAGGCCGACCCGTCGCTGCCGCCAGCATTGCCAAATACAGCCTATTGCGCGCAAATGGGCCTTCAACAATCACCTGCCCGTTTGCGCCGGTTATTCCCAGACATTCCGCCGTCATCAACGCCAGATAGAACGCCAGAGTCACGTCGCGTTTTGGGTCTGTGGCCGGTGGAGCCGTCGGAGTCCAGCGATGGGCTTTGCCCTGAAACGGGCCGGTTGCGGGTTCAACAGCCGGCAAAAGAAATACCGGCGTGTCCAAGACGTGCTGTACATCTTCGGCACTAGGAAAGGCGGCTCCCTGCCCCCGCATCAGGTCATATTCCCGCCCACCCATAAACCGTGCCGACGGTATGGGTTGGCCAAAGGCGCTAACATTAATCAGGGTATCGCGGGTCGGATCAAGGATAACGTCAACTCCGCCGACCGTCATTGCCACCACCCAGGTGCCTGTCGATACCACCGAAAACTGCGGAGATTGCGAGATCAGATGTGGCAGCAGCGATGCGTTGGAATCGTGAATGCCGCAGGCCACCGGTGTATTTGGGCGCAGGCCTGTCGCGGCGGCGATGGCGGGCAGAATCGGGCCCAAAATCTCGGTTGACTGTCGGGCTGGGGCAAGGATGTCGGCTATTCCCAGCCGATCAACCAACCCTGAAAACCCGCCCAGATGCGGGTTCCAAAGATCGGTGTGACAGCCCATCGACGTCAGGTCCGTGGCCAAAACCCCCGTCAAGCGGTGCGCCCAATACTGCGGATAGGTCACAATCTGCGCGGTTCTGCCGCGCAATCCGGGGTCTGTCGTCATCAGATAGTGCAGTTGCGCCCCAAGGTTCAGCCCCTGCGCCAAACGCGGGCTGCCGGTTTCGGAAAAATCGGGGCGGAGGATATCATAGGCCGCAACCACCGCAGCAGGATAGTCATGTTCATAGTCCAGAACCGGGGTGGCAAGCTGACCATCCGCCGCCAGCAGCGCAGCACTGGCGCCATGAGTGGTGATCGAAATTGCATCAATCCGGTGCTGTTTGTGAAAAACCGCCAACCCTTGCAGCAGAAACGCCCAATGCCCGTCGCAATCAAAATGCGGATAAGGCGGGCCGGGCAGAACCGTATTTGGCCGCGTGATCACGGCCAGTTCGGTCAGACTGTCCAAATCCAC
>JAYUHO010000327.1:0-3606 GCA_043766915.1 Cypionkella sp.
GCAGTTCTTTGAGCAAGAGGTGGCGCGGCTGGACAAGGAACTGGCCGAACGCGGGGCGGCTATTTTGTCCTTCAAAGAAGCCAACAAAGACGCGTTGCCCGACAGTCTGGAATTTCGGCGCACTCAGCAGGCCGCGGGTCAGGAACGCCTGCTGCAACAACAGCGCGACGAGGCCGAATTGAACGACCGGCGCACCCGGCTGGTGCGATTGCATGACGCCAGTGGCTCGGTCGCCGACGCGACTCCGGTTCAGCAACAAACCCCGGAACAGCAAAAGTTGCGCGCGCTGCAAGATGAAATGTCGGCAGGCCTTGCGGTCTTGTCGCCGACCAATCCCAAGATAAAGCTTCTGGCCAGCCAGATTGCATCCCTTGAAAAAATTATTGCCAGTCAAACCCCCACCGGCGGCTTGGATGCGCAGGGCGAAGAAATGTCGGCCTATGACATTCAATTGGCCGAAATGGACGGCCAGCTGGCCTTTATGGCGGCTCAAAAGGCCGAAGTTCTGGCGACGATGCAGGCCTTGCAAACCTCTATCGAGGCGACACCGGGCAATGCGATTGCGCTGGATACGTTGCAGCGCGATTATGAAGGCGTGCGCACCCAATATGATCAGGCCATCGCCAATAAGGCGCGCGCCGAAACCGGCGACACCATCGAAGTGATGGCGCGTGGCCAACGAATTTCTGTGATCGAACAGGCGGTTGCGCCGCGCGACCCTGCCCGCCCGAACCGTCCGGTGATTGCGGCGGGCGGGGTGTTTGGCGGCATTGCTTTGGGGTTTGCGCTGGTGGCTTTGATCGAATTTCTGACCGCAGGCATTCGCCGCCCCGCCGATCTGACCGCCAAACTGGGCATCACCGTGTTCGCTACCCTGCCCTATCTGAAAACCGACCGCGAGGTTCGCAACCGTCGCCTGCGCTCGATCACCACGATCATGGCGGTGGTGGCGGTGGTGGCGGGGATCCTCTGGGCGGTGAACACCTACTATGTTCCGCTTGATCTGCTGTTGGATCAGGTTTTACAAAAATTCAGTCTGACCGTCGGGCCAAGCCCGTCTCTGGCTTAAAGCGGTTTGCTGCCCATCTGCCTCAGATCGGCTGCAAACCAGGATACACGTGCAATTGGAATTGTTGCGTTCGGCTTTTTATGGGGTGACCCGGTTAAAAAGAGAAACGCGTTAAGGAGCGGCGCATGGAAAAGATTCAATCCGCCATTGCCAAAGCCCGCGCCGAACGCGATGCAATGGTGGTGGGTGTGGGGCCGGTTGCCACTGCCGCCCCGCCGTCCGCTGATCCGGCCGCGCCCGATGCAGCACAGGCTTGGGCGGCGCTACGACCCCTGACGCCTGACGCGACGCGGTTGCGCGACAATCGCATCGTGGCCTATGCGGGTGGGCACGAGGCGGTGTCATTTGACGTGATGCGCACCAAGGTGATCCAGCAGATGCGCGCCAATGGATGGCGCCGTCTGGCCATCACCTCCCCCTCGGCGGGCTGCGGCAAAAGCACCATTGCGCTGAACCTGGCGTTCAGTCTGGCGCGGCAACCGGAACTGCGCACCATTTTGGTAGAGCTGGATCTGCGCCGCCCATCGCTGGCGACCACTTTGGGAATAACCGGAGCGGGCAGTTTTTCGCAGGTGTTGGAGGGCCGCGTTGGCTTTGGCGATGTGGGCGTTCGCTTTGGCAAGGGGCTGGCGATCGGCACCAACGCGGGCTCGGTCCGCAATCCGGCGGAACTGCTGCACGGCAGCTCTGTGCCCGCAGCCCTTGCCGCAATCGAAGCGCAATACGCCCCTGATCTGATGCTGTTTGATATGCCGCCGATGCTGGTATCCGATGATGCGATGGCCTTCATGAGCCAGGTAGACGCGGTGTTGCTGGTTGCGGCGGCAGAAACCACCACCGTCAAAGAGGTGGACGCCTGCGAGCGGGAACTGGCCAGCCAGACCAATGTGATGGGCGTGGTCTTGAACAAATGCCGCTATATGGGGCCGGAATACGGCTATAGCTATTACGGGTAAGCCAAATGCAAAATGCGCCCCGGTCAGGGGCGCATTTCCAAAGCCTTAAGACTTATTTCAGATGGCAGCGCGACGACGGCGCATCGCCCCAAGACCCGCCAGCGCCCCCAACAGCATCAGGCCAGCTGCAGGCAGCGGTACAGCGGCAATGTTTGCGAATTCGAACGCAGGCGACACTGAATTGAACTGAACCTTATCAAAGGAAAAGCCCGAGACGGTGACATAGGTCGCGCCTTTGCGAGGCGTGATCGGATCAGGAACGCCAAGATCACCGACCTTGACCACGAGGGCGGCGCCAGTGCCCCGGTTAATCAGGGTCACAAAGTTGTAACCGTCTGGCGAACCCCACAAAAGGCTGAGCGACGTGCGCACAGACCCAAGAAGAAGCTGCGCCACTGAACTTCCCGCTTTTTTACCTTCAAGGCTCCAGTAGGAAATCGTTTCGTAGTTCCCAGCGCCCAGACCTTCAAAAGGTGAGCGGTGCGCACCCGCAAGTGTGCCTGTAGCGATTGTCGGCGCGATAAACCATGACGAGCCATTTGGCATCGAAAGGCTTGATCCGGAAAGGCCCAAAAGAATGGGGTTTTGGCTTGTGACGGTGGCCGCAGAAATTGGGGCCGCCAAAGCAACACAAGCTGAAAGGGCAGCAAACAGGTTACGGAACATTTTATGTCTATCCTTGTTATCGCGGAACAGTGAGAGTTCCTTGTTAGCGTTTATTCGCTTTGTCAGAACATTTGGGGGCACGCCGCATTACAGCATGGTACACTCAGACCGCCGAACGACATCAGACACGATATCGACGAAAACCTGCGTGTCGTGTTCCCATCCCTTCTAACAAAATACTCCTGCCTCATTTATGCCATGATTTTGGAAGTGTCACAAGCGCAACCAAAGGCGAAAGATTAAATACAACCCCCACGCGATTATCGTTGCCCCATGTGAAACAATAACGGCAGTTCTTCGCACAGTGATGCAAAATTTGCGGGGGTTTTAGGCGATATTTGAACACGTTACCCCCTTCGCTCCGGGTGAAGAGTGATTCGCGGTCGGGGTATGATCGGGCCGCAGAATGAGTATAATTACTTATATTCATGTCATTTTTCGCGCGACGCCGGCTCAGAATGTACCAAGATTGGCGCCCCTTATTCCCCACCGTTTTGAGCGTACCGCCACCGTTTCCAAGTTGATTCTGCCAACGGGGTGGGGCCGGATTTTGCCCGAATGGCAGGGCGCAAAATGGCATTGGTGGCCCATCCGTCCGCTGTGATTTCCACAACTGAAGTTACGGAGAAACCCGGGGACTACGCTTTCTGAACTGCGCCGTTCTTGAAGACCCCAATTGGGGAACGTCAGCCGGCTGGAACAATGCCGCAAAAGTACATCGGGATTGGTTTGCGAGACGTCTTGCCTCGGGTGCCGCCTTGCGCCTAAGCCTCTGTGCGGATGTCTTCTCAATGGCATGTAATCGACCTTGCCGCGACGTTGTCTTATGTTGGGGCGGGCTGAAAAAGGTAGCGAAACAGAATGGCCGTTAAACAAAACAGTCTTGGCACGCGGATGGCGCGGTTGATCGGGTCT
>JAYUHO010000328.1:0-9481 GCA_043766915.1 Cypionkella sp.
CAAAGTGGCCACGATTTTTACGTTCCGAAGGCGTCTCATGCCTTGTTCCTTCTTATCGTGTTCAGGTTACATTTGGGCCAAGCGCGTTATGGCGCAATCTTCCCGTTGGGGCAACTGGCGGTTTGTGGCAATGCGGCATAAATAGTGAAGCAGGAATATCTGGCCGGGGTGGTGCGGAAAATGACTGCTTTTCAGGTTGAGGGCGAAAATCGGCCCGGTCGGTGGTTGATCACCTGCGATCATGCCAGCAACCGGGTGCCCGATGGTATTGCGGGCGGTGATCTGGGGATATGTGCGCAAGACATGGCGCGGCATATTGCGTGGGACGTGGGGGCGGCGGGGGTGGCGCGGGCCTTGGGGGCTGCGTTGAACAGCCCGGTGATTTGTTCTGATTTCAGCCGGTTGGTGATTGATCCCAACCGGGGTGAAGATGACCCGACCTTGGTGATGAAGCTTTATGATGGCACGATCATTCCGGCCAATCGGTATGTAGATGCGGCCGAGGTGGCACGGCGGCTGGACCGGCTTTACCACCCCTATCATGGCGAATACGCCCGGTTGGCGGCGCGGCAACCCGATACGGTGATCGTCGCCATACATTCCTTTACGCCCTGTCTGAAAGGCCGCAGCCCGCGGCCCTGGCAGGTCGGGGTACTATACAGCCATTTGGATTCAGGATTTTCTCAGGCATTGATCGCCCGGCTGACCCTGGAGCCTGATCTTTGCGTGGGCGACAACGAACCCTATGCGGGCCACTTGCCCGGCGATGCAATTGACCGCCACGCGCTGCAAAAGGGGCGGTTGAACACGCTGATCGAGTTGCGCAACGATCTGATTGCCACGACCGCGGCGCAACAGCAGTGGGCCCTGCGTTTGGCCCCGATTCTAGAGCAGGTCTTGTCGCGGGCCGACAACTCTGCCGCGCACTGATCTGGTGCCGGATACAGTCGGGGCGGTGATGGTACATTGTGTCGATAGTCAGGCATCTTTTTGTCAAATGGTTGACGCATGCGCTGCGGTCATGTCTTTTCATCCTTGGTGATGGGTGAAGAAAAGAGAGTCCGCAAAGCGTTTGTCACGCTTGGCGTTCAAATCTCCGAACGTTGCCATCAAAAATTGCCGCAAGCCCCGATTTTGGGCTGCTTTGGTCAGAGGGCTTTTCGATGGAATTATTGTTGCTTTTACTGTTGCCGTTGTTCGCGCTGATTGGGGTTGGCGGAGGGGGAGGCGATGATGACGACCAAGAGCCTACGGAAAACAACAATATAATCGACGCCACGAATGGGGCGGATATGATTGACGCGCTGGGAGGACATGACGTTGTTCTCGGGGCTGATGGCGGTGACAGCCTGATGGGGGGCAGTGGCATTGACCTTTTGTCTGGCGAGGCTGGCAATGATGTAATTGACGGCGGGCGCAACCGTGATCTTTTGACCGGTGGCACGGGCGATGACAGCCTGTTTGGTGGCAATGGCGATGACGAACTGCAGGGCGGTGCGGGCAACGATCAGGTTGATGGCGGGCTTGGCGACGATCTGCTGATCGGCGGGGGAGGCATAGACTCGCTTTCCGGTGGCGGCGGCGCGGATGTTTTGATCAGCGTTGATCCAAGCAGCAGCCTGACGGGCGAAATGATCGTCGGCGCGATCGCCGATCCTATTCAAGAAGAAATTAACACGCTGGACCCGACACAGTTTTCCCCCGAGTTTCTTGCTGCTTTCAACCGGGTTTCCGATGATGCCAGCAGTTTTGAACCGGGGATACTTGAAAACCCCGATGTGCTGAATGGGGGATCAGGGGCCGATATCTTGATTGGCGACGGCGGTGATACCATGACCGGTGGCGCCGGCGAGGATACGTTTGCAACCTATGTCTACAGTGGCGATGATCCGGTAGAGATCACCGATTATCAATCGACCGAACCGTTGATTTTTCATGTCGATGGTGATCTGGACCCCCTGCGCATCGGCATCACTGACGATCCAACCAATGGCCAGACCTTGATTCAGTGGGATGGTGAAACCGTTCTGATCCTGCAAGGCATTGCGGCAGCGCAAGTGAACCCTGCCAATATTTCACTGCGGGTTTTCTGAACCGCTCTGACGCGGAAGATAAGCGGCGGTCAAAGTCACCGCAATCCACTGGGACTGCTGCCGAATTTTGCACGAAACGCACGCGACAGGGTTGACGCCGACGAAAACCCGCAGCGCAGTGCCACGTCCGCCAGCGGATGCCGGGTGTCGGTGATCATCCGGCGCGCGGCGGCAAGGCGCAGCGACAGCGCATAGGCGGCAGGTGTCAGGCCAACGTTTTGCGCAAACAGCGTCTCAAGGCGGCGCGGCGACAAACCGACCGCTTTGGCCAAGGCGGCGATGGGTTCGGGGCTGTCCAGCCGGGACTGCATCCGCGTGATGGCGGCGGCCACGCGGGTGTCCAGCCGGGGGTTTGGTTGCGCGGGGCTTATTTGCGGCGCATGCCCGGCTTGTGCCGTGGTGATAAAGCTGGCGGCGACTTGCAGGGCCAAGGCCGCGCCGTGCCGCGTCCGGATCAGATGCAACATCAAATCACAGGCGGGCGCGGCCCCTCCCGCCGTAAAGCGGTTGCGGTCGATGACAAAGCGATCCGGCACCACATCAATATCGGGGTGGGCTGCGGCGAAGTCTTCCAGATCTTCCCAATGTACCGTCGCGCGGTGGCCATTCAACAACCCCGCCCGCGCCAGCACCCAAGCCCCCGCGTCAATGCCACCAATCGAAGCAAAACGGGGGGCAATGCGCGACAATTCGCGGATCAGCGGGGCCGTGGCCACTTCGGATTGGCGAAACCCGGCGATCACCACCAGGGCATCCGCCCCTTCGGCTGCCGCCAGCGCCCCGTTCGAGGGCAATTCAATGCCGCAGGTCAGCGGCACCGCGCGGCCACCCGGGGATACCACGCGCCAGCGAAACGCTTCGACCCCCAGATGCCTGTTGGCAGACCGCAGCGGGTCAAGGGTTGAGGCCACTTCAAGGATCGACGATTGTGGCAATACCAGCAGCGCCAGCGTTAAAGGTTGGGACGAGGCGGTGAAGATTGATGCGTTTTTTGCCATGTCTGTTTCGTAAATTGCCAAGCGTCTCTTCGCAAGCGCGTTATGGTGCGCGCAACAGTTTGAAAGGATTGCCATGCCTCTGGCCATGAACCGTGAAGTTTTCATCACCTGCGCCGTCACCGGATCGGGCGGCACGCAGGATAAATCCCCCCATGTGCCCCGGTCGCCAGAGCAGATTGCGAAATCGGCGATTGATGCGGCAAAGGCGGGGGCGGCGGTGGTGCATTGCCACGTGCGTGATCCGGAAACCGGCAAGCCCAGCCGTGATCTGGCGCTCTACCGCGAGGTGACCGACCGCATCCGCGATTCCGGCACCGATGTGGTGTTGAACCTGACGGCTGGAATGGGCGGCGATCTGTTGTTTGATGGCACTGAATCCATGAACCGGATGGGGCAGCGGTCTGATATGGCGGGGGCCACCGAACGGGTGGCGCATGTGGTGGAGTGCCGGCCCGAAATTTGTACGCTGGATTGCGGCACAATGAATTTCAACGAGGCCGACTATGTGATGGTCAACACCCCCGGCCTGTTGCGCGATATGGCGCGGCGGATGGTGGCATCCGGCGTGCGGATCGAGATTGAGGCGTTTGACACCGGGCATCTGTGGTTTGCCAAAACGCTGGCCGCCGAAGGCATCATCCCCGATCCGGTTCTGGTGCAACTGTGCATGGGTGTGCCGTGGGGGGCACCCGATGATCTGAACACCTTCATGGCAATGGTCAACAATGTGCCGTCGCACTGGCTCTGGTCGGCGTTTGCGATTGGCCGCAACGAGATGCCCTATGTCGCGGCTAGCGTACTGGCGGGCGGCAATGTGCGGGTCGGGTTGGAAGACAACCTGTGGCTGGATAAGGGCGTGTTGGCGACGAACGCGCAACTGGTGGAACGGGCGGTGACGATCATCAGCAATCTGGGCGCGCGGGTGATCACGCCTGCCGAGGTGCGCGCGAAACTGAAGCTGGAAAAGCGAAGCCCGGTGGGGAAATCAGCATGACACGCAAAGCAGCCATCATCGGCGGTGGGGTTATCGGCGGCGGCTGGGCGGCGCGGTTTTTGCTGAACGGCTGGAATGTGTCGGTGTTTGATCCCGATCCGCAGGCGGAACGCAAAATCGGTGAGGTGCTGGCAAATGCCCGCGCCGCCTTACCGGCGCTTAGTGATATTCCGATGTGTGCCGAAGGAACCCTTACCTTCGCGCAGACCATTACCGAAGCCGTGGAAGGTGCCCATTACATTCAGGAATCGGTGTCAGAGCGGCTTGATCTGAAGCATCGGGTGTTTGCACAGATCCAACAATCGGCGGAATTGGGCACGCCGATTGGATCGTCTACCAGCGGGTTCAAACCATCGGAATTGCAGGAAGGGGCTGCCAACCCCGCAACCATTTTCGTGGCCCATCCGTTCAACCCGGTCTACCTTTTGCCACTGGCCGAAGTGGTGCCCTCGGCCAAATCTGATCCGACAATCATCGAAAACGCCAAGACCATCTTGCGCGAAATTGGTATGTTCCCGTTGCATGTGCGCAAGGAAATCGACGCCCATATCGCGGATCGGTTCCTTGAAGCCGTCTGGCGTGAGGCGCTGTGGCTGGTCAAGGACGGCGTTGCCACGACCGAGGAAATCGACGAGGCGATCCGCATGGGATTCGGCTTGCGCTGGGGCCAGATGGGCCTGTTTGAAACCTACCGCGTGGCGGGGGGTGAGGCCGGGATGAAGCATTTCATGGCGCAGTTCGGGCCCTGCCTGACCTGGCCCTGGACCAAGCTGATGGACGTGCCCGAGTTCAACGACGAACTGGTCGATCTGATCGCGGGCCAATCCGATGCGCAATCGGGGCACCATAGCATCCGCGAATTGGAACGTATCCGCGACAGCAACCTGATCGGCTTTCTGCGGGCCCTGAAAGAGCGTAACTGGGGCGCAGGCAAAGTTCTTCTGGAACATGACGCGCGCCGCCGCAAGGCGATGCTGGCCCCGGATGCCACAGGCCTGTCGCAGCCCTTGGCCATGGCGCAAATGCAGGTGCTGCCGGGGTGGATCGACTATAACGGCCATATGACCGAAAGCCGCTATCTGTTTGCGGCATCGGAAACCACCGATCCGTTCCTGCGGCTGATCGGGGCGGATCTGGACTATGTGAAGGGTGGCCACAGCTATTACACGGCAGAAACCCATATCCTGCATCTGGGCGAGGCCAAGCTGGGCGATCAGCTGACGGGCACGTTGCAGGTGTTGGCGGCGGATGAAAAACGGCTGCATATCTTTATCACCCTGCTGTGCGGCGAAGTGGCGGTTGCGACAGTGGAACAGATGTGCCTGCATGTGGATATGGCAACGGGCAAAACCTGTGCCGCGTCGCCAGAGGTATTGGCGCGGTTGCTGCCAATTGCCCGGGCGCATGCAGGCCTGCCGCGCCCTGCGGCGGCGGGTCGGTTCACCGGGCAAAGGAAGGGCTGATCTGATGAATTTCGGGCTGACTGACGAGCAAAAAATGATCATCGACGTCACCCGGGCGTTTGTGGAAAAAGAGTTGTTTCCCCATGAGGCAGAGGTAGAGCGCACCGGCGTGCTGCGTCCTGAACTAATGAAGGAAATCTCAAAAAAGGCAATAGAGGCCGGGCTTTACGCGGCCAATATGCCCGAAGAGGTTGGCGGTGCCGGTCTGGATACGCTGACCTGGCTTTTGTATGAAAAAGAGTTGGGCAAGGCCAACTATGCGCTGCATTGGAACTGTGTGGCGCGACCGTCAAACATATTGCTAGCCTGCACCCCCGAGCAGCGCGAGCAGTATCTGTTCCCTTGCATTCGCGGTGAAAAGCATGACTGCCAGGCGATGACCGAGCCCGGCGCCGGATCGGATCTGCGCGGCATGAAGGCCTCGGCGCGGGCGGAGGGCGATGATTTCGTGCTGAATGGCAGCAAACACTTTATCAGCCACGCCGATGTTGCCGATTTCGCCATCGTCTGGGTGGCGACCGGAGAAGAAGAGACGTCGCGCGGCAAAAAGAAAAAGATCACGGCGTTTCTGGTCGATAAGGGCACGCCGGGGTTCACCGTGCGTGACGGCTATCGCAACGTGTCACACCGTGGCTATCACAACATGATTCTGGAATTTGACGACTGCCGCTTGCACAAACGACAGGTGTTGGGCGACGTGCATAAGGGCTTTGAAGTGGCGGGCAAATGGTTGGGCGCGACGCGGCTGCAAGTGGCGTCAACCTGCCTCGGCCGCGCCGAACGCGCCTTGCAGCTGGCAATCGCCTATGCCGCCGAACGCACGCAATTTGGCCAGCAGATCGGCAAGTTTCAGGGCATTTCGTTCAAGCTGGCCGATATGGCGATGGAACTGAAGGCGGCAGAATTGCTGACGCGCGAGGCGGCCTGGAAATATGATGCGGGCACCGTGACCGAAGGCGATATGGCGATGGCCAAGCTGAAGGCCAGCGAAGTGCTGGCGATGGTGGCGGATGAAGCGATTCAGATTCATGGCGGCATGGGCTTGATGGATGAATTGCCGCTGGAACGCATCTGGCGTGATGCGCGGGTTGAACGGATCTGGGAAGGCACGTCAGAGATTCAGCGCCATATCATCAGCCGCGAGCTGCTGCGACCGCACGGGGCGTGATGTCCGGCAGGGGGGCTGTCTGCCCCCCTCGGGCTTTGCCCTCACCCCCCGAGGATACTTGGGAACAGAAAAAGTAACGAGGTGTTAACTTTGCTGCGCTATGATGGATTCACGGTACAGGCGTGGACGCCGATGACCGTAACGGGAAAAGGCACCCTGCCCTGCATCTCGGGGCAGGGTGTTGACCCACTGCCTTATCGCTTTTTCGGTTTGAAAGTATCCTCGGGGGTCCGGGGGTGGAAAACCCCCGGTGGTTGCCGCAGGTTCCGGGGTTTCAGATGACAGACCTCAACCGTCTTCTACGCCCTAAATCCATCGCCGTTCTGGGGGCGGGCTGGGCCGTTAACGTGATTGAGCAATGCCGGAAGATGGGATTTGCCGGGCCGATCTGGCCGGTGCATCCCACCAAGGCGGATATTGGCGGCCTGCGCGCCTATGCGTCGTTGGCCGATCTGCCGCAGGCCCCGGATGCGACGTTTATCGGGGTGAACCGATTTGCCACTATCGGGGTGGTGGCCGAGCTGGCCGCGATGGGCGCGGGCGGTGCGATCTGCTTTGCCAGCGGCTGGACCGAAGCAGGCGAGCCGGAGTTGCAGTCGCAGCTGATTGCTGCAGCGGGCGACATGCCGATCCTCGGGCCGAATTGCTACGGTGTGATCAACTATCTCGATGGCGCGCTTTTGTGGCCTGATCAGCATGGCGGAGTGCGGGTTGAGCGCGGCGTGGCGCTGCTGTCGCAATCGTCGAACATTGTCATCAACATGACGATGCAGCGGCGCGCCTTGCCAGTGGCCTATGTCGCCTGTCTGGGCAATGCCGCCGTGGTCGGGCTGGCCGATCTGGGCCGCGCTTTGCTGGCCGATGACCGGGTGACGGCCATTGGCATGTATATCGAGGGCATTGACGATGCGGCGGCCTTTGCCGAACTGGCCGCCGATGCCCGCGCTGCGGGAAAGGGGATTGTGTGCATCAAATCGGGCAAGACCGAATTGTCGCGCACGGCTGCCGCCTCTCACACCGCGTCGCTGGCCGGGGGAGGCGCGGCATCGTCGGCATTTCTGCGCCAGATCGGCGTGGCCGAGGTGAACACACCATCTGAGTTGATAGAAACGCTGAAAATCATGCATGTGCACGGCGCAGGACTGGGGCGCAGGATATGCAGCCTGTCGTGTTCGGGCGGTGAGGCGGGTCTGGTGGCCGATCTTGCGGCACCGTTTGGGATCGAGTTTCCCGCCCCCTCTGACACCGCGCGCAGGCGGTTAGGAGAAATCCTTGGCCCCATCGTGACCATTGCCAATCCGCTGGACTATCACACCTTTATCTGGGGCGACGGGCCGCGCACCACGGATGTGTTTACCACGATGCTGGCGGGATATGATGCGGGGATCTTCATCATTGATCCGCCGCGCAGCGATCGCTGCGATCCATCTGGGTATCAGCCCGCGTTGGACGCAATCGTGGCGGCGCAAACGGTGACGGGGGTTCCGGCGCTTTTGGTGGCGTCACTGTCGGAAAACTTTGATGAGGCCAATGCGATTTCATTGATGGAGCGCGGCGTCGTTACCTTGATGGGCTTCGAAACAGCGCTGGCGGCCATTCATGCCGCGCAAACGCCCGCCGGTTGGCCGCAGTGGCACCCGGTTCATGCAGTGCAATCTTTGGGTCCGATTACGGTGTCTGAGGCTGCGGGCAAGGCGATTTTGACGGCGGCGGGTATTCCTGTGCCGCGTGGGGTCGCAGGGGTCAGCCTGGCCGAACTGGCCGATCGGGCGGTGGCTTTAACGCCGCCTTACGCGTTGAAAGGGCTTGGGTTTGCCCATAAAACCGAAAGCGGTGCGGTCCGTTTGGGATTGAGCAGCCTTAAGGGACAGGCGGAAATGCCCGGGGCCTCGGGCTATCTGGTGGAAGAGATGGTGTCCGACGCGGTTGCGGAGATCTTGTTGGGGCTGCAGCGCGATCCGGTTTACGGCGTGTCGCTGACCATCGGCATGGGCGGCGTGACGGCCGAGCTGTTGGCCGATACGGTGACGCTGATCTGTCCGGTCACGCAAACCCAGGTGCTGGATGCGATGCGGCAGTTGCGGCTGTGGCCGTTGCTGGATGGCTATCGGGGCCGCGCCAAGGCGGATGTGGGGGCGGTGGCCGAGATTGCGGTGAAACTGGCGGCGCTGATGCAGGCCGATACCCGTTTTGAGGAAATTGAGATTAATCCGATCCTTGTGCGCCAATCGGGTGCCGTGGCCGTTGATGCTTTGATCCGAAAGGTCATATAGATGGATATGCGAACTGAAGGGCCGATCAAAACCCGCAGCGTGGGCGCAGTGCTTGAGGTGACATTGGACCGTCCCAAGGCAAATGCGATTGATCTGGTGACCAGCCGGATCATGGGACAGGTGTTTCGCGAGTTCCGCGATGACGACGTGCTGCGCGTGTGTATTCTGCGGGCAGAGGGCGAGAAATTCTTCTGTCCCGGCTGGGATTTGAAAGCCGCCGCCGGCGGCGACGCGGTGGACGGTGATTACGGCGTGGGCGGTTTTGGCGGGTTGCAGGAATTGCCCAATCTGAACAAGCCGGTGATCGCGGCGGTGAACGGGATTTGCTGCGGTGGCGGGTTGGAACTGGCATTGTCAGCTGACCTTATCCTGTGTTCCAGCACGGCCACCTTTGCCCTGCCAGAGATCCGATCCGGAACCGTGGCGGATGCGGCATCGGTTAAACTGCCCAAGCGCATCCCCTATCATGTGGCGATGGACTTGCTGCTGACC
>JAYUHO010000329.1:0-9444 GCA_043766915.1 Cypionkella sp.
CGGCAGTAAAGGCTTATGACGCGATCCTGCAGGTGTCTGATGGCATCATGGTGGCGCGTGGCGATCTGGGCGTAGAGCTGCCCGTCACGTCTGTGCCGCCGATCCAGAAACGTCTGGTGCGCGGCGCGCGCGCGGCGGCCAAGCCGGTGATCGTGGCGACGCAGATGCTGGAATCGATGATCGAATCGCCGGTGCCCACCCGCGCTGAAGTGTCAGACGTGGCAACGGCAATCTATGAAGGGGCCGATGCGATCATGCTGTCGGCAGAATCCGCAGCCGGGAAATACCCGATCGAAGCGGTGACCACGATGAACAACGTGGCACTGTCGGTCGAAAAAGACCCGACCTATCTGCAAATTGTCGCCGCCAGTCGGGTGATCCGGCGCGAAACCATCGCCGATGGCATTGTTGCTGCCGCCCGCGAGATTGCCGAGGCCACCAATATCAAAGCCATCGCCTGCTTTTCGCAAACCGGCACCACCGCCAGCCTTGTTGCCCGCGAACGCCCGCAGGTGCCAATCCTTGCGCTGACGCCACTGATGTCAACCGCCCGGCGCATGTCGCTGACGTGGGGGCTGCACTGCGCCATCACAGCCCCACAAGACCGGTTCAAGGGGGCGGTTCTGGCGGCAGTTGCAGCAGCGCGCGTTGACGGCTTTGCGCAGGTGGAAGATCAGATCGTGGTCACTGCAGGCGTGCCGTTCAATGTCAAAGGCACCACCAATATCCTGCGCGTGGCCCCTTGTGATGAGCGGTTGATTTCAAGCGCCGATCCCGAATAGCATGGGATAAATTGACGGGGGGTGACCAGGCATGAATAACGACCAGCTGCTTGTAACTGGTATTGTCCTTTGTGCCCTGTCACTTCCGTCGCTGCTTGCAGCTTATTCCGAAAGTCGCGCGCCGCGTGCCGGGGCTGTGTTACTGCTGGTCGGGGGCGTGCTGTTGGTGCTTGCCATGACGCGGCAGCCCAGTGGCTATACCTTTGCCGAAATCCCGCATATTTTTGTGCGTGTCATTGGCGGGTTGCTAAACTAGCAGCCTGCCGCTGATCCCCCCTTGCACAGCAGCACTTCGCCCCCTATAGCACCCTCTCGAATACCCCGCGCGACCGGCCCACGTGGCATGCCGAGTCGCGCCTGAAACCACGGAGATGGAAATGCCCAAGATGAAGACCAAGTCGGCGGCCAAGAAGCGTTTCAGCTTCACGGCCTCCGGTCGGGTGAAAGCTGGCGTTGCCGGCAAACGCCACGGCATGATCAAGCGTACGACGAAGTTCATTCGCGATGCTTCAGGAACCATGATCCTGTGCGCATCCGATGCGAAAATCGTCAAAAAATACATGCCCTACGACCGGTAAGGAGAGTAACCGATGTCCCGCGTTAAATCCGGCGTAGTCACGCACGCCCGCCACCGCAAGGTGATCAAAAAGGCGGCTGGCTATTATGCCGCCCGTTCCACCAACTTTCGCACAGCCACCCAGGCCGTCGACAAGGCCCAGCAATACGCCACGCGCGACCGTAAGAACCGCAAGCGCAACTTCCGCGCTTTGTGGATTCAGCGGATCAACGCCGCTGTGCGCCTGTTCGACCCAGCCTTTACCTATTCGCGCCTGATCAACGGTCTGTCGCTGGCCGGTATCGAAGTGGATCGCAAGGTTCTCGCCGATCTGGCCGTGCACGAACCCGAAGCGTTCAATGCGATTGCGGCCCAAGCCAAGGCTGCGATGCCTGCCTGACCTATCGCTTGAAACGTTAATCTGAATGAACCCCGTGCCACTGGCGCGGGGTTTTTCGTTTTGCCCCCCAAACATCACCAGTAGAAATCAGCGCATATATCCGCTTAGATATCGCATCAGGCCAAAATCCTCAGGGCACAGACATGTTGGCACCGCTTCGGCTGCACAAATTACAAGCGCTTCAATCCAACCCGATTGAGCAGCAACGCCGTGACAGCCCGCCCATCCAAGCCGCCTTTGACCGGGCCAATGCGCAGCTTGACAAGCATCAGTTGACCGCCGCCGTTGACACCTGCGTGAAAATCATCCGCGATCACGCGATAAATACCGTCACCGCCACCAACATCGTTTTGTTAATGCGTCAGGCGAAGCGGCCCGATCTGGCCGGGCAGGTCGAAACGGCGCTGATCCAACACCTGACCGACGCGATGCCCGCCACCGAGCAAACTGCTCAATTTCGCAGCAATTGTGGCTGGGTCCTCTTCGCCCTAGAGCGGCGCGACGACGCCTATGCCATGCTGGTTGCGGCATTGCAGCTTGATCCCCTGGATCAAAGATCACTGGCAACGCTGACAACGCACCGACTGAAGCTTGATGATCCCGACGGGGCCATCGCCTTGTGGCAACCCGCGTTCAGCGCATCCCCCGCCGATGGGCTGTTGCGATTGAACCTGGTGCGCCGGTTGGCCACACGAAAGTTTATGGGTCATGCCGAGCAAATGCTTAAACTGGCCGAACCGCTGTGCCAAAACCATCGCGACCAGTTTAACTATATCGCAGATTCCGTGCGTGGCACCGAAACCGCACAGGCCCAGGCCGCGATGACGGTGGATTTGTTCGATGCCTTTGCCGAAACTTACGACACGAACTTGAAAAACCTGCACAATCGCGGCCCGGAGATTATCGGCAGACTGCTGGAGACGATCAAACTTCCCCGCAAACGCCGGTTGACGATTCTGGATGCGGGCTGCGGCACCGGGCTTTGCGCGCCCTATCTGCGCCCCTACGCACGCGCGCTGCACGGGATCGACCTGTCCGAAGGCATGCTGGATAAATGCAGGGCGAAGGGCACGTATACCCAATTGGGCCGCTCGGATCTTGCCAACATCGGCACAATGCCCATCGGCCCCTATGATCTGATCGCAAGCTCTGATGTGCTGGTGTATTTTGGCAATCTGGCACAGGTTCTGGCCAATTTTGCACAACTGCTCTGCCCCGGTGGCTGGCTTTTGATCACTGTCGAAGACGTGGGCTCTGCGGCCTCATTGCAAGGCTGGACGCTGACGCCGACCGGACGGCACAAACATTCGGAAAGTTACATCCGAACGGCGCTGACGGCAGCCGGGTTCAGCAATCCGGCGGTCACCCTGAATGACAATCTGCGCCACGAAGGCGGTGCGCCTGTCGCCTGTCTGTGCTTTGCCACCCAACGCCTTGCCCTGTTCGCCCCGCCTGTAGCACCGCATCTTGCATTCAACCCTCAGCCTAGATAGCAGGGCTACGCACAGCATGGGGGCGGCGATGGACGGTTTGGATACTCTGAAGGCAAAATATCTGACCGCCGTGGCCAATGCAGCCGACGAACCCGCATTGGAAGACGCGCGCCTGCAGGCCTTGGGCAAAAAGGGCGAAATCAGCGCCCTGATGGCGACGCTTGGCAAGATGGACCCCGATCAGCGCAAAGCCATGGGCGCCATGCTGAACGTGCTGAAGGATGAAATAGACGCCGCCCTGCGCGCCAAAAAAGCCGCGCTTGGCGATGCCGCGCTGAACGAACGGCTGCGCTCGGAATGGCTGGACGTTACCCTGCCCGCCCGTCCCCGGCGCATGGGCACCATCCATCCCGTCAGCCAGGTGATGGAAGAGCTGACTGCGATTTTTGCCGATATGGGGTTTGCCGTGGCTGAAGGCCCGCAAGTCGAATCCGATTGGTACAACTTTGATGCGCTGAACATCCCACCCGAACACCCCGCGCGGCAGGAACATGACACCTTCTTTATGCACCGCGCCGATGGCGACAATCGCCCGCCGCATGTATTGCGCACCCATACCAGCCCGGTGCAAATCCGGTCGTTGATGGAGCAAGGCGCGCCGATCCGGGTGATTGCGCCCGGACGGGTCTACCGCATGGACATGGACCAAACCCACACGCCGATGTTTCATCAGGTCGAAGGGCTGGCGATTGACCGCGATATCAGCATGGCCAACCTGAAATGGGTATTGGAAGAATTCTGCCGCGCCTATTTCGAAGTGCCCTCGGTGGAACTGCGGTTTCGCGCGTCGCACTTCCCCTTTACCGAACCATCGGCCGAGGTGGATATCCGCTGTTCCTGGGAAGGCGGTCAGCTGAAAATCGGCCAAGGCGACAAGTGGATGGAGATTTTGGGATCGGGCATGGTGCACCCCAAGGTTTTGACGGCTGCAGGCGTTGATCCCACCCAATGGCAAGGCTTTGCCTTTGGCATGGGCATCGACCGCATCGCGATGCTGAAATACGGCATCCCGGATTTGCGCGCGTTCTTCGAATCCGATCTGCGCTGGCTGCGGCACTACGGCTTTGCCGCGTTGGATATGCCGGATTTGGCGGGGGGGTTATCAGCATAACCCGGGCGGGGGTCACCCCGCCGCCACGCGCAATGGCTGGGTAAACCCCGCCCTACATCTACGGGAAACCGATGACCGACACCTCCACCCGCATCCATATCGCAGCCAGTGACCCCACCTTCCCGGCAAAACGTGAGGCGGCAGTTGCGCTGATCTGCGCGGCCATCACCACTATCGCGACACCGTTCGGCTATACCCAAACCGGCACAAACTGGGCGCGCAGCACCCATGCGGGCCGTTCCGTTATAAACCTGCAGCGCAGCCGCTATGGCTGGGACTGCTGTATCAACCTGCGGTTCTTGGCACCTGACGGGACTTATCCCGCAAACAGCGCGTGGCTGACCGATGACGATATCCGCATCGACCGTTTTTACCTGCCAACCGAAGGCCATGGCACGGATAAGGGCGTTTTGATCTATCTCGATGTGCAAGCTAATCCTGCAAGCCTTGAACTACCCATGCAAGTATTGCGCGACCGGGCATTGCCCTGGCTGGATGCCCACCATAGCGGGCCGCCAGACCATTGCTGAACTGCGCGACGGCAAGGGAAAATCCCTGGGGCGGTGCAGGTTTGTCTGGACTCGGAATTCGCTGCCTCTCGCTTCGCTCGAACGCGATTTCCGATGTCCTTGGTCCATCAAAACCTGAACCGCTTTAGTTGTTAACCGCCGTTACCACCTGCGTCGCCACACCAAACTCGTGTGACACCATCAGGTAAAGCAACGCTGTCAGCCCAAGCAGAAGGCAAACTTTGCCAACGCTGATCCGTTTGCGGTCTTTGGGTATGTCAAACATTGGGTCCATCATAATTTCGTTCTACCCCATCTCCACGGGCAGATTATGGCAATGCCCCCCACAATATGGCGACAACCCGTTTCCAAGTTGGAAACCGCACGCGTCGCACTTTCCCTTTGCGCGCCAATGCGGTAACTGATTTCCTGCACATTCCAAAGGCGCTTACGATGAAATTCACCCTGTCTTGGCTGAAAGATCACCTTGAAACCAAATCCCCTTTGCAGGACATTTTATATGCCCTGACCGATCTGGGGCTTGAGGTGGAAGGCGTTGAAAATACAGCAGAAAAGCTGGGTGCATTCCGCATTTGCCGGGTGATCGAGGCTGGCCCCCACCCCAACGCCGACCGGCTGCGCCTGTGCCGCGTTGCCACCTGGCCCGATGGCCCCGATGGGCCATCGGTGGAGGTACAGGTTGTCTGTGGTGCCCCCAACGCACGCACAGGTTTAATCGGCGTGTTTGCGCCTATCGGTACTTTCGTCCCCGGCACAGGCGTAGATCTCAAGCCCGGAGTGATTCGCGGCGTCGAATCAAACGGCATGCTGTGCTCGGAACGCGAGTTGATGCTGTCGGACGATCATGATGGCATTATTGACCTTCCCGCCGATGCGCCTTTGGGCATGCGGTTCATCGACTATCGCGGTCTGAACGATCCGATGATCCATATCAAGATCACCCCCAACCGCCCCGATGCCTTGGGTGTGCGCGGCATTGCCCGCGATCTGGCTGCACGCGGTTTGGGCAGATTGAAGCCCCTGCCGATCCCGGCAATCAGCGGTGGCTTCGCAAGCCCGGTCACCGTGCAAATCGCCGATGAGCTGAAATCCAAAGGCTGTCCGCATTTCACGGGTCGCACCATTCACGGCGTGAAAAACGGTCCTTCGCCCGCTTGGCTTGCCGACAGGCTTAAGGCCATCGGCCTGCGCCCGATTTCGGCGCTTGTTGACATCACCAACTACTTCACCTTCGGCCTGAACCGCCCACTGCATGTGTTTGACGTGGCCAAAGTCCACGGCCCCTTGCGCATTCATGCTGCAATTGGTGGTGAACAGTTCGCCGCCCTTGATGGCAAAACCTATACCCTTCGCCCCGGCCAAATGGCGATTTCCGATGACGCTGGTGTTGAGTCCCTGGCAGGGATCATAGGAGGCGAGGCCTCGGGGTGCAGCCCCGACACCACCGATGTTTTTGTGGAGTCCGCGTTCTGGGATCCGATCACCATCGCCACAACGGGCCGGGCGCTGAAAATCAACTCGGACGCCCGCTATCGGTTTGAACGCGGAGTCGATCCGGCCTTCACCCTGCCGGGGTTGGATCTGGCTTGCCAAATGATCCTTGATCTGTGCGGCGGTCAGGCCTCTGACCTTGCTGTTGATGGCGCGGCCCCGGATACCCACCGGGCATACACTTTGAACCCTGCCCGCGTGGTCAGCCTTGTTGGCATGGATATTCCCGAAGCGGATCAACGCACTACACTCGAATCCCTGGGCTTTACCCTGAACGGCAATCAGGCCTTCCCGCCCAGCTGGCGGCCCGATATTTTGGGCGACGCCGATCTGATCGAAGAGATTGCCCGCATCGCCAGCCTGACCAAACTGCAGGGCAAACCCCTGCCGCGCCGCCTTCCGGGCGTGCCAAAGCCGATCCTGACGCCCCTGCAAACCCGCGAACGCACCGCGCGCCGCACCATGGCCGCACTGGGGTATAATGAATGCGTGACGTACAGCTTTATTGATGCCGCCGCCGCCACCCTGTTTGGCGGTGGCACGGATGCTGTGCGCGTGGACAATCCGATCAGCTCGGAAATGACCCTTATGCGCCCCGATCTGCTGCCCGGCCTGTTGCGCGCCGCCGCCCGCAATCAGGCGCGGGGCTTTGCCGATATGGCATTGTTCGAGGTTGGTCCGGTCTTCCACGGCGGCGAGCCGGGCGATCAGCACCTGCAGGCCACGGGCCTGTTGATCGGTCAGTCCAGCCCCCGCAATCCGCATGGCCCGCGGCGCGGTGTCGATATCTATGACGCCAAAGCCGATGCCGAGGCGGTACTGTCCGCTATCGGTGCCCCTGCCCGCGTGCAGATCACCCGCAAAGTGGCGGCGTGGTGGCATCCGGGCCGGTCTGGTGCGATCGGTCTTGGCCCAAATCTGATGGCGACGTTTGGCGAGGTTCATCCAAGGGTGCTGGCAGAAATCGGTGTCAAAGGCCCCGCAGTGGCGTTTGCCATTCTGGTTGCTGCCGTGCCGATGCCCAAGACAAAAACACCGACCAAACCGGCACTTGTCTTGTCAGATTTGCAAGCCGTGGACCGTGACTTTGCCTTTGTGGTCGATGCAGGCGTCGACTCGCTGACCGCGATCAACGCAGCAATCGGGGCCGACAAAACGCTGATTGAAAGCGCGCGGATCTTCGACCAGTTCACCGGTGAAAAGGCCGCGGCGCAAATGGGCGTGGGCAAGAAATCCATCGCCTTTACCGTGCGCCTGCAACCGACCGATCAGACCCTGACCGAGGCACAGATCGAAGCCGTCAGCGCAAAGATCATCGAAAAAGTGTCAAAAGCCACCGGCGGCGTGCTGCGCAGCTAGGGTCTGTTGCTTTCAATGGGGTTCACCCCACTGAAAGCAACTCGCAACAATCCCAGTCTCAGTTTGTCTTGGGTTGCAGCAAATCTGAAGCAGATTAGCTGCAACCCGCTCTGGCCGGATTCCGATCTGGCAGCGACAAAAACGCTGCCAGATGCGCGGGCTTACCTTTTGGGTTTTCCCCGCCACGTCGCAAACCACGCCCCAATCCGGCCAAAGAACCCCTTCGCCGATCCGGCAGCAGCGCCCGCACTTGCCTCAACCCCATCCCATGTTTCGCCCACCTCGGCCACGGCGGGTTCCACTGTGCGCTCCCAAAACTGTTGCCACATCCGCCGGATCATGAACACGCCAAGCGCCAGCGCGATCAGCACAATAATATTCACCCACGGAATAATGCGCACATCCGGCCCGGCAACTTCTCTCACACTGACCGCGTTGGGATAGATCGAAAGAAACGGAAACCGCCACCCGTAATGCGTGACCGAAACCCATTTCGGCGCCGCCTGGGTCGACTTCAGATTTCCCGCCTCGGCCTGAAGATTAGAGCTGTCGTATTTAAAATAGGGTGGCCAAACCCAACCTGTGTCTTCATTGCGATAAACAATCACAGAGTTGTCTTCGAATGCCGCGTCGATGAACCGGATATCGCGCTGCGTGGCGCTTTCTGCGGTTCCGGTGTCCGGGACCGAATAGGCCCAAGAGTTATCTGATCCGACAGTTGTCAGACGGTTATAAGTATTTGTAATTCTGACAATATCGTGCTGCGGTAGGGTGTAATGCAAGAAGCCTGCAACAATCAGCAACACAACAATCCGAAAGGTCCACTTCGCATATTTCCACATGTGCCGCACTCCTTATTGATAGTTCACAAGATAGACCGTCACCGCAACAATCACCGTCGGAACAATATAAACCAGCCACAACAACCGGCGCTTCAGCCCGTGTTCATAGGCCAGCATTCCATCCCTGATGTAATCATCACGATCCCCCTCACCATCCCCCGCATCAAATTTCTTTTCCAGTTTTTCACGTCGAACAGACCGCGAATACGTTGCCACAATCAGATAAACCACGGTCAAAAGGATAAATCCGACAACAACAGATCTTAAAAGTCCAATCACTTGCGCCCCCGATCCACAGCGCCCCACGGGCCGACGATTTCCCTCAAATCCCGCGCCGGTTTTGGTTCGGGGCGATGCCGCACATCCATCGACGGTTCCGGCCCAAACAAGGCTTCGCGCGCGCCTTGGGCATCCACCTTATATTCCCGCTCCAGAAAATCCGCCACATATTGGCGTTTGCGGTCCGACCAACCGGCATATTGCGCGTAAAACAGTTCTTTATGCACGATAAACATCTGCCGCACGTCCATTGGGGACAATTCCGACAGCAACATATTCACCAAATCCCGAAACGGCCCCGCTGCCGCGCGCAATGTGTAAAAATAGGCCTTATGTTCGCTGGTAATGCGCGGCCAGTCGCCCGCACCTTCCACCCAGCGCAATAAACCAGCAAGGCCCAGAAATTCATCCGGCAGGCTATCTCCCAAACGATAGGCAATTTTCCGCAATTCGGTACGGCGCGCATCGCCAATTTCCAGATTTAGGGCATCGGCGGCATCCACCAGAACAAAATCCATCTTTTGCCGCAATACCCCCGCCGCATCCATCCCACGCGCCTGAACAATCGGTTCCACCAGCCCATTGCGTTCCAACCATTCCG
>JAYUHO010000330.1:0-3564 GCA_043766915.1 Cypionkella sp.
CGCACCGATTTGGTCAGGAACCCGTCTATCGACATGCCTGCCCAACCCTCGCCCGCTGCAGGCCAATCAGGCAGACGGGCGCGGGTGGGTTTGAAGCCAAACAACCCGCAAGATGAGGCGGGAATACGCACCGATCCGCCGCCATCTGATCCATGTGCCATTGCCACAATGCCTGCCGCCACCGCAGCCCCCGCCCCGCCTGACGACCCGCCGGGCGTGTGATCAGGGTTCCACGGATTGCGGGTGGCTCCGCCGTATACCGCCGCTTCCGTCACAGCGCCAATGCCGCCTTCAGGGCTGGTGGTTCGCCCGAATGTCACCACGCCGGTGGCACGAATCCGCTGAAAAATCATTGAATCCTGTCCATAGCGGGTGTTGGCCAACAGGCGCGATCCGTTGTGCGATGGAAAATCCACCGCCTCGCATCCCAGATCTTTCAGCAAAAACGGCACACCGCGAAACGGCCCGTGTGGCAGGCCTGCAGCAATCGCACGCCGCGCAACAGCTTCTTGCACCAAGACCACCGCGTTCAGGGCCGGGTTGCGGATCATCACCGCCGCAAGGGCCGCATCCAACAACTCGCCGGGCGATACGTCGCCCTTCGCCACCAGCCCCGCCAGTGCCGTGGCATCATATGCACCCAAATCGCCAATCATCAAATTCTCCTCGAATCTGCCCCTATGTTGCGGTCAAGGGCGTGGCGCGTCCAGTCTGGCCGCGACATTGCTTTCAGACATCAGCCGTCAAATGCGGAGAAATCGCCGCCCTCAGGGTTTCCGGGGTCAGCGGTTTGGCCACAGAGCCGTCAAACCCCGCCGCCAGATAGTGCGCCTGATGGGCCCCGGTCGCATCGGCGGTCATCGCGATGACGGACAGGCGCGCGCCCATCTGTGGCAGGGCCCGGATCAGCGCAAGGGTCTGCCCGCCGTCAAGTCCGGGCATGTTCATATCCAGCAACACCAGATCAGGCGGATTGCTGGTTATCTGCGCCACTGCTTCAACCCCACCGATGGCCTCGCTGACCTCAATTTGCCAAAGCCGCAGATAGGTCGCTGCGACCAATCGGTTTGTGGCAATGTCATCGACCACCAGAATGCGAAATCCTGAAAGATCGGGCAAGGCGATGACGGGGGCCGCTGCATCCGCCCTAGAGACAGGCGCAATCTTGATTGTCAGGCAGAACGCCGCACCGTTGAACGTGGGCATCAACACCAGATCGCCCCCCATGCTGCGCGCCAGCGCCCGGCTGATCGACAGGCCAAGGCCCGAACCGGACGCTGCACTAAGTCCGCGCTCAAAGGGCTGAAAGATCAGCTGCTTGATCTCGGCTGGCACGCCCGTCCCGGTATCAGAGACGACGATGCGCAACTGTCCCGTCAAATCAAGATCAGCCTGCACATAGGCCCCCCCGCTGGCGGTGAATTTCAGCGCGTTCGACAACAGATTGGTCAGGCATTGGCGCAGGCGCTGGGCGTCGAATGTTGCGGTTGCCGGAAGATCTGGAGCAATATCAACCCCTAAAGTCAGTCCTGCTGTGTGGTAAACCTGACCGAAAAGGCTGGTGATGGCCCTGATTTCGGCGGCCGGATCGGCGCAGACCGGCCGAAGTGTCAGCCGATCCTGCCCGATGGCCGACATGTCCAGAATATCATCCAAAATCGTCGCCAGCCCGCGCGCGGATTTGACCAGCACGCCCAACCTTGCCCGGGCAATATCGGTTTCGGCCCCTGCCAGCTCCGCCTCTCCCATCCCGATGATTGCGTTCAGCGGCGTGCGCAACTCATGGCTCATCTGTGCCAAAAACAGCCCCTTGGCCTGATCCGCCGCGCGCGCCGCCGCACGACCTTGCAGCAATCCGACATGCAGCGCGTGGTTTGACAGCACCGCCGACAGCACAAAGATGGCCGCCGCGACAATGCTGATGATCGACAAGACCAGCACTTTCAGCGCGCCATCGTGCCACCAAAGCACGATTACGCCCGCAAGGCTGGCGGCAATGGCGGTGATCCACCCCGTCAGACCATAGGGCAGATGCAGGCTGCGCACCGTCAGCAACTGCACCATCGACATGGCGATCATTGCGATGGCGAACGCGCGGGCAAAGGGTGTTTCCAGTTGCCAGATGCTGGTGGCCGCAAACATATAGGACAGCTCTGCAACGGCAACACAGATAAGGGTGCCGATGTAGCGCAGGCGCGCTTGGGCCGGGTTGATCCCCTTCATCCATTGCAGGCATAAAATCTCGGCAGCTGTGTCGATGGTGGCCAGCGCAAGGCACAGCCAGAGTGGCAAAAATATCACCGCCAGCCCATAAGCCACCCCCGTCAGCACCAGCCGGGTCTTGGCCAGATCGGCCAGAAATTCATATTGCCGCGCCACCTCGTCCGGATTTTGTGCGTCAATAAATCGCGTCAGGGCAATCAACACGCAGGGTTTCCTTTGGCGTTAGGGGGCAGGGGCAGGGGATATGGCGATGTCTTGCCTTAACCCTCCTGTGGCGTCGAAAATCAAAATGTGGTCGTCGGTGGTCACCACAGCCGTCCAGTCTGTACCGAAGGTCACCGCCACGGCTTTTGTCCCGGCAGGCATCGCCAGATCGGCAGGCACTTGCGGCAAGCGCGCGTTCCCGTTCGGCATCCGGGTGACAAGCAGGCCGACCACGGTTAT
Organism: Cypionkella sp.; assembly: GCA_043766915.1. Taxonomy (GTDB): domain Bacteria; phylum Pseudomonadota; class Alphaproteobacteria; order Rhodobacterales; family Rhodobacteraceae; genus JANNAT01. The sequence goes on from JAYUHO010000330.1 coordinate 2,668, forward strand.
GACACCGACAATCATGGTGATCGTCAGGGTGATCACCAGCCCTTTTAAAAACCGAAGCGACGGCGGCAAGCCTTGCTCGGGTGGAGTGTCGGTCATGGCTGTTGGCCCTTTTGATGCGGATGATGCCCAGCTGATTTTGACAATCGGCGCGGACGGTCCCTTGCGCCTTGATAAGGCGCTTGCCGCCTTGGTGCCAGAGGCAGCTGCACTGTCACGCACGCGGTTGATGAAGATGATCGACGAAGGCGATGTGATGCGCGCAGGCGTGGCCGTGACCGATCCCAAAACCAGGGTGACCGAGGGCGAAGTTTACACCGTGCGTCTGCAGTCGGCGGTGGCGGTCGAGACGTTGGCCGAAGACATTTCGCTGTCGGTGATCTGGGAAGACGGAGATCTGATCGTGATCGACAAACCGGCGGGCATGGTGGTGCATCCCGCGCCCGGCACACCGTCGGGCACGCTTGTTAACGCGCTGTTAGCACATTGCGGTGATACTTTGTCGGGCATCGGGGGTGAACGTCGTCCCGGCATTGTTCACCGGATTGATAAGGATACAACCGGCCTTCTGGTGGTGGCCAAATCTGACCGCGCCCATCACGGGTTGGCCGCGCAGTTTGAAGCCCATACCGTCAACCGCCATTATCTGGCCGTGGTCCATGGCGTGCCCTCGGGCAATGATCCCCGCTTGCGTGGCCTGCGCGGAATCAGTTTTGAACCCGGCGGCATCCTGAAAATCGCCACCGGCCTTGCGCGGCACAAAACCGATCGCCAACGTCAGGCCGTGCTGTGGGAAGCGGGCCGCCACGCCGTCACCCGCGCGCGGGTTGTCGAGGATTTTGCAGGGGCTGCATCGCTGGTGGAATGCTGGCTGGAAACCGGCCGCACGCATCAGATCCG
>JAYUHO010000331.1:0-9424 GCA_043766915.1 Cypionkella sp.
AAGCAGCGCACCGAAGCCAGCCTGCGCGGGGCGATCACCAATGATTCGATGTCCGATGATGAACGCAAACTGTTGGAAGAAGAACGCACGCGCACCGAAGAGGCTGCCAAGCTGCGGGACGAAGATTATCAACTGGCCTATGCCGTGGATATTCTGCGCGGCCTGAACGCCGTGGCCCCTAAACCGTAAACAACCTGAAGGCCGCGCCATATCGGTGCGGCCTTTTTCTGTGAAAGCCCCTTATGATTGATCCTGCAACCCTGCCCTATCGGCCCTGCGTGGGCGTGATGCTGATCAACGCCGCCGGCCATATCTTTGCAGCACAGCGGTTAGACAGCACCATTGCCGCGTGGCAGATGCCACAGGGCGGGATTGATGACGGCGAAAAGCCCCGGGCGGCAGCCTTGCGTGAACTGTGGGAAGAAACCGGCATTACCGCTGATCTGGTCGACTTTGTTGCAAAAACCGACGATTGGGTCACCTATGATTTGCCGCCGGAATTGTTAGGCAAAGTATGGGGCGGCAAATATCGCGGCCAACGCCAGAAGTGGTTCTTGTATCGGTATCTTGGCACCGATGCGCAGATCAACATCGCCACCGATCACCCTGAATTCTCGCAATGGCGCTGGATCGGGGCGGATGAAATGATCACGTCCATCGTGCCTTTCAAACGCGCGGTTTATGAACAGGTTGTCGCAGCATTTCGCACCTATCTGGCGTGAATGGCAGCGCGCAAGGCATCCATCAGTTCCTGCAACCCTTTGATCGTGCGTGCGTCTTTCAACTGACCTGCCTCATCAAATGCATTGCCCGAATCCGCCACCAGCACCTCGGGGCCGGGCAGCACATGGGCGCGAAACGGCACCATGCAAAGACGCAGCGAAAACTGCGACCGTTCTCCGCCTGCACGCCCTGCGGCGGCAGACAGGATGGCCACGGGTTTGTCCCGCCACGGTGATCCTTTGGTGCGGCTGACCCAATCCAGCGCGTTTTTCAAAACTCCGGGCAGTGCCTTATTGTATTCCGGGGTTGAGATGATCACGGCATCTGCGCCCGCGATCTGATCGGCCAAGGTTTGCACCGCCACGGGAATACCCCTCGCCTCGAGATCCCCGTCATAGAGCGGCAGGTTCAAATCGGCCTGAACACGGGTGGCCGGGCCGAACAACCGGCAAGCCTCTGTCAATAACAACCGATTGGTCGACGCCAGCCGCAGCGCGCCGCTGATCGTCACTATGGTGGGATGGGTCATCAGCTTCTTTCCAGCGGGTTAAAGCGGGTTGTGACCCAAAGCTGTCACAGCCTTGCGAAAGGTCAAGGCGGTCGGGCGATCAAACCCCGGATGCGCTGTGCGCGCCACTTCGACAAATCCGAGTGCCCTGAAAACCGCATGATTCCGCGTCAATTCAATCCGGGTTTGCAGTTCCAGCGCGGGCAGGCCCAAAGCCTGCGAACGGGTCGCAGCCAAATCTGTCAAAGCGCGGGCCAGACCCTGCCCGCGGTGGCTGGCCGCTACGGCGAGCTTGCCGATGTAGAGCGCGTCTTGCTTGGGCGTCAGAAACATAACGGCCACGGGCGGGGTGCCGATCACCCAAACTTCGCCAGATGTTGCCTGTCGGGCAATACCCTCACCTGTCAGCCCCTTCATCGACGATGGCGGATCAACCCACCCGTCCATATAGGCAAACTCGATCTGGATCAGACGCAGGATCGCCGCCCAATCATAGGGCGGCCGGGCGCGGTGCGGTATCATCGGCGTGGCAATCCATCGGCCAGGTGCAGCCAAGGCAACATCTCGGAACTGTGGACATGTTCGGTAGGTTGATAGGCGGTAGGATCGGTCAGGGTCGCCGCATAAAAATGTGTCTCATTCGGGAACTTATCGCTGCGATACGCCATCTGAGTGCCGCAGTTTGCGCAAAAATCCCGCCACACCCCCGCAGAGGACTGATAGGTGGCAGGTGCGGTGCCCGTCCAATGCCACTGACCGTCTGCAATGCCAAAAAATGATGTGAACGCCGATGCGGTGGCACGGCGGCAGCTTTGGCAATGGCAATGCGCGGACCAAAGCGCGGCGGCGCTGGCATGATATCGCGTCGCGCCGCACAGGCAATGTCCTGTGATGGGTAGGGCCATCGGTTCTCTCCTGCAGCAACACTGGAACGAGGGGCCCCTGTGGTCAAGGCCGTCTGAAATACCCAAGACCACGTCCTTGCAAAGACGGGCGGCTGCGCCAAGATATTGTGGATAAACCCGCCTGAACCGCATCATCATGGGGTATCAATGGCGCAGGGCGTTGACTTTTGTCGTCCCACGCCAGACCATTACCGCCTTGACGGAATCACAAGGTTCAACGATTTGCGCTTTACCAGGCTGCGGCTGAACGGCTTCAAAAGCTTTGTGGACCCCACCGATCTGGTGATCCACGACGGGCTGACCGGTGTGGTTGGCCCGAACGGCTGCGGCAAATCCAATCTGCTGGAAGCGATGCGGTGGGTGATGGGCGAAAACCGCCCCACCGCAATGCGTGGCGGCGGGATGGAGGACGTGATCTTTAACGGTGCCGCCACCCGCGGCGCGCGGCATTTCGCTGAAGTGGCGCTGGTGATGGATAACTCTGAACGGCTGGCCCCGTCTGGTTTTAACGATGCCGATCAGATCGAAATTGTGCGCAGGATCACCCGCGATGCCGGGTCGGCCTACAAGCTGAACACCAAAGAAGTGCGGGCGCGTGACGTGCAGATGCTGTTTGCCGATGCCTCGACCGGCTCGCATTCCCCGGCTTTGGTGCGGCAGGGGCAGATTTCTGAACTGATCAACGCCAAACCCAAAGCCCGCCGCCGGGTGCTGGAAGAAGCAGCTGGAATCAGCGGTCTGTATGCACGGCGGCATGAGGCCGAGTTGAAACTGTCGGGGGCCGAGGCGAACTTGCTGCGGGTCGATGATGTGCTGGAAGGTTTGGCGCAGCAGCTGTCGATGCTGATCCGGCAAGCAAAACAGGCGGCGCGATACCGCGAGATCGGCGAAGAATTGCGCCGTGCCGAAGGGTTGCTGCTGTTTCGCCGCTGGCGTGAAGCCGATCTTGCCCGGTTCGACGCTGACACCGTTTTGCGGCAATGCATCACCCAGGCCGCCAATGCCGAGGCCGCCGCCCGCCTTGCCGCGAAACAGCGCGAAGCCGCTGAAGACGCGCTGCCGCCGCTGCGCGAAGAAGACGCGATTGCTGCGGCGATAGTGCAACGCCTGCTGGTGCAACGCGATCAATTGGCAGATCAGGAAAATCGCGCCCGCGCCATGATCGACACCCTGCGCGCGCGCGTTGCCGAACTGGCCCGCGATGGCGAGCGCGAGTCAGGGCTGAACCGCGATGCCGTTGACACCATCGCCCGGCTTGATTGGGAGGTGGACCAACTCGCCCGCGCCCATGACGGCCACGAAGACCGCCTTGCCGACGCAACCGAAGCCGCGCGTGCCGCGTCCGCCGCGCTGACGGATCAAGAGGCGGTGCTGTCGCAAGCCACTGAAGATGCGGCACGGCTGGCGGCGCGCCACCAATCGGTGCAGCGCATGTTGGCAGACAGTCGAACCGGGCTGGACAAGGCCGACGCCGAAGCAGCGCGGGCCCGCCAATCCGTGGGTGCGGCGGACACGGCTTTGGCCGAAGCAACCGCAGCCTTCGCCAAAGCCGAAAGCGCACAAGAGGCAGCCATTGAACTTGCTGCCGCATCGGAAGAGGCGTTGCTGTCAACCGAAGCCGCCCGTGCCGATGCCCAAGGCCGAGAATCCGAGGCGCGCGCCACGCGATCCGAAGCCGAGGGCGAAGCTGCAGCCCTGCGCGCCGAAGTGGCCGCTCTTGCCAAACTGGTAGAGCGCGAAGCGCAAGCAGGTCATCAGGTGTTGGATCGGTTGGTCGTTGAACCGGGCTTGGAAAAAGCCGTTGGGGCTGCGCTGGCGGATGATCTGCGGGCGCCTGAAATTGCAGCGGACCGGCCTTCGGGTTGGGTTGTGCTGCCTGATTATCCGCAGACACAACCGTTGCCCACCGGTGCCACCGCCTTATCCCTTCATGTTCGGGCCCCCGGGGTTTTGGGCCGTCGGATGGGGCAAATCGGGCTGGTGTCACGGGATCTTGGGTCTGGCTTGCAAGCAACCTTGCAGCCCGGCCAGCGATTGGTCAGCCGTGAGGGCGATCTTTGGCGCTGGGACGGCTTTCGCGCCGGGGCCGAAGATGCGCCCTCTGCCGCCGCCTTGCGTTTGCAGCAACTGAACCGGCTTACACAGCTTAAGCGTGATCTGGAAGACGTGGCAGCGCGTGCGCAGGGGGCGTCACAGGCGCATACCCTGTTGCAGGCGCGCCTGATTGATATCGCCCGCGCCGATCAACTGGCCCGCGATGCCCGCCGCGCAGCGGATGGGCATGTGTCGGACGCGAACCGCATGGCCGCGCGTGCCGAGGCGGATAAGTCCATCGCCGGTGGCAAGCTTGAGGCTGCTCAACTGGCAGTCTCTCGCTATGATGATGAAGCGGCCGAGGCGCGCGATCGGCTGGACCACGCCATGGCCGCGGTTGATGACCTGCCCGATCTGGCTGATGCCCGTGACGCCGTCGAGGCGGTCAAGATGGTAGTCGAAGCCGCACGGATCACCATGTTGACCCGCCGCTCGTTGCAAGACGAATTGCGCCGCGAAGGCGAGGCAAGGGTGCGGCGCAAGCAAGAGGCGACCAAGGAATTGTCGGGCTGGCGACACCGTCTGGAGACTGCCGAACGGCGGATGGCGGAACTGACGGCGCGAAAGACTGAAACGGAAGACGAGTTGACAGAGGCATCCGCAGCCCCCGAAGAAATAGCGATCAAACGGGACGAGTTGAACGACGCCATCACCGATGCTGACGCCCGCAAACAGGTCGCAGCCGATGCCCTATCTGTTGCCGAAGCCGCATTGCGCACCGCCCGTGACACTGAACGTGAGGGCGAGCGTCTGGCAAGTGAGGCCCGCGAATCCCGCGCCCGCGCCGAGGCCCGATCAGAGGCCGCCCGCAAAACCGTCACCCTTGCCGCCGAACGCATCGCCGAAGAAGCCGGGGCAACTCCGGAACAATTGCTTGATACTCTGCGAGTTGATCCCGACAAAATGCCCGATGCCGACAGCCTTGATACCGACGTACAGCGTCTGCGCCGTCAGCGTGAGGCATTGGGGGCTGTGAACCTGCGCGCTGAAGAAGACGCCAAGACGGTTACCACCGAGTATGACACACTCGCGCAGGAAAAGTCTGATCTGGAAGAGGCGATCAAAAAGCTGCGCTCTGGCATTGCCGCGTTGAACCGCGAAGGCCGCGAACGGCTGCTGACCGCGTTTGAACAGGTGAACACCAATTTTGCCACCCTGTTCACCCACCTGTTTGGCGGCGGTGAGGCGCGGTTGGTCTTGGTGGAATCCGAAGATCCGCTGGAAGCCGGGCTTGAGATCATGTGCCAGCCACCGGGCAAAAAGCTTAGCGTCTTGTCGTTGCTGTCTGGGGGCGAGCAAACCCTGACTGCACTGGCGCTGATCTTTGGCGTGTTCCTTGCCAATCCCGCCCCGATCTGCGTGCTGGACGAGGTTGACGCGCCGTTGGACGACGCCAACGTGACGCGGTTTTGTGACCTGCTGGACGAGATGACCCGCCGCACCGAAACACGGTTCCTGATCATCACCCACCATGCCGTGACGATGGCGCGGATGGATCGGTTGTTCGGTATTACAATGGCCGAACAAGGGGTTAGCCAGTTGGTTTCGGTTGATTTGAAACGGGCTGCGGCGCTGGTGGCTTAAAGGGCTGTCTATAGCTTTTGTTAACCACGCCCTGATAACTCTGTCCCTGCCGCAATCCCTTGCGGTGACGGGAGGTGAGGAAACTGGAAGATATGACTTATCGCAAATGGATGGTTCTGATCGCAGCGGCAACGCTGATCATCGCGATCATCCGCCTTTGGATCGGCGCGTAAGCACCAGTCAAAAGGAAACCCGGCAGAGCTAGCACCTCTGCCGGGTCGTTTTTTTAGTGAGCAAACTGGAACAGACTTACCGCATACCCAACTTAATACCAAAACCCTAAGCCTTCGTAAACAATCCTCTGCCCGTATGGTTAACGCTGCGCCTCTTGCGCAGCAGCAATTCCCCGCGGTAATTTTGCCACTACACACCCGGATTCGGTTAAGGCCGCCAATACCGTCACAATATTTACGATTGTATCGGACAGTATCCACTGACGACTCAGAGGGTATCATGCTGGAATTCCTACCAAAAGAGGTTCGCGATGGTCTGGATGCCGCCAGAAATCGTGACTTTGCGCGCAAATCGCGACTGCGGGTGCATGTTGGCGATGGGGTATTTCCGATTTTGCGATTTTGGCATGACGGGTTTGCCGTTGATGCCAGTCATACGCAAAATCTGCGCGGATTGGTCGATGTTTATGATGGCGCGCGACATGTTTTCCAATGCCTTATCGTTGCGTCGGGCGTCGAAAACGGCGTCCTGGTCTGTGATTTCAAACGCTCTACCCCCGTGACGGATCGCGCCCCATTGGACTATTGGCGCGATGAAAACGCACCCGTGGCGTATCTGCCTAAAGCCTGATCTTTCTTTCTGTGGCAGCGGCCTTTCTGTGCCAGCGGCGCTATTGCAGATCGGCGAACGCGGCTTGCAACCGCTGCACGGCCAAGACCAATTGCGCGCGTGGGCAGGCAAGGTTGAACCGCATAAACGTCTCGCCCCCGGACCCAAACGGGGTGCCATGGCTTGCCGCGATTTTGGCGGTTTTCTCAACCCGGCCAATGAATTCATCTGCGGCCATACCGGTGCCCGCGAAATCAACCCACGCCAGATAAGTTGCCTCCAGCGGCATCACGCGCAGGCCGGGTATTGCTGCGATGCCCGCTTCAAACAACCTGGCATTGCCGTCAAGGTATTCCGTCACCGCATCAACCCATGCCGCCCCTTCCGGTGAATAGGCGGCAGTGGCCATAAAAATACCGAACGAATTTGCCGAAATTCCCATCGCTTTCATCCGGTCGGCGAACCGCGCCCGCAAGGTGGGGTCGGCAATAATCACATTGCCCAAATGCGCACCCGCGATATTAAAGGTCTTGGTGGTGGCCGTCATCATCACCAAACGGTCGGCAATATCGGGGGCGACATTCGCCATTACATGATGTTTTTGGTTCGGCATCACCAGATCATGGTGAATTTCATCCGAAACCAAAATCAGTTTATGGCGTTTGCAGAAATCGGCAACACCGCGCAGCTCGGCCTGTGTCCACACCCGCCCGCCGGGGTTGTGGGGTGAACACAGGATCAACATGGTTTCGCGGCCCGTCAACTGACTGTCCCAAAGATCGAAATCCATGGTGTAGCGGCCATCCGTGTTGGTCAGGGTGCATTCCGTCACCTCCCGGCCCGCTGCTTTGATCACGCGGGCAAAGGCATGGTAGACGGGCGTCATCAGCACCACATGATCACCGGGTTTGGTAAAGCTATCAACGCACATCGACGTGCCGTTCACCAAACCATGCGTGGTAAAGATCGACTTTGGGTCAACCTCCCAGCCATGCCGGGTTTTCATCCACCAGCAAATCGCCGCCAGATATTCGGTATCATCGCCATAATAGCCATACACGCCGTGGCGCAGCATTTTCTCAAGTGCCACCTGCACACACTGCGGCGGCTTAAATTCCATGTCTGCAACCCACATGGCGATACCATCGGTGGCAGACACGCCAAATAACGCCTCCATCGAATCCCATTTGACAGAATGGGTGCCTATGCGGTTAATCTGGGTATCAAAGTCCATATCGTACCTGCCTTGCGGTTGAAGTCTGAAATTCCGAATAATACCGTTCATCCAGAAAATCATACCAATATTTGCATTACAATTAGAATATTGTATTGGTTACATCTTGGAATGCAGAATTTTTCCCAGTTTTTCTTTGCCTTGGCCAAATGCAGGGCAATCTCGTGCTTCCTCTTGCACCAATCCGCCCCGCGCCGTAAATCCAAATTATGATCCGCGACATCTTGATACACCCTGACCCACGCCTGAAGAAACCCTGTGACCCTGTCGCATCGGTGACGTCAGAGATATCCGATCTGGCCCGCGACATGCTGGAAACCATGTATGATGCGCCGGGCATCGGCCTTGCCGCGCCTCAGGTTGGGGTGATGAGCCGTGTCATTGTGATGGATTGCATCAAGGAAGGCGTGCCCCAACCGATGGTGTTGATCAACCCTTTGGTGGTGTGGTCGTCCGAAGATCTGACCACCTATGAAGAGGGTTGCCTGTCGATCCCCGATCAATACGCCGAAGTAAAGCGCCCAGGTGCGGTCAAAGTGCAGTGGTTAGAACTGAACGGACAGATGACCGAACGGTTGTTCGAAGGCCTTTGGTCGACCTGCGTGCAGCACGAGATTGACCATCTGGACGGTAAGTTATTCATTGATTATCTCGGCCCGCTAAAGCGCCAGATGATCACCCGAAAAATGGAAAAGCTAAAGCGCGAACGGGCGCGGGGTTAGTGGCGGTTCTGCCCATCCTGACCTGGCCTGATCCACGACTGTCGGCCGTTTGCGCCCCGGTCGTAAGCGACATGGGCGCTTTGGCCGCCGATATGCTGGAGACGATGTATGCGGCACCGGGCCGTGGCCTTGCTGCGCCGCAAGTCGGCGTGCTGCTGCGGCTGTTCGTCATGGATGCCAAGTGGAAAGAGGGTAGTCCTGCGCCGCAGGTGTTCCTAAATCCGCGTATCATATGGCGGTCGGATACTCTGGTCGCCGGTCCCGAAGGGTGTTTGTCGCTGCCGGGGTTGAGTACACCTGTTGCCCGTCCAGATCGCCTGCGGCTGATCTGGACCGATTTAGACGGTGCTGAACAGGACCAAAGTTTCGATGGTTTCGCCGCCATTTGCATTCAGCACGAATGTGATCATCTGGACGGAATACTGACGATTGACCACCTGAAAGCGGATGAGCGCGCCATCGCCGAAAGGGCCCTGCAATGACCGAACGGCTGTGCCTGCCTTATCCGCATCCCATGCTGAAAACCCCGGCGCAAGACGTGACCGCAATCACTGACAATATCCGCACCATCTGGGCCGACATGGTTGATACCATGGATTCGATGCCGGGCTACGGACTGGCGGCGGTGCAGATCGGCGTGCCGCTGCGGTTGGCGGTGGTCGATTGTTCAGATACGCGCGGCCAGGCAATTCTTATGGCCAACCCGTCGATATTGCACAGCAGCGGTCAGTTCCGAGAGCATGAAGAAGCCTCGCCCAATCTGCCCGGCGTTTCCGCGGTTGTGCGCCGTCCGCGTGCGGTGACAGTGCGATTTATGAACGCACTGGGTCAGCAAGAGGACCGTGATTTTGTCAACCTTTGGGCAACGTCC
>JAYUHO010000332.1:0-3549 GCA_043766915.1 Cypionkella sp.
TGCATCGAAGATATCGTGGCACTTGTGGCGCTGTATCGTCCGGGCCCGATGGAGAATATCCCTGCCTATTGCGAGGTCAAGAACGGCCTGCGCGAACTGGAATCGATCCACCCGACGATTGACCATATCCTTGCCGAAACCCAAGGCATCATCGTCTATCAGGAACAGGTGATGCAAATCGCGCAGGTCATGGGCGGTTATTCCCTTGGCGGGGCCGATCTGTTGCGCCGGGCGATGGGTAAAAAGATCGCGGCAGAGATGGCCAAGGAACGGCCAAAATTTGTGAAGGGCGCGTTTGAAACCCATGCGATTGCGGCGGGGAAGGCAGGTGAAGTCTTTGATCTGCTGGAAAAATTCGCCAACTATGGCTTTAACAAATCACACGCCGCTGCCTATGCGGTGGTCAGCTATCAAACCGCCTATCTGAAGGCCAATTATCCAGTTGAATTCATGGCCGCCGTGATGAACTGCGACATTCATCTGACGGATAAACTGGCTGTTTATAAGCGCGAAGTTGATAAGCTGGGCCTGAAAACCGTATCGCCTTGCGTGAATGCGTCGTTGCCTACGTTTACCGTGCGGGACGGGCGGATTATCTATGCGCTGGGCGCGCTGAAAGGCGTCGGCCCCGAAGCGATGAAGCTGATCGCCGAGGCCCGTCAAGTGACCGGCACAGAGAAACCCTTCGCCACGCTGTTTGATCTGGCCCGTCGGGTGGACCTGAAACGTGTCGGCAAACGCCCCTTGGAAATGTTGGCACGGGCAGGGGCCTTTGACGTGCTGGACCCAAACCGCGCCCGGGTGTTTGAGGCGCTGGACGCGCTTGCGGCCTACTCAGCGGCGATCCATGAGGCGAAATCATCCAATCAGGTGTCGCTGTTCGGTGAGGCTGGCGCAGATATCCCCGAACCACGGCTGCCGTTCCGCGATGATTGGCTGCCCATTGAACGGCTGACACAGGAACATCAGGCAATTGGGTTCTATCTGTCGGGTCATCCGTTGGATGATTATATGGGGCCGTTGAAACGCCGCGATGTGAAAACGTTGACGGAAGTAACCGCCCTTGCCGCGCGCGGTCCGTTGATTGCCAAACTGGCGGGGGCTGTGGCGTCAAAGCAAGAACGCAAATCAGCCAAGGGCAACCGCTTTGCCTTTGTGCAACTGTCTGATCCGACGGGGCTTTATGAGGTGACGGTGTTTTCGGACACCTTGGAAGCCGCGCGTGATTTGCTGGAGCCGGGGCGCAACGTGGTGCTGACGGTCAAGGCGGAACTGGAAGGCGATACGCTGAAACTGCTGGCCAATGCGGTGCAGCCGATTGATGCCGTGGCCGATCAGGCCGGGGCGTCGGATTTGCGGATTCATCTGAACAACGCAGGCGCTGTGCCATCGATTGCGGCACTTCTCGATCGGGTGACAGGGCGCACAAAGGCGCAGATCACACTTTGTGTGGCCGATGATCAGGGCCGAGAGATTGATTTGACCTTGCCGCATACCTATCCGGTGACCGCCCAGATAAAAGGGGCGATCAAGGCCATTCAGGGCGTTGTTTTGGTGGAAGAAATCTGAGGTCGCGGGTCGGAAAATTTTTATCTAAAAATTTTCACCTGGCCCCAAACGCCGTCCCTACCAATGCGGCGGCTTTTGATCGGCCAGCGGTATCCCCGCGCCATCCGCCTCGCGCCCCGCCTCTCGTTCCGCCAACAGCTGCGTCAGCCGCAAAATCCGGTCCAACTCGCGGCCTTGCCGGGCTGCGACATCAGACAAATCCTCAACCGCGCGGGTCAGATGGGCGATTTGCTCTTCAAGGGCGTCGATCCGGTCCATTTATCCTCGCTTTGCAAATAGCGCAGCCGCTTGCCGCCCCGCCGCCCATCCGTTACATGCCACTGGGTATACCGACCGCGACCAAAAGCGAAGGGCCCGAAGCGATGGCATCTGATAAATCCCCCCGCCGCCCCCGCGCCGAAACCCCGAAAGGGTTCCGCGATTACATGGGCGCGGAGGTGGTCGCGCGAAAGGCGATGCTGGATAAAATTGCGGAAGTTTATCACCGCTATGGCTTTGATCCGTTGGAAACATCCGCCGTGGAAACGGTGGAATCGCTGGGCAAATTCCTGCCCGATGTGGATCGGCCGAACGAAGGCGTGTTCGCGTGGCAAGAGGATGACAAGGATTGGCTGGCCCTGCGATACGACCTGACGGCCCCCCTGGCCCGTGTGGCCGCGCAATACCGCAACGACCTGCCCAGCCCCTACCGCCGCTATGCCATGGGCCCGGTCTGGCGCAATGAAAAGCCGGGGCCAGGGCGGTTCCGGCAGTTTTATCAATGCGATGCCGATACGGTGGGGTCGGCGAGTGTGGCCGCAGACGCCGAGATTTGCATGATGCTGGCCGATGCTTTGGAGGCTGCCGGGATAGAGCGCGGCGATTATGTGATTAAGGTGAATAACCGTAAGGTTCTTGATGGGATTATGGAAATTGTTGGGCTGTTAGACCTACAAAATCTTGAATTCAAAGCGGTTGAACGTGGCGTTGCTATGCGGGCAATAGACAAACTTGATCGACTTGGCGAAGGAAGCGTTGAGAGCCTGCTTATGACAGGACGAAAGGATGCCTCTGGAGATGTTAGCCAAGGAGCGGGTTTAGACTATTTTCAGGCATTGTGGGTTACGACGCTGCTTATGCAGAAGCTTTCCAGCAACGTTGAGACGGTTGAAAGTATGAGGCATTCCTTAAAGGCTACGGAGCATGGCTTAGAGGGCATACAAGAACTCGAAGATATTGCAGCTATTTTGGCCGCCCAAGGCTACGGCCCCGACCGCATCGTCATCGACCCCTCCGTCGTCCGTGGCCTCGGCTATTACACTGGCCCGGTCTATGAGGCCGAACTTACCTTCGAAATCCTCGACGAAAAGGGCCGGAAACGCCAATTCGGCTCTGTCGCAGGCGGGGGCCGCTATGACGATCTGGTCAAACGCTTTACCGGCCAGTCGGTGCCGGCCACCGGGGTTTCCATTGGCGTTGACCGCCTGCTTGCCGCCCTGCACGCCAAGGGGCGTATCCAGACCGATACCGCTGGCCCGGTCGTCGTCACCGTGATGGACCGGGATCGGATGGCCGATTACATGGCGATGGCGACCGAATTACGCAACGCAAACATCCGCGCCGAGGTGTATCTGGGCAACCCGAAAAACTTTGGCAACCAGATGAAATATGCCGATAAACGCGGCGCTCCTATCGTTGTAATCCAAGGCGGCAATGAACTTGCCAATGAACAGATCTTCCTGAAAGATCTGATCCTAGGCGCACAAATCGCGCAAAATGCGACGCTGGAGGAATGGAAAGACCGCCCTGCGCAAAAGCTGGTTGATCGACGTAACTTGGTAGAAGAAGTGCGAAAGATGCAGCACGACCAACAGCTTGCGGCTAATCCCGGCCAATGACCCCCAAAGCCACCATACGCGCCGAAGCCGAGGCGCTTTTTGCCGCCTTCCAAGCCGCGGGTGCCATCCCGGTGGACGCCGACCTGCTGCTGCCCGCCGAAAC
>JAYUHO010000333.1:0-9374 GCA_043766915.1 Cypionkella sp.
GGCGGACAGATATAGGTGCCGCGTGACAGATATTCTTTGATGATATCGTTCTGTACCGTCCCTTGCAGCGAGGCGATATCCGCGCCCTGTTCCTCTGCCACCGCGATATAAAGCGCCAGCAGCCATGGGGCGGTCGCGTTGATCGTCATCGACGTGTTCATCCGCGTCAGCGGGATATCCGTGAACAGCGCGCGCATATCGCCCAGATGGCTGATCGGAACGCCGACTTTGCCCACCTCGCCGCGCGCCAACAGATGATCGCTGTCATAGCCGGTTTGGGTGGGCAGATCGAAGGCCACCGACAGCCCGGTCTGTCCGCGCGCCAGATTGCTGCGATACAGCGCATTTGACGCCGCAGCGGTGGAATGCCCGGCATAGGTGCGGAAAAGCCAAGGCTGGTCTGGGTGCGTCTGCATTTTTTGCCGCTCAACGTAGGGGTAATTTTGTTTCGCCAACACAATCATGGGCGACATATAAAATCAATGCCAATTCGCCGCAATGCAGCATTGATCCAACGGGGGTGACTGTTCCAGAGGGAACAGGTGTATTTTCTGCATATTGACCGATGGCCTGATCGTGGTGAATTGTCCCGTTCAGACGCCAGGAAAAAGGCGGAACATTGGAAAAAGGGTAAACACATGAAACTTGCATCTACACTGCGTTTTGCGCTTGCCACCCTGGTTCTGGCGGGTTCGGCAACCGTTGCCAGCGCCACCGACTACCGGGTGCGCATCCACAATGACACCGGCTATACGCTGTATAAATTCTACAGCACCAATTCGGGGGCCAAGAAATGGGGCAGCGATGTTTTGGGCAAAGGCACGCTGGCCAATGGGGCTGCGATGACGCTGAATTTTGACAATGCCGATGGCTATTGCGTATTCGATTTCCGGGCGGTGTTTGAGGATGGCACCGAATTGCAGCGTGGCGGCGTGAACGTGTGTGAGGTGTCTGACTATTACTATCAGTAAATCTGCAACCCCGGTTTCCGCAGGCCACAGGGCATGGCGCGGACCGGGCTTTACCCAAGCATTGAAACCTGCAAGCCTGACGCATGTTTCGCACGGTTGAACTTCCCCTGTGGTTGCTGGTTCTGGTGCTTGGTTTTGCCACGGTTACTTTTGCATCGCATTTTCTGTTTCCGTCCGTGCGCTGGTTTTTCCGCAAACGGATGGAACGGGCCGTCGCGAAGATAAACCAACGTCTCGACCGACCCATCGAATTTTTCAAACTGGCCCGCCGTCAGGATATGATCGTGCGGCTTGCCTATGATCCGGTGGTGTTAGAGGCCGTTGCCGAACATGCCGCCGAAACCGGGGTGCCGGGGTCGGTGGCGTTTGAAGAAGCCCGTGGTTATGCCCGCGAAATCGTGCCCGCCTTTTCCGCAAGTCTTTATTTTGGCGTGGCTATCCGGCTGGCGCGCGGTCTGTCACGCGCGCTTTACCGCGTGCGGATCGGCAAAGTGGATGCGGCCCTGGCACATATTGATCCCAAAGCAACGGTGGTGTTTGTGATGAACCACCGATCCAACATGGATTATGTTTTGATCACCTGGCTGGTGGCAAACCGCGCGTCTATTTCCTATGCGGTGGGTGAATGGGCGCGGATATGGCCACTGTCCCGGCTTATCCGCGCGATGGGGGCGTATTTCATCAGGCGGGGCAGTCGCAATACTCTCTACCGCCGGGTGCTGGCGCGCTATGTGCAGATGGCCACGGCGGCGGGCACCACCCAAGCGATTTTCCCCGAAGGTGGGCTGTCGCTGGATGGCCGGGTGGGGGCGGCCAAGATGGGGCTGTTCAGCTATATCGTGCAGGGATTTGATCCCACAGGGCGTGATGTGGTGTTTGTGCCCGTCGGGTTGGCCTATGACCGGGTGTTAGAGGACCGGATTTTGGTGGATGCCGCAGCGGCAGGCACGCGCCGGTTTCGCGGCAGGCCTTTGCCGATTTTGGCGTTTGTGTCCCGCACTATCTGGCACAAACTGCGCGGCACGTTCCCCGGATTTGGCACGGCAGCCGCAGGATTTGGCCCTCCGGTTTCGCTGCGCGCCTTTATGGCGGATCACCCCGCCACCCCCACCGAATCGCTGGGCGCGCAATTGATGGCCGAGATAGTGCGTGTTGTGCCGGTGTTGCCTGTTCCGCTGATATCTGCCGCTTTGGCGCAGCGCCCTGCCAACCGTGAGGATTTGACGGCAATCGTGCAACAGCTGATCGCCACGCTTATCGCACGGGGGGCGGTGATGAAACTGCCGCCTCAGGGCATTGAAGCGACGGTAACCGAAGGTTTGGCCCCGCTGATTGCGCGCGGTGTTCTGACATCCGCCCTGCAAACCGGCGTCAATGGCCAGCCGATCCTGGATTTCTATGCAGGCCCTGTGCTGCAACGCTTAACTGTATCTGTGGATGATGCTGCGATGCGGCAGACATAAAATTACAAAATAACCTACAAATATGTTGCAATCTTGCGTTACAAAACCGTATCAATCCCTAAGGCCGTATTGATTCTGCATCGCGGCATTCCTGTGACACGAGGTTGACCATGGCTTTGGACAAAGCACCCGCCATCAGCGCCTATGACGCCGCGACGAAAGATCTTTATGAAATCGGCGAAATGCCCCCCTTGGGCCATGTGCCGGCGCAGATGTATGCGTGGTCGATCCGCCGCGAACGCCACGGCGAACCCAGCACGGCGATGCAAATCGAAGTGGTGGATACCTGGAAGATCGACAGCCAGGAAGTGCTGGTTCTGGTGATGGCGGCGGGGGTGAATTACAACGGTGTCTGGGCCGCGCTTGGCCAGCCGATCAGTCCGTTTGATGTGCATAAACAACCGTTTCACATCGCGGGGTCTGATGCCTCGGGCATTGTTTGGGCGGTGGGCGATAAGGTGAAACGCTGGAAGGTCGGCGATGAGGTGGTGATCCACTGCAATCAGGACGATGGCGATGACGAAGATTGCAACGGCGGTGATCCGATGTTTTCGCCCAGCCAGCGCATCTGGGGATATGAAACCCCGGATGGCAGTTTCGCGCAATTCACCAAGGCGCAGGCGCAACAACTGATGCCCCGCCCGCGCCATCTGACTTGGGAGGAATCCGCCTGCTATACCCTGACGCTGGCCACCGCCTACCGGATGCTGTTCGGGCATGAACCGCATGATCTGAAGCCGGGCCAAAACGTGCTGGTCTGGGGCGCGTCGGGGGGATTGGGATCGTATGCGATCCAACTGATCAACACTGCAGGCGCCAATGCGATCGGGGTGATTTCTGAAGAAGATAAGCGCGCGTTCGTCATGGGGTTGGGCGCCAAAGGCGTGATCAATCGCAAGGATTTCACCTGTTGGGGCCAGTTGCCCACCGTGAACAGCCCCGAATACAACGATTGGCTGAAAGAAGCGCGGCGGTTTGGCAAGGCAATCTGGGACATCACCGGCAAAGGCGTCAGCGTTGATATGGTGTTCGAACATCCCGGTGAGGCGACATTTCCGGTGTCATCCTTGGTGTGCAAAAAGGGCGGCATGGTGGTGATCTGCGCGGGCACATCCGGGTTCAACTGCACCTTCGATGTGCGCTATATGTGGATGCACCAAAAGCGGTTGCAGGGATCGCACTTTGCGCATCTGAAACAGGCGGCTGCGGCGAATAAGTTGATGGTCGAACGCAGGCTTGATCCGTGCATGTCCGAAGTGTTCCCCTGGGCGGAAATTCCGGCTGCGCACATGCTGATGCGGAAAAATCAGCATAAGCCGGGCAATATGGCCGTGTTGGTGCAGGCCCCCCGTGCGGGATTGCGCACGTTTGAAGATACGCTGGACGCCAGCCGCGCGCGATGATTGGTTAGAGCGGGTTGCAGCACGACCGCCTCTGGCCCTTTCCGGGTGGCTCACTTATGGTCGCCAAATGATCCCAGCGGCCACTCCAAACCTGATCTTTTCCGGCGATCAAGCCGAAGCCTACGACCGCGTTTCGGCGGAATTGTTTGGTATGGGTGTTGATCTGACAAATGGTTCGCTTGACCCGCGCACCGAGGGAAAATCATCTGTTCTGGCAGTGATCGGTAAGGCGGGGTCTGGCAAGACGATGCTGTTGGCCAGCCTTTACAAAGCGTTGAAGGCTGCCGGAGTTGATGTCGTCTCGGGCGACTACGAGCCAAAGCGCCGCAAGGATCGCCGCAGTTTGGCCATTCTGGCCCCCACCAACAAGGCGGCATCCGTGCTGCGTCTGCAGGGTGTGCCTGCAACCACCATTCACCGCATCCTGTATACGCCTGTCTATGATCCGCAATACGAACGCATCGCCGAATGGTTAACCGGGCAGGGCAGCCGACCGGCGGTGGAAGGGCTGACCGAACTGGCGCTGGACCGGGCTTGGGCGTTTTATCAAACCGTGGCGTCAATCCCCGGCGCGCTGGCGGCGGCGGGGTTGCGTGGCAGTGATTTCATCAAGGGTTGGAAACGTCGCGAAGAGCCGCTGGATATCGGCTTTATCGACGAATCCTCGATGTTGGACGAACGCCAGTTCGCTGATCTGCAAGAGATTTTTCCCAGTCTGGTGCTGTTTGGTGACCCGGCGCAATTGGCCCCGGTGGGCCTGTCGGGCGAGATGGTGTTTGACCGGCTGGCGGCCAGCCAAAAGCTGATCCTTAGCCGTATTCACCGCCAGGCGCAGGACAATCCGATCCTCGATCTGGCGCATGCGCTGGGGGATCCGACCATCGGGTTCGAAGAGTTTGAACGTCTGGTCGAAGCCGCGTCGAAAAAGGATGATCGCGTGGTCTGGGCCGAACGGGTGGACGCCGATCTGATGGCGCGCAGCCCGGTGCTGGTCTGGCGCAACGTGACGCGCATTCGGCTGATCACCGCGTTTCGCGCGGCGCAAGGCGCGCCGTTGGATCAGTTGGTTCCAGGAGAGCCGCTGATTTGTGACGGCATCGAACTGCCGCTGAAACACCGCAAAAAACGGATTGATCTTGAGGCGCGGGGCCTGATCAAAGGCGCGCAGGTGATCTATCTGGGGCGCGGCAACCGGGAAGGCTTTGCCAAACTGCACGTGGTGGGGGCCGAAGATCCGCAGTTGTCTGCGGCCTCGATCATCAAGATTGAGCGCCCGGATGCAGAAGAACCCTTCATCGCCACTGCCGCCACGATGGGCGCTGCATTTTTGCATGGTGCAGCGGTCACGATCCATAAAGCCCAAGGAAGTCAGTGGGATACGGTGCAGGTTTTCGCGCCCGATCTCTATGCCGCCGCTGCCGCGGGGCGTACCGAGGCAGGGGTGCCGTTGTGGAAACGGCTGGCTTATGTCGCAATCACGCGGGCGCAAAACCGGCTGATGTGGGTGGTGCGCAACCGTTTGGCCTTGCCGAAATACCCGCTGACGGTGGATGACTTGCGCCCCGCGTCGGTGCCGCTGACGTTGGTTTCGGATGACGCCGAGGTATAGCAAGGCTTCCCCTCGGCGCGGCTATTGGCTAGTCTATTGCAACAGTTCAGGAGAATGACATGCCCTGCGTTTTCGTCCAATTCCGCTGCACTCCGGGCCGCACCTATGAGGTGGCCACTGCGATTTATGATCGTGAGGTGGTGTCAGAGCTGTATTCCACCAGCGGCGAATACGATCTGATTGCCAAAGTTTACATCCCCGATGATGCCGATGTCGGGCATTATCTGTCAGAAAAATTGTTCGATATTCCAGACATTGTGCGCACGCTGACGACGATGACATTCAAGGCGTTTTAGGGGTAAGATGGGCAAATTGCCTGTGCTACAAACCTGCTACAAAGCGTCTTTATTCCGTCTTTACACATAAAAGCTGCTTGGCCTTTCATTCTGGCCCAAATATCCCCGCCGGAGGCAATTTGCTTTTGGCAAAAATGGCTTGGTGAAACGAATTCCGGGGGCAGCTTCCCCCGTAGTCTTCTTTCATAATTTTGGCGGACCATCCTGCAGTGCCGCCGCCACAAACGCCGCAATCCGCGCCGTATCTTTGATCCCCGGTGCGGATTCGACGCCTGACGACACATCGACCTGCTGTGCCCCTGTCAAGCGGATTGCTTCTGCAACATTGCCCGCCGTCAAGCCCCCTGCCAACATCCAGGGCCGCAGCCAACGCCGCTGTGCCACCAGCCGCCAATCAAACGATAGCCCATTGCCTCCCGGCAAATCGGCGCCTTTTGGGGGTTTGGCATCAATTAAAATCTGGTCGCACACCAAGGCATAGTCCAGCAGCGCGGCCAGATCGCCCTCATCCGCCACGCCCACCGCTTTCATCACCGGCAGGCCATAGCGCGCGCGCACTTCGGCCACGCGATCGGGCGTTTCGTGCCCATGCAGTTGCAACATGTCCAGCGGCACGCCATCGACAATCGCGTCCAGCGTGGCATCATCGGCATCAACCACCAGCGCCACCTTTGCCAATCCAACCGGGGCTGCCAAGGCCAGCAGATGCGCCTGCGCCACTGTCAGATGGCGCGGGCTTTTGGCGAAGAACACGAATCCGGCATAGGCAGCCCCCGATGCCGCAACCGCAGCCACATCGGCAACCGTGCGCAGCCCGCAAATTTTTACACGGATATCGGGCATCAGCGGGCTTTCGGTTTGTCCAGCAGGGCCAGAATGTCATCCGACGGCAGGCTGGTGGCGTCGCGCATCGTGGCCAGCTCGCGTTCCAACCGGCTGACTTCCCGGGTTTTGACGCTGGCGGTGCTGCGAATTTTGGTTTCGCGCAACCATTCCCAGACAAAGCCGATCAACAACCCGACAACAATGCTGGCAAAGATGATCAGGAACAGCGGCAGTTCCATCTGCCACGTCACCCCAAAAAACGCCGCCAAATCATCGGGCAGCGCTTTTATGACGACAGGGGGGCGATTGGCCAAGGCGACGGTCAAAAGGCAAAGACCCAGCACCGCCAGCAACACTATTCGCAAATACCGGATCATCGCGACGCCTTTTGGGAAAACCATACCCCTATATCGGGGCAGACGCGGCGCTGTGCAAGTCTGGGTTTACTTGCCGTTCAGCCGATCGCGCAAAAGCTTGCCGGTTTTGAAGAATGGCACCTTTTTGTCATCCACTTTCACAGCCTCACCGGTGCGGGGGTTGCGGCCGGTGCGGGCATCGCGGGATTTCACCGAAAACGCGCCAAAGCCACGCAGTTCCACCCGGTCACCTTTGGCCAGCGCATCAATGATTTCTTCAAAGACCGTGTTAACGATCTTTTCAACATGCCGCTGTGTCAAATGCGGATTTTCATCTGCAATCTTTTGAATCAATTCCGAACGGATCATAGGCAATATCCCCCCTGTGATCACCGTGTCCCTGTTTGCCGGGCTGTAGGCGTCACGTTGTTGCAGGATTGACTATAGGCAAAATTCGGGGCGGCACAAATGAAAATACGGGGCTAACCCCGCCAAAATAAAGGGCCCTGCGGCAAAGCAGGGCCCTTTACCAGATGAAAAGTGATCGCTTGCGCGTGGATCAGTTTTTGTCAGCCTTCAAAGCAGCACCCAGGATATCGCCCAAGGACGCGCCCGAATCGGACGAGCCATATTGTTCGACGGCGTCTTTCTCTTCGGCAATCTCGCGTGCTTTGATCGACAGGCCCAAACGGCGGGTCTTTGGATCAATGTTTGTCACGCGGACGTCGATCTTGTCGCCCACCTGGAACCGCTCTGGCCGCTGATCGGCACGGTCGCGCGACAGGTCGCTGCGGCGGATGAAGGATTTCGCGCCGTTGTATTCAACTTCGACGCCGCCCTCTTCAATCGCCGTGATCGCCACGGTGATGATGCCGCCACGTTTCACGCCATCAACCGCATCGGTGAAGTTGTCTTCGCCAAGGGCCTTGATCGACAGCGAGATACGCTCTTTCTCGACATCCACTTCGGTGACCGACGCGGTAACGGTGTCGCCCTTGCGATAGTTTGCAATGGCGTCTTCGCCGCGCTGATCCCAGGACAGATCGGAAAGGTGAACCATACCGTCGATATCGTTATCAAGGCCGACGAACAGACCGAATTCGGTGATGTTCTTGACTTCGCCTTCGATATTGGTGCCGATCGGGTGGGTTTCGGCAAAGACTTCCCACGGATTGCGCTGGGTTTGCTTAAGACCCAAGGAAACCCGACGCTTGGCGCTGTCGATTTCCAGCACCATGACTTCGACTTCCTGCGAGGTTGAAACGATCTTGCCGGGATGCACGTTCTTTTTGGTCCAGGACATTTCTGAAACGTGAACCAGACCTTCGACGCCGGCCTCAAGTTCCACAAACGCGCCGTAATCGGTGATGTTGGTGACACGGCCCTTGTGCTGAGTGCCAAGTGCATAGAGCTTTTCAACCGCATCCCATGGATCAGACTGCAACTGCTTCATGCCAAGGCTGATGCGGTGGGTGTCTTTGTTGATCTTGATGACCTGCACCTTGATCGTCTCGCCAATCGCCAGAATTTCCGACGGATGGTTGACGCGACGCCACGCCATATCGGTGACGTGCAACAGACCGTCCACGCCGCCCAGATCAACGAACGCACCGTATTCGGTGATGTTCTTGACCACGCCGTCAATGGTTTGGCCTTCGGTCAGGTTGCCGATAACTTCGGCACGCTGTTCGGCACGTGATTCTTCAAGGATGGCACGACGCGACACAACGATGTTGCCACGGCGACGGTCCATTTTCAGAATCTGGAACGGCTGCTTCATGCCCATCAACGGGCCTGCATCACGCACCGGGCGCACGTCCACTTGCGATCCGGGCAAGAACGCCACAGCGCCGCCAAGATCAACGGTAAAGCCGCCTTTAACGCGGCCAAAGATAGCGCCGTCAACGCGGGTTTCGGCGGCATAGGCCTGCTCAAGACGATCCCACGCTTCTTCGCGGCGGGCTTTTTCACGGCTGATCTGCGCTTCGCCGCGCGAGTTTTCGACGCGGTCAAGGTAAACCTCAACAATGTCGCCCACATTGATGTTGGGCTGCTCACCGGGGTTCGCGAATTCTTTGATATCGATGCGGCCTTCCATCTTATAGCCGACGTCGATGATGGCCTGGCCGCTTTCAATCGCGATCACTTTGCCTTTGACAACCGTTCCCTCTTCGGGGGTGTCAATTTCGAAGCTTTCCTTCAACAGGGCTTCGAAGTCTTCCATAGAGTTTTTAGCGTTCATGTAGTTTGGTCCTTTTCATTTATGTCACTGGCCACGCGGTTGGCTCCGCCGGTCTTGGATTTCAACGAAGGAAGGGCCGTGGCTGTTGCCCGACCCTGTTCATTCGCGTGTCTTTAGGGGGAATGGGGGGGGATGGCAAGGGTGCGTTGACAGAAGCGGACAGGGTTGGCAGGCTACAGGTTAACTGGGGGGGCGGACATGTCGGAAAC